>NZ_JAAGPF010000753.1 GCF_017104645.1 Burkholderia sp. Ac-20379
CCGCTCAGGCCGGCTTCATCACCATCAGGAAATACACCGCCAGCATCGCGATGAACGCCGGGTAGCCGAGCCGTTCCCAAATCTTCGCGTAGCGCCAGTAGGCGTCGGGCAGGACCGTCGCGCCGCTTGCCTGGGCGGCGCCGGCGAGCTTCGTCATGTCGAGCTGGATCTTGACCACCGGCAGCCAGCACGCGGCGGCCACCGCGTACAGCACCAGCGTGGCGACGATCCACGGCGTTTGCCACGGCCAGCCGGCCTGATGCGCGAGCCACAGGCCCGAGGCCGGCTGGAACAGCACGGCCGGCGTGGTGAACCACCAGTCGGCGCGCACCACCAGCCGCGAGACGGCCGCGATCGCGGGCACCGAGCGCGTGCGGTTCGCGAAGAACAGATAGAACGCCGAACCGAAGCCGGTGCCGACCATCAGCACCGAGGACAGGATATGCAGCGTCTTGACGATCAGATAGGCGTTCATGAGAAGTCCGATTCGTGGATCAGCAGAAACAGGATGGCGAGGATCGGCGCGTTCTTGATCAACGGGCCGAACGGCTCGGCGAACTGGCCGGGCAGCGTCAGTGC
>NZ_JAAGPF010000754.1 GCF_017104645.1 Burkholderia sp. Ac-20379
TAATTAAAAAAAAAAAAAAAAACAATCACAGGAGCAGATTCACGATTAACATGTGACATTCTCACCTTAATAGTGTCTCCTGTCGTGCCACACTCTACACTAATGTGCTCCTCCCACTGTGACTCATACCACCCTGCAACTACCCCCATCTTCTTACTGTAGTACCCACGCATCTGTACGCTCCACTCGTGCGCGTTCTGTCATTGATCCATCGCGCCTATCACGACTCCTCGATCAT
>NZ_JAAGPF010000755.1 GCF_017104645.1 Burkholderia sp. Ac-20379
TGCCGGCGCGGCAGGCGCCACGACAAACGCCGCCGCGACGGGCGCGGCAGCCGGTTCGGCGGGCGAAGCCACCGGCACGGCCGGGGCCGCCGGGGCCACCCCCAGCCGCTCCGCCATCGCCGCGCCGTGTTCGTTCACGCAATAGCTGGCGAGCTCGTCGAGCGTCGGATACTCGAAAAACAGCGTCGGCGTGGCGTCGAGGTCGAAACGATCGTTCAGTGCGTTGGCGAATTGCGTGAAGCTGATCGAGTCGAAACCGTACTCGCTCAGCTCGGTATCGGCGGACAGATCCTCGAGCGGCACCTTCAGTTGCTGCGCCACCGCGCGCATCAGCGCGGCCAGCACACGCTGGCGCAACTCGCCCGTATCGACAGCCGCCGCCGGCGCGACCTGCGCCTGCGTGACGGCGGCGGGTGCGGATGCAGATGCAGATGCAGATTCGGATACGAAGCGCGGCAGGGCCGGCGCGGCCAGGATGCGTTCGCGCAGGCGCGCGGGGTCGCCGGTCAGCACCAGCACCTGCGGCGCATCGCCGGCCACGATCGCCGACAGCGCGGCAAGGCCGGTGCGGGTCGCGAGCGGCGTCAGCCCGGCCGTCTTCTTCATCAGCGTGAGCGTGGCGGCGTCGAGTTGCATGCCGCCGTCCTGCCAGAGCGGCCAGTCGATCGCGACCGTGCGGCCATGGCACCGGCCGGCGCGCCGCCGGGCCTCGCGCACGGCGGC
This sequence comes from Burkholderia sp. Ac-20379, assembly GCF_017104645.1. Classification (GTDB taxonomy): domain Bacteria; phylum Pseudomonadota; class Gammaproteobacteria; order Burkholderiales; family Burkholderiaceae; genus Burkholderia. The sequence continues at coordinate 724 of NZ_JAAGPF010000755.1, forward strand.
GAAATCGTCGAGAAACGCATTGGCGGCCGCGTAATCGGCCTGCCCGGGATTGCCGAGCGCGCCCGCGATCGATGCGAACAGCACGAAAAAGTCGAGCGGCGCGGTACCAAGCGCGCGATCGAGATTGACGACGCCGGCCACCTTGGGCGCCAGCACGCCGGCCACGCGGGCCGGCACTTTCTGCAGCAGCGCGCCGTCGTCGAGCTGGCCCGCCGCATGCACCACGCCGTCCAGACGGCCGAAACGCCGCCGAATGCCGTCCACCAGTTGCTCGGCCGCGCGCGCATCGCTCGCGTCGGCGGCCTCGCAGATCACGCGGCCGCCGCG
>NZ_JAAGPF010000756.1 GCF_017104645.1 Burkholderia sp. Ac-20379
CCGCGCCCGGCGCGTCGCTCGCGGCCGCGGCCGCCAGCGCGGCCGAGCCGGCCGGATCCGCCGCGGCCGGCTGATGGATCAGCGGCGAGCTCATGCTGCGGCCTTCTGCAGTTCGGCGACAGCGGCGGCCAGCGAGTCGATGCTCGAGAACAGGCGGCGCGTGAGCATGCGGTCCGGCACCTCGATGCCGAATTCGTCCTCGATGGCGAGCATCAGGTGGACGGTGGCGAGCGAGGAAAGGCCGGCGGCGTAGAGATCGGCGTCGTCGGCGAGCGTATCGACCGGCACGCTCAGACGGGCGGATTCGGAAAGGATGCGGCGCAATGCGGTTTTCATGGAATGAGGTCCCCGAGTGGGTGCTGCTGGTGCGTTCGGCGGTTCGAACCATGTGGCGCCGCGATCCACAGCCCCGTGGCATGCGCTGGCTCCAACCCCCGCTGGTCATGACCGCGTCCGGCGGCCTGGCGCCCGCGTCGCGCGGTGCGTCCGGCTGGGCGGCCGTCATGCGGTGCGCGTCGTGGCCGGTTCGTTGCCGAACGCTGCGCCTCTCGGTGCTCCGTGGTTTCTATTAGACGAATTGCGGCGAGCCCGCGTCCGTGCGATTCCGCACCGAGCGGGAGAGGGCGGCCGGGACGCGTCGGGTCTGAGGAATCCGGGCGCCGGGAGGCAGCCTGGCGCCTGCCGCAGCCGGGCAGGCGCGTCGAGGTGACGATCGGCCGCGGCGATCCGGCCCGTCGGCTGGAATCGGCCGCCCGGATCGTGCGGGAATCCACGGCGGCGGCGCGCTACAATCCTGCGTTTGACGCCATTGCCGCCCGCCGCGCAGCCCGCCCGGCGCCGGCGCGCACGATTCCGCATTCGATGAACCAGCCTCGCTCCCCCCGTCCGTCCCGTCCGCGTCACGCCAATCCGGGCAAACCGGCGCCGGCGGCCACGCGTTTGTCCGCGCTGCACCTGCCGCCCGATTCGCTCGGCTTCGCGCTCGACGGCGCCGCGCAGGCGCTGGTCGCGGTGTCGAACGGCAGCGCGCTGCCCGC
>NZ_JAAGPF010000757.1 GCF_017104645.1 Burkholderia sp. Ac-20379
CGGTGCGCGGCGCGATCGCGGCCGCGCGCGCCTGCGCGCTTTCGTGGATGCTGTGCTCCTTTCCCCAGCCATACAGCAGGCCGTTCGATTTGAGCAGGTCGCTTTCCATCTCCTCGCCGCGCTCGCTGACCCCGAAGCGGCGCTTGAGCTGCGTGGCCGACACCGTTTCGCCCGCCGCCATCTCGCCCGACACGATCTGCTCGCGCACGGCATTGAAGACCTGGTCGCATTGCGCGTCCAGGCTCGCGGTTTGGGGCAGCTCGGGCTCGGCGTGGGCCTCGGCCTCGGCCGTCAAGGCGGTGTCGACGGCCGCAGCCGGATCGTCCTCGACGACGGCGACCGCATCGGCATCGGCATCGGTATCGACGCGCTCGCTCGCGTCGCCGGGCGGCGTCATCGGCGAGGCCGCGGCGTTCGTCGCCTGCGGCGCGGCCGCCGTCGCGGGCTTCGGTGCGGTGGCGCCGATGCCGGCCCCGGCCGCCACGGCCACTTCGGCATAGCCCTTGCCGGTCTTTTCCTTGACGAGCTTGTCGAGCGCGGCGCGCGCCTTCGCCTCGTCGGCGAACGATTTGGTCTGGCTCTGCCCGGCCGTGCCGATGCGGCCCCAGCGCAGGTTGAGGTCCGAGCCGGCCGGCTCGACTTCCCAGAATTTGCTGGATTTGCCTTCGATCAATTCAAAACGACGCATCGCGTGCTCTCCCTCGGATCCTCGGCGCGGGCCTGCGCCGCGCCTGACTCTCGTGTCGCCCGCCGCATCGCGGCCGGGCGACATGCTGATGGTTCGGCGCGGCCGGCGTCACGCTATGCCGGCCGCGCCCCCTGTTATTCGTATCGCCCGGCGGCGTGCGACGCCGCCGGGCGAGGCCCTTCATGACTCGGCGATGCCGCACAGCAGCAGCGTCAGCCAGCCCAGTTGCGTCGGCAGCGCCGCCGGCTCCGCGCCGTGCAGCCCGTGCGCCAGCGCCCGCAGCGCACGGCCCGATTCGCCCAGCCCCGCCTGTTCGAGCCGCACGGCCTGGGCCTGCGCG
>NZ_JAAGPF010000758.1 GCF_017104645.1 Burkholderia sp. Ac-20379
CGACGAGATGCGCCTCGTGAAGGATGCCCACGAGCAGGCGATCATGCGCCGCGCCGCCGTGATTTCCGCGAGCGCGCACCGGCGCGCGATGGCGGTCACGCGCCCCGGCATCCGCGAGTACGAGATCGAGGCCGAGCTGCTGCACGAATTCCGCCGCCACGGCGCGGCCGGGCCGGCCTACGGCTCGATCGTCGCGGCCGGCGCGAACGCCTGCGTGCTGCACTACCCGGCCGGCAACGCGGTCGCGCAGGACGGCGACCTGATCCTGATCGACGCGGCCTGCGAACTCGAAGGCTACGCGTCCGACATCACGCGCACGTTCCCCGCGAACGGCCGCTTCTCGGGCCCGCAGCGCGCGCTCTACGACATCGTGCTGGCCGCGCAGGAGGCCGCCGCCGCGGCCACCCGCCCCGGCGTGCCGTTCGAGGCGCCGCACGACGCGGCGGTGCGCGTGCTCGCGCAGGGCCTGCTCGACACCGGCATCGTGCCGAAGTCGCGCTTCGCGAGCGTCGACGACGTGATCGCCGAACGCGCCTATTCGCGCTTCTACATGCACCGCACCGGCCACTGGCTCGGCATGGACGTGCACGATTGCGGCGACTACCGCGAACGCGGCGCCGAACGCGATGCCCAGGGTGCGCTGCCTTGGCGCACGCTGCGCGAAGGCATGGCGCTCACGATCGAGCCGGGCCTCTACGTGCGCGCCGCCGACGACGTGCCGGCCGAATTCCACGACATCGGCATCCGCATCGAGGACGACGCGTTCGTCACCGCCGACGGCTGCGAGCTGATCACGCGCGACGTGCCGGTGGCCGCCGACGAGATCGAGGCGCTGATGCGCGACGCACGCGCCGCCGCGCCCGCGTCGCGGTGAGCGGAGGCGAGCCCGCACGATGGCGCACGGTTCCGAGAGCGGAAGAGCGTCGGGTAGGGGAAGAGGGTTGGTGGCAGTGGAGGGGAGCGTGGGGGCGGTAGCGAAGGAGTAAGCTGGAGGGTGGTGATTTTATCGAGAGTCAGCTGATCGACT
>NZ_JAAGPF010000759.1 GCF_017104645.1 Burkholderia sp. Ac-20379
CGCATGCGCCGCGGACGATCCGGCCGCGCGCGCCGCGCACGAACTGGCGCGGGCGTGGGTGGCCGGCGAGGACGCCGATTGGGCCGCATGGCAGGCCGCCGCGATGGCATCGGGTGAACCCGCCGCGCGCCGGATTCACGCGCCGCTCTATCCGTTCGCGCGCGAACGCTACTGGATGGACGAATCGCTCGGCGTGAAGGATCCCGAAGCGATCCGGCATCCGCTGTTGCATCGCAATCTGTCCAGCTTCGACCTGCAGCGTCATGCATCGCGCTTCAAGGGCGGCGAATTCTTCTGGCACGAGCATCGTGTCGGCGACGTGCAGATCCTGCCGGGCATGGTCGGCCTCGAAATGGCGCGCGCCGCGAGCGAGCAGGCGCACCGGACGGAAGGCGGCGAGGCGGCATTCCATTGGCGCTTCGCGGATCTGCTCTGGGCGCGGCCGATCCGTGCCGGCGCGGGGCCGACGGGCGTGGAGATCCGGTTGCGCCGCGCGCAGGCCGATGCCGCGCATCGGGGGGCGGCGAGCTTCGAGATCGAGCGCGAGAACGAGCGCGACAGCGGTGGCGGTAGCGGTGGCGGCTCGCAAGCGGTGCCGCACGTTCAGGGCCGGGTCGAACGGATGTCGGCGCAATGGCCGGACGCCGCGCCGCACCCGCTCGACCTGGCGGCCTTGCGCGCGCAGGCGACCGACGTGCTCGAGGGCGCCGACATCTACCGCGTGCTGACGGCGCGCGGCATGCACCACGGCGCGAATTTCCAGGCGCTCGGCAAGCTGCATCGCGGGCCGGATTACGTGCTGGCCAGCCTGAAGCTGCCGCGTCTGCTGCATCACACGCTGGAGGCCCTGCCGCTGCATCCGATCATGCTCGACGCGGCGATCCAGGCCTGGGCCGGGCTCGCCGGCGTGGATCTCGCGGCGGGCGGCGCGGCGGTGCCGTTCGCGTGCCGCGCGATCGAGGTGTTCGCGCCGTGCACGAGCGCGG
>NZ_JAAGPF010000760.1 GCF_017104645.1 Burkholderia sp. Ac-20379
GCGCGGCGTCGGCCGGATCGACCGCGTCGCGCGGCCGGACCTCGGCGCGCAGGCGGCGCCAGTCGGCCCGCTCGATCGCGAGATCGGCCAGCGTGCCGGCCGCGAGCGCCGCGAACACCGCGATCGGCAGCCCGAGCCGATAAGGCAGATCCACCGCCAGCAGCGCCGCGATGCCGGCCACCGCCACGGCCGCCAGCGTCGAGCGGTTCGCCACCGCCGACACCATGATCGGAATCAGCGCCAGCGTGCCGGCCAGCCCGAGGCCCCATTGGTCAGGCACCACGGCGGCCAGCGCGATGCCGGCCATCGACGACACCTGCCACGACAGCCAGCTCGCCACCGCCATTCCCCAGAAGTAGGCTTCCTTGCCCGGCACGTAGCCGTTCGCGAAGCCTTGCTTGACGAACAGCAGATAGATCACGTCGCCGTTGAAATAGCCGATCGCGATGCGCCGCCACGGCGGCAGATAGGAGAAATGGGGCGCCAGGCCCGCGCTGAAGATCACGAAACGCAGGTTGACCATCGCGGCCGTCAGCAGGATGGTCCAGATCGGCAGCTTGGCCGCCAGCAGCGGCAGCACGGCGAGCTGGGACGAACCGGCGTAGACGAGGAGCGTCATCCAGACCGCCTGGCCGGTGGTCATCACCGATTTGCTCATCGCGATGCCGGTGACGAGGCCCCACGAGAGAATGGCGGTGAGCGTCGGCGCGTAGTCGCGCGCCCCCTGGATGAAGGCGAAGCGATCGGTAGCGGACAGACGAGCGAGCATGGGAGGGGGCCGCGCGGCACGGAAAACCGGGCGGTCGCGCCTCGCGCAGTGCCTCCCGTCGTGTTTTCGTTGAATGGTGCGCGATTATAGCGCCGGACCCCGCCGGACAGGTCGTCGCACCGGGAAAAGACGCTTTCGGACTAGCCTCTTCTTTGTCCTTCGTCTTCGTCTCTTTGTACCTCTCCTTGTCATCCTTTTCTCTTTCATTCTTCTTTCTCCTCTCTTCTCTCTCTTCTTTTTTTT
>NZ_JAAGPF010000761.1 GCF_017104645.1 Burkholderia sp. Ac-20379
GGAACCAGGCGGCAAAGCCGGGTGGCGGGACCGCGCGCGGCTCGATACGCGGCCGCCGGCTGCGTGTCAGTCCTGCGTGCCGCCGTCGTTCTTGCGGCCGCCCGGCGCGATCCCGCCCGCCAGCATCGCATCGGCGATCGCATCCCGCCCCTGCGCGCGCAGCCCGTCGGCCGCGCCCTGCACGTCGCGCGCGTCCTTGTTCTGGCTCAGCTTGCTCTTGCCTTCGAGGCGCGTGATCTCGATCTCGATGCCGACGATCGCCTTCATCAGCGTATCGACGAAATCGGCCGGCGCGTCGCCCATCTTCCACGGCGCCGGCTGCGTCGCCTCGTGGCGGCGCGTCAGCTTGGCCACCACGCCGCGCACGTAGCGTTCGTCGTCGCGCACCGTGATGCGGCCGTGCGCGTGCACCACCGCGTAGTTCCAGGTCGGCACCTGACGATGCGCCTCGTGCTTGCTCGGATACCAGTTCGGCGAGATGTAGGCGTCCATCGCGCGGAAGATCGCCAGCACCGGCGCGCCGTTCTCCACCTGCTGCCAGACCGGGTTGGCGCGCGCCACGTGGGCGTGCAGCACGCCGAGCGTGCCGCCGGCCGGATCGAGTTCGAACGGCAGGTGGTTGGCGTCGAGGCCGCCGTCGCCGTGCGTGACCAGCGCGCCGAACGGGTGGGCGGCGATCAGGGCGTGCAGCGCGTCGGGGCGCGCTTCGGTGAAATGGGCGGGCAGATACATGGCGGCTCCGGCAGGGCGGTGGGGCAGGGTTGATCGAATGGGCTGATTCTGCGCCGTCGCTGGCCTATGATGAAGGGCCAGTTTTATTCAATTTTTCTGGACCAGAAACGATGGCCCGCACCGCCCAGTCTTCCGACATCCCCTCGCTCGGCCCGCTCGACCGCGCAGCCGGCCAGTTGAGCCGCCAACTGGCGCA
>NZ_JAAGPF010000762.1 GCF_017104645.1 Burkholderia sp. Ac-20379
AAAGAAAAGAGGGAAAAGAGGAGAGGAAGAAAGAAGGAAAGAAGATGGAAGAGAGAAGAAGAAAACAGAATAAAGAAAGAAGGGAAGGGCGAACACGGGGAACAAAAAAGAAAGCAAAACAGTGACCGTAAACGACGAGAGACCGATCCTGGAACGCGGGCACGGCGAAGGGCTCGACGAACGTCGCGCCGCCGCGCCGCGCCCAGGCGCGCACGGCCGCATTGCACTTGAGCGGATTGAGCTTGCCTTCGTCCGCGCACAGCTCCGCGCCCAGCACGCGTGCGTCGAGCCACGGCGCGAGGCTGTGCAACGCGTCGCGGCCGATCACCTCGGTCGCGAGGCCCAGTTCGCGTTCGCGGCGGCTCTTGATGCGCAGGAAATCGAGCTGTTGCGGCGTGTCGGCCACCATCAGCCCGCCCGATTGCTTCAGCTCGAAATCGCCGCCGGTCAACGTCTCGAATTCGCGCCAGTAGCGCACCGCCTTCGGATACAGCGGCAACTGCCGTTCCATGCCCGGCACCCGATCGGGAAACAGTCGCATGAACCGGCTCTGCATCTGCACGTGCAGGCTGCCGGCGTTCGCCGTGGAGCCGCCGGCCACGGCTGCGTCGAGCACCGTCACGTCCAGCCCCGCATGCGCGAGAAAGCCGGCCAGGCTCATGCCGACGATGCCCGCGCCGATCACGGCCACCTCGGTGCGCGCCCGCGGCAGCGCACCCGCGCCCATGCCGGCGCTCATGCGGGCGGCACGCCGGCCAGCTCGGCGATGGTCACCGGCTTGACCGGCACGCGCGGCGCGAAGCCCGACATCTCGTCGCGCTCGCGCCCGGCGCGCGCGCTGACGATCTCGTC
>NZ_JAAGPF010000763.1 GCF_017104645.1 Burkholderia sp. Ac-20379
TAACTGCCGTCGCACCGGGCCCGCCACGCACGCGACCGCGAGTACTGGCTGGCCCGGCTGCCGAGCCTGCCACTCGCGCCGGAGCTGCCGACCGTGGAGCGCAGCACGGCCGCGCCGCCGAGTTTCCGGCGTCATGCGCTGACGCTGCCGCCGCAACGCTGGGCCGCGTTCCGCGCGCAGGCCGGCGCGCGCCGCGTCACGCCCTCGGGCGCGGTGCTGGCGGCCTTCTCGCAGACCATCGAACGCTGGTCGCGGCAGCCCGCGTTCTGCCTGACCGTGACGGTGCTGAGCCGCCCGCCGCTGCACGCCGACGTCGGCCGGATCGTCGGCGATTTCACCTCGGTCAACCTGCTCGAGGTGCGGCATGCGCCCGGCGCGCCGTTCGACGATGCCGCGCGCGCCCTGCAGCAGCGGCTCTGGGAAGATCTCGAACACGCCGCGTTCGGCGGCGTGGAGGTGCTGCGCGAGCTGGCGCGCGAACACCGCCGCCGCGATCTGATCATGCCGGTGGTGTTCACCAGCACGCTCGGCATCGACGGCGCCACCGACGCGGGCGACGGCGAATTCATGCGCGGCGCGCGGCTCGGCTACGGCATCACGCAGACGCCGCAGGTCTGGCTCGACTGCCAGGCGGCCGAGCGCGGCGGCGCGCTGCATCTGAACTGGGACGTGCGCGACGGCGTGTTCGCGCCGGGCACGGTGGAGGACGCGTTCGCGTCGTTCGCGGCGCTGCTCGAACGCCTGGCCGACGACGCCTCGGCCTGGGGCGCTGCCGATCCGCTCGAGCTGCCGCTCGCCACGCGCGAGCAGCGGCGCCGCGTCAACGACACGGCCGCG
>NZ_JAAGPF010000070.1 GCF_017104645.1 Burkholderia sp. Ac-20379
GGGTCACGCCATGAGCGTCGATGACGCCAGCCTGCTGGCCTACGTCGACGGCAGTCTGCAGGCGCCCGAGCACGACCGGATCGCGGCGGCCATCGAGCAATCCGAGGCATTGGCGCGGCGCGCCGCGGAGTTGATCGGAAGAGCGTCGGGTAGGGAAAGAGGGGTGGTGGCAGTGTAGAGAGCGGGTGATGCCGGAGCACTAGTAAAAATAACACTGCATGGCATAGCACAGCGTGTCGCGCCCACTCACTGCAACTAGCGTAGCATGCGTAGCATTCAGTTGCGCGACTACTGTTTTTTTTTTT
>NZ_JAAGPF010000071.1 GCF_017104645.1 Burkholderia sp. Ac-20379
TCGCCCGTCGTGCTGCCCGCCGCGCTTTCGCCCGCACCCGCGCCCAGCGCCAGCGCCGGGCGTTCGAACAAGGCCGGGGCGCCGGACGGCGTCAGATGCGCGGCATGGCCGCCCGCCGTGGTTTCCGGCGAGGCGCCCGCGTGCCGCGCCAGCGCGCGCTGCACTGCGTGGAACACGTATTGGTGGATCGAGCGCGAATCGCGGAACCGCACCTCGATCTTCGACGGATGGACGTTCACGTCGACCGCTTCCGGCGGCAGATCGAGGAACAGCACGTAGGACGGGTAACGATCGCCGTGCAGCACGTCTTCGTAGGCGGCGCGCACCGCGTGCGTGAGCAGCTTGTCGCGCACGAAGCGGCCGTTGACGAAGAAATACTGCTGATCGGCGCGCCCGCGGCTCGCCGTGGGCAGGCCCGCGCAGCCGTAGACGGCGAGCGGCCCGGCGCGTTCGTCGAGCGGCAGATGCGCGGTGGCGAAGCCGTCGCCGAGGATCTTCGAGACGCGCACCGGCGGTTCGCTCGCGTTCCAGTGCTCGACGGCCTTGCCGTTGTGCAGCACCGAAATCGCCACGTCGGGCCGCGCCAGCGCCGCGCGGCGGATCATTTCGAGGCAATGGCCGAACTCGGTCTGCTCGCTCTTGAGGAACTTTCGGCGCGCCGGCGTGTTGAAGTAGAGCTCGCGCACTTCGATCGTCGTGCCGCGCGTGCCGGCCGCGGGCGACAGCGCGCCGGTGTCGGCGTCGATGCGCGTGGCGTGCTGGGCCTGCTCGGTGCGGCTCGTGATCGACACGTCGGCCACCGATGCGATCGAGGCCAGCGCCTCGCCGCGAAAGCCGAGCGTGGCGACCGATTCGAGCTCGTCGAGCGAGCGGATCTTGCTGGTCGCGTGGCGCATCAGCGCGAGCGGCAGTTCGTTTTCGGGGATGCCGCAGCCGTCGTCGGTGATCGAGATGCGCTTGACGCCGCCTTCCTCGAGCACGATGCGCAGGCTCGAGGCCCCCGCGTCGAGTGCGTTTTCGAGCAGTTCCTTGACGACGGATGCGGGACGCTCGACCACCTCGCCGGCCGCGATCTGACTGATCAACTGGTCGGGCAGCGGCTGGATCGCGCGCAGCGGGCGCGGGCTGGACGCGGGCACGGCCGGGGAGGCGGTGGCTGCGTCGTCGGCGGCGGAATCGGTGAATTCGGACATGGCGGAATTATAACGACGCGGCGCCCGGCTCACCGAGGGCGCATCCGGCCCCGTTCGAGCTCGGCCGGCGGCGATTTTTTCACGGGCCCTTAAGCTTCTTTCGGTATCATTCCCGCGGGTCGCGCCTGGCCTCCAGGCGCTGTCGCTCCTGCACTATCTCGATTTGGAAGGAAACGCATTTGGATACGCTGCTCCATTTTTTCGGTCTTGTCCTGCACATCGATGCGTTCCTGGGCCAGTTCATCCGGCAATACGGCGCCTGGGTGTATCTCGTGCTGTTCCTGATCGTGTTCTGCGAGACCGGGCTGGTGATCCTGCCCTTCCTGCCGGGCGATTCGCTGCTGTTCATCGCCGGCGCGTTCGCCGCATCGGGCGAGATGAGCGTCGCGGCGCTGATCGTGCTGCTGCTGGCGGCCGCCACGCTCGGCAACACCGTCAACTACCTGATCGGCCGCACGATCGGCCCGAAGGTGTTCGACACGCGGGTTCCCGTGCTCGAGCGCTTCCTCGACCGCGCCGCGCTGCAGAAAACCCACGATTTCTACGAGCGCCACGGCGGCAAGACGCTGGTCGCCGCGCGCTTCATCCCGGTGGTGCGGACGTTCGCGCCGTTCGTGGCGGGCGTGTCGCAGATGGGCTTCGCGCGCTTCCAGTTCTTCAACATCGCCGGCGCGCTGCTGTGGGTGCTGCTGCTGACGCTGCTCGGCTATTTCTTCGGCAACATTCCGTTCATCCGCCAGTACCTGAACGTGATCGTGCTGGTCGGGATCGGCGCGGCCGCCGTGCCGGTGGTGATCGGCGGGCTGTGGAAGCTGCTGCGCAGCCGCTCGAATGCGCCGCGCGGCGGCGAGCGCGGACGCGGCTGACGGCGGCCGTCGCGCTGCGCCGCAGCGCCGCTACAAGCAAAACGCCCGCTCTGGCCGAGCGGGCGTTGTTTTTTGGCTTGCCGGGCGGCGTCAGACGGCCGTGCGCTGGATCGTCGGCGTTTCGGGCGTCGGATAGCCGGCGTCGCGCAGCGTCTCGAGGATCGCGTGCTGGGCGTCGCAATAGACCTGCCAGTACGTGCCCGGCGGCGTGCAGGGACGCACGAACAGCACCGGGCCTTCCGGCGTGAATTGCAAGATGCCGAGATCGGGCGCGGGCGTTGTCATCACGTTGGGGATCCGCAGGATCGCCGCGCGCAGCTTCTCGATCGCTTCCTTCGCATCGACGCCGTTCGCGATTCGCGCGGTCAGATCCACGCGGCGGTGCGTCGTCGCACTGTAGTTCGAGATCGTGTCCGAGAAGATCTTGTTGTTGCCGACGATCGTGACGACGTTGTCGCCCGTCAGCATCGTCGTGCTGAACAGCCCGAGCTCCTTGACGGTGCCGCTGACGCCCGCCGCCGAGATCGAATCGCCCACCTTGAACGGGCGCAGCACCTGCAGGAACACGCCCGCCGCGAAGTGCGCGAGCAGCCCGCCCCAGGCCGTGCCGACCGCCAGGCCGATGCCGGCCAGCAGCGCGGCGAACGAGGTCGTCTGAACCCCGAACACCTGCAGGATCGCGAGGATCAGGACGATCGTCAGCAGCACGCTGACCACCGAGGACATGTAATAGGCGAGGGTCGTGTCGACCTTGCCGCTGCGCTGCACGAGCCGGCCGAGCAGGCGCGTGGCGAGCCGGATCAGCCAGCGGCCGACGATCCACAGCGCGATCGCCGCGATCACCTTGAGGCCGAAATCCATGCCGCGCGTCATCAGGAATTGTTGCGCGTTCGCGAGATCCACCATGCGTTCTCCTAAACGATGAAATCGGGGCGCGACGTGCGCCCGGCTGCGCAGTTATACCTGCGCGAGCCTTCAGGAGCAACCGGCCGCGGCCCGCGCGGCCATCGGCGGATCAGCGATGCACGCCGTTGTGCGGCATGCGCGGCGTGAATGGCACCTGCTCGACGGTGCCGCCGTGCGCGACGATCGCCGTGCTTTCGGGGATCGCTTCCCAGGCATGCGGCAGATCGACGAGCGGCTCCGAGAGCACCAGGAACGCGTCGTCGCCCACCGCCGCGATGCGCGGATCGTCGGGGTAGAGCTCGTGCAGATGGCGGAACGACGTGCTGTGGAACAGCGTGCGCGACTGGCGCTCGCTCGAATAGCGCACCGCGACGATGCGTTCGCCGTCGGTGGCGCACACCGTCATGTTGATCGGGTGCTCGACGCGATGCTTTGCAGCCGCCTCCTCGATCGCGCCGACCATCCGCTCCAGCGCCGGCAGCGGCGTGTGCTCGAGGCCGAACGTCAGCGCGAGGTGGAACATCACTTCGGAATCGGTCGAGCCTTCGACCGAGTGGAACAGCGCCGGATCGATGCGCATCATCAGGTCGTGACGCAGCTTGTGATAGCGGCGGATCAGCCCGTTATGCACGAACAGCCAGCGGCCGTGCCGGAACGGGTGGCAGTTGGTTTCCTGGATCGGCGTATCGGTGGCCGCGCGAATGTGCGCGACGAAGTGCGGCGAGTGGATCGCGCGCGCCGCTTCGCGCAAGTTGCGGTCGTTCCAGGCCGGGTGGACCGAGCGGTAGCGGAACGGGATTTCGTCGGGGCCGCCGTACCAGCCGATGCCGAAGCCGTCGCCATTGGTGGTGGTCGCGCCGAGACGCGAGTGCAGGCTCTGGTCGATCAGGGAGTGGCGGGCCCGGAACAGGACGGTTTCGAGCTGGATGGGGTTGCCGGTATAGGCGAGCCAGCGGCACATGGGGGAGCCTCCTGCAGCGAATGGGCGGGCGCGCGGGAACGTCACGCCGATGCCGGACGGGATGCTGGCGAGGATAGCGGAAAACGCGGGGGCGAGGCGGGAAGGGCGTCCGTGCCGCCCGGGGCGGATGCATGCAGGTCGTGCAGCACGGACGAACGCGCCGCGAAGGCGGCGCGGGTGTGGCGCGATGCTTACTTCGGCGCGCGGCCGTAGGTGTCCTCGAAGCGGACGATGTCGTCCTCGCCGAGGTACGAGCCCGATTGCACTTCGATCAGTTCGAGCGGAATCTTGCCCGGGTTGCTGAGGCGGTGCGTGGCGCCGAGCGGAATGTAGGTCGACTGGTTTTCGGTCAACATGATTTCCTTGTCGCCGTTGGTGACCAGCGCGGTGCCCTTCACGACGATCCAGTGTTCGGCGCGGTGGTGGTGCATCTGGAGGCTGAGCTTTTCGCCCGGCTTCACGACGATGCGCTTGACCTGGAAGCGATCGCCCTGATCGATGCCTTCGTAGTCGCCCCACGGGCGGACGACGCGGCGGTGCGTGACCGATTCGTGGCGGCCCGAGGCGTTGAGCCATTCGACGATCTTCTTGACGTCCTGGGCCTTGTCGCGGTGCGTGACCAGCACGGCGTCGGCCGTTTCGACGATCACGAGATCCTCGACGCCGATCGCGGCCACCATGCGGTGCTCGGCGCGGATGTACGAGTTCGTCACGCCGTCGAGGTAGGTATCGCCGAGCGCCGTGTTGCCTTGTTCGTTTTTCTCCGCGATATCGGCCAGCGCGCTCCACGAGCCGATGTCGTCCCAGCCGAGATCGACCGTTTCCACCACGGCCGCGCGTGCGGTCTTTTCCATCACGGCGTAGTCGATCGACTCGCTCGGGCTCGCATCGAATGCTTCCTGGCCCAGACGGACGAAATCCGCATCGCGGCTGGCCGTGGCGATCGACAGCTCGGTCTGGCTGGCGATCTCGGGCGCGAGTTCGCGCAGTTCGTCGAGATAGGTGGAGGCCTTCAGCAGGAACATGCCGCTGTTCCAGTAGTAGCCGCCTTCGTCGAGAAGGCGCTGCGCCTTTTCCGCATCGGGCTTCTCGATGAACGCGTCGACGCGATACACGGCCGCGCCCGCGTCGATCGCCGCGCCGCGGCGGATGTAGCCGTAGCCCGTGTTCGGGCCTTTCGGCGCGATGCCGAACGTGACGAGCTGGCCTTCCGCCGCGACCTTCGACGCGTTCAGGACCGCCTCGACGAACGCATCCTCGTTCTGGATCACGTGATCGGACGGCAGCACCAGCAACAGCGCATCGGGCTGGGCCTGAATGGCCAGGTGCGCGGCGGCGGCGATGGCCGGCGCGGTGTTGCGGGGCGACGGCTCGAGCACGATCGACGACGGCGTGATGCCGATCTGGCGGAACTGCTCGGCAACCAGGAAGCGCTGTTCGGCGTTGCTGACGACGATCGGCGCGGCGACATCGGGGATGTTGCGCAGGCGATGGGCGGTCTGCTGCACGAGCGTGTGGTCGCCGGTCAGCTTCAGATATTGTTTCGGATAGCCCCCTCGCGACATGGGCCACAGGCGTGTGCCTTTACCACCGCACAAAATGATCGGAATAATATTCATCGGGCTGTCTTTTTAACGAGAAGTTTCGGGAAAATCCGGTCAATGAAGCATCAAAGCGTATCGAGTCTTGCTGGCCGCCCGCCGGCATGCCGGTAGCGCCAGAGTGCGTGCGCCGCGACATTGCGAAGCCAGCGCGATATCTTGCGAGCCTGCCGCCAGCGATCTCCGCGCAGCGGGGCCAGCGATCGTGCCGCCGCCGGGGCGAGCTGATGCACGACGGCCTCGGGCGTGGTGTACATGTTCAACCGCCAATCCCAGTAGACCGGGTAGCGCAGCAGCGCGCCCGCCGTCAGCATGTCGAGCGTGAGCGGGCGGGTTCGGCGCGGCTGCGGCAGGGCGTCGACGGTCAGGCCCCATCCGGCGTAGAACGGCAGGCCGTAGGTGTGCACGGTTTTGCCGCGCAACAGCGCATCGAATCCTGCCAGCGACGACAGCGTGTGGACCGAATCGCAGGCCTCGATCAGCGAGACGATGTCGGCGTCGGCGTCCACCGCATCGGCCAGCGCTTCGGCTGCGATCAGGCCCTGGCGATTGCCCGACAACACGTCGGGATGCGGTTTGTAGACGATGAAGGCCGCCGGGTCGCGCTCGCGCACGGCCTGCAGCAGTTCGTCGGCCGTTCGGATCGCGGCGGTGCCGAGCCGGATCGACGCATCGTCGGCGACCTGCCCGATCACCAGCGCGACGTGCCGGCCGGCCGGCTGTCGCCAGGCGGGGCGGCGTCTGCCCAGATTGTACTTGGTGATGCCGTGCGCCACGAGCAGGCCGCGCAGCGCGCGGGCGCGGGCCAGTTCGGGGTCGCCGAATTCGGTGCCGTTCAGGATCGTCAGGAGATCGTTGGGGCGCGTCGCATCGAAATAGATCCCGCTTCGATCCAGAACCTGGCTGCGCGGCGCGATCATGTCCGAGCCGAGGCCGGTCGAATGAATGAAGCCGTCCTCGATCCACAGTGGTTCGGCATGCGAAGGAAGTGCGTCGAGATTGCGGCCGCCCCAAAGCGCGGCGGTTTCGCCGCGCGCGATGCGCTTGGGCTCGTCCTCCCACCGCAGTTGGCCGTCGCCGGCCAGCAGGTAGGGGGTGGCGAACGGCCGTTTCCAGTATTGGAAGCGCAGGCCGGCCACGCGTTGCAGCGTGCCGAAGCGCGAGCGCACCGCCGCCTGCAATTCGAGGTGGCTCAACACCTGGTCGAGACTGCCTTGCCGAAAGGTTGCGGGATCGAGATAGACGGCCAGTTCCAGATAGAGGCATTCGAACAGCCGCGCCAGGGTGGGCCTGGCCTTGCGCTCGGGCAACGGCGCGTGATCCTGCGTCAAGCCCCAGCCGGCATAGTTCGGCATGCCGAATACCTCGACGGGCTTGCCGGCCATCAGCGCATGCATGCCCTCCGAGGCCGCCACCGTGTAGACGCGTTCGACGTCCGGCAGCATCGCGCAAATGGCGCCGGGCACGTCGATGCGCCGAAGACGCCCGGCCGAACCGGCCGGGCGGCCGTGCGAGAGCCAGGCGCCGCGTCCGGCGTCGCTCGAGGGGGCGACCCAGATCTCGGCGCCCGGGTGCCGGGCTAGCGCGGTGTCGATCAGCTTCGCGAATGCCTGCTCGCGTTGCCGTCGATCGCCGCGGCTGCCGCGTGCACGCTCGTCGATCACCAGCACCCGCGGCGCGGCGCTGCCGTGCCATTCGGGGGGAAGCGGCGGGAACGCATGCGGGCCCGCCACCGCGCGTGCCGAGACGGCGCGGTGCATGAGCGGCGTGAGCGGCGTGGACGAGGCCGCCGGCTGTTCGAGCAGCGTGCCGAGCACCCGGCTCCAGGTGTCTCGCGTATCGTTGGCGACGACATCGCGAAACGCCGAAAGCGGCAGGCCGCGCCGCATCGACCAGACCGGGCCACATGGCGCCGCCGCGCGCGCGTTCGCGCGAAGCGCGCTGCCGTGACCGGCCGGCGGCGCGGCAAGGAGGCGGCTGCCGGGGTTCATGACCGGCTCAACCTGTCGAGGAGCGAATCGATGCAATCGAAATGCGTATCCCAGGACGGCGGGACGAAGCGCGCGATACGGGCGCATTGCGCCGCGCGTTCGGGCGAATCCGGCTTGACATAGTGTTCGATGGCGCGCCGCCAGCCGGGGCCGTCGAGCGGATCGAGATAGTCCGGAATATCGCCGGCGATTTCCTCGAACGCACCGAGCCTGCTCGCGAGCACCGGCACGTTCAGTTCCAGGGCCTCGACGAGCGGGATGCCGTAGCCTTCGGCGAAGGAGGGAAACAGCAGCGCGCGCGCATGCGTCAGCCACGCCTGCACTTCTTCGTCGGAGCAATTCGATTTTTCGATGACGAACCCGCGAATCGCCTCGCAGCGTTCGAGCATGTCGACGACGTTCTCGCATTCCCAGCCGCGGCGGCCGATGATCACGAGCTTCGGCGCGCTCGCGCCGAGCTCCTCCACCATGCGCCGCCACACGTGCAGCAGCATCCAGTGGTTCTTGCGGGGCTCGATCGTGCCGAGCATCACGAAGTACGGCTGCGCGAGCGGTGCGTCGACCGAGCGCTGCCGTTGCTGCATGCCCGAGGCGAGCAGGGCGACGACCGTCGGCGGCAGCGCAAGACCGGCAATTTTTGCCTCTTGCGCGAGCGCGTCGTAGGTGGCCTGGGAATTCGCGATCAATCCATCGGCGTGGGCGAGCGCCGTGCGAACGCGCTGGCGGTGCGTGGCATCGACGCCGGGCCGGCAATATTCGGCGTGCGTGAGCGGAATGAGGTCGTGAATCATGAAGGCCGAGCGGGCCTTGAGCGCCGCGGCGTTCCGATAATAGCGGCCGAATTCCATGCCGGTATGGCTGGTGTTGAGCAGGATGCCCGGCGCCTGCGCGGAGCGGCGCCAGCCCAGCATCACGGCCTTGGCGACCATCAGACGAATGTCGTGCCGCGACGCGGCGCCCTGCGCCGTGAGCCAGCGAAAAACGCGTTGGGAATCCTGCTCGCCGAGGCGCACCATGTGGCCGCGCTCGCTCAACACGGCTCGCGCTCGCGAGCCATACTTCTCGATATAGGCGATGCCGACGCGATCGACCCCGGTCGGCAAGGTGCCGTCATAAAACCGATTCAGTAGCCGGGTTACATCGAGAAGTAATAATGACACGGTAGCGAGCGAATCTGTCCGTTGCGGCGGTGTTTGACCACCTCTTTGCTTCGCAACATTTATTTTGTTGCAGAATGGTTATCTTAACTTACGGCATGCGACAATACACGACAATTTATTTTCTAAGTCGGTTTAAATGTTGCGTCAGACATTTCGATTGGGTTGCATGGCAGTTGCGTTGAGCGGTGTCCTCGCAGGGTGTTCGTCCATTCCCACTTCGGGTCCGAGCGCGTCGCAGATCGGCAAGGCCGCCGCACAGGTCGGCAGCGATGGGATTCAGGTCGTTGATGTCACCAACGATATCGCGCGTCAGCTCTACGCGGAGCGGGAGTCGGGTACGTTCTCGACGCTGCTGGGCAGCCAGGCTGCATTCAACCAGCGCCTCGGTATTGGCGATACGGTGCAAATTTCCATCTGGGAAGCCCCGCCCGCCACGTTGTTCGGCGCCTCGGGCGGCCGCGACGACGCGAAGGGCGCCGGCAGCGGCGCCGCGCCGGTCACGGTGCTGCCGGAACAGATGATCAACGGCGATGGCGCCATCAACGTGCCGTTCGTCGGGCAGGTGAAGGCCGTGGGCCTGTCGCCGCTGCAATTGCAGAATGCAATTGTCGGGCGTTTGAAAAATATCGCGCACGATCCGCAGGTTCTCGTAAGGCTGTCGAATAACGCCACCTCGTATGTCACGGTGGTCGGCGATGTCGCGAACAGCAGCCGTTTGCCGCTGACGGCGCACGGCGAGCGCGTGCTCGACATCCTGGCGGAATCCGGGGGCGTCAAGCAGCCGGTCGACAAAATGACGATCCAGGTTACGCGCGGCGATCGCGTTGTGTCGATGCCGCTGCAGGCGGTGATCCGCGATCCGCGGCAAAACGTGCCGCTGCATGCGGGCGATGTCGTGACGGCGCTGTTCCAGCCCTACAGCTTCATGGCGATGGGCGCGACGGGCAAGAACGACGAGATCGGTTTCGAGGCGCAAGGCATCACGCTGGCGCAGGCGATCGCACGTTCGGGCGGGCTGCAGGATTCCCGTTCGGATGCTCAGGGCGTGTTCATTTTCCGCCTCGAGGATGCGAAGGCGCTGCCGTGGCTCAACAAGCCGGTCAAGACCACGGCCGATGGCAAGGTGCCGGTCGTCTATCGCGTGAACCTTCGGGATCCGAACGCCTTTTTCGTTGCACAGAATTTCATGATGGACAACAAGGACATTCTGTACGTATCGAACGCGCCGGTCGCGGAACTGCAGAAGTTCGTGAATGTGGTGTTCTCGGTCGCTTATCCGGTTCTTACCGGGTATCAGGTCACTCGTTGAGTTTTGTGTATCTTCCGGCAAGCTTTTCGTCGGTCATTCTGTGAATCGGTGGCTCATGCCAGGCATTTTCGATTCGCGTTCGACGAGAAACTTGCCGGAGTTTTTTTGTTAAGAATTACGGGCTGATCATTTAATGATTTTTAAAGCCTGAGATTTTTGTCTGATTAATTTGAGATTATCGATGACTACGACAGCAATTATCACGGGCATTACTGGTCAAGATGGCGCTTATCTCGCGCAGTTGCTGCTCGAGAAAGGCTATACGGTTTACGGCACGTATCGGCGTACCAGTTCGGTTAATTTCTGGCGTATCGAGGATATCGGTATCGCCGATCATCCGAATCTGAAGCTGGTGGAATGCGACCTGACCGACATGAGCGCCAACTTGCGCTTGCTGCAAACGGCGAATCCCAGCGAAGTCTATAACCTCGCGGCTCAGAGCTTCGTGGGCGTCTCGTTCGACCAGCCCGTCACCACGGCCGAAATCACCGGCGTCGGCGCGCTGAACCTGCTGGAGGCGATTCGCATCGTCAATCCGGAAATTCGTTTCTACCAGGCCAGCACGTCGGAAATGTTCGGCAAGGTGCAGGCCATTCCGCAAACGGAAACCACGCCGTTCTATCCGCGCAGCCCGTATGGCGTTGCCAAGCTCTACGCGCACTGGATTACGGTTAATTATCGCGAGAGCTACAACATGTTCGCGTGCAGCGGGATCCTGTTCAATCACGAATCGCCGCTGCGCGGTCAGGAGTTCGTGACGCGCAAGATCACCAATACGATGGCGCGCATCAAGCTCGGTCAACAGGACGCACTCGAACTCGGCAATCTCGATGCGAAGCGCGATTGGGGTTATGCGAAGGAATACGTCGAAGGCATGTGGCGCATGATGCAGGCCAAAGTGCCGGACACCTATGTGCTGGCCACGAATCGCACGGAAACGGTTCGCGATTTCGCGACGATGGCGGCCAAGGCAGCCGGCTTCGATCTGGCCTGGGAAGGCAGCGAGGAAAACGAGGTCGGTATCGATCGCGCCAGCAACAAGGTGCTCGTCAAGATCAACCCGCGCTTCTACCGTCCGGCGGAAGTCGAGCTGCTGATCGGCGATCCCAAGAAGGCGCATGACGAGCTGGGCTGGAAGCCGGAAACGACGCTCGAACAGCTCTGCCAGATGATGGTCGAGGCCGACATCCGCCGCAACGAGGCCGGCGCGTCGTTCTGATCGCATCGCCATGCGCGCGTGACGCTGCATGGCCGGCCGGCGGCGGAGGCGATTCCGTCCCGGCCGATCGAAGGAAATCATTGCGTGAAATTGATTCTTTCCGTGGATGCGATCGCGCATCCGTTGACCGGCATCGGGCGTTATACCTGGGAACTCGCGCGCCATTATCAGACTCTCGCGCCGGGCCAGGCGCCGCGGTTGTTGCATGGCGAGCGCTGGATCGACGATCCCGCCGCGCTGTTGCGGCCCCAAGAGGCCGGCACGCCGCCGAAAAGCGTTCTGCAGACGCTGCTGGGCAAGCGTCGCGCGCGGCGCTTGCAGCGCTGGCGGTTGCGTCGCGAATTGCGGTCGGGTTTCTTTCACGGTCCTAACTATTTCCTGCCTGAAATCGCAGAGCGTGGCGTCGCGACGGTCCATGATCTGTCGGTATTCAAGTTTCCGGAAACGCATCCCGTCGAGCGCATTCGGCATTTCGAAACGGCGTTCGGCGCAACGCTTGCGCGCGCAAGGCACCTGATCACCGATTCCGAGGCGACGCGCGCCGAGGTGGCCGAATTTTTCGGATGGCCGCTCGATCGGATCACGGCGATTCCGCTCGGCGTGGCGCCCGAGTACCGCCCGCGCGATGCGGCCGAGTTGGCCGCGCCGCTTGCCGAGCTCGGGCTTGCCGCGGGTGGCTACGCGTTATGTGTCTCGACCCTTGAACCGCGCAAGCGCGTCGACCGCTTGATCGCCGCCTACGGGCGGTTGCCCGAGGCGGTGCTGCGCCGCTGGCCGTTGGTATTGGCGGGAAGCCGCGGCTGGCTCGACGAGGTGTTGCTCGCACAGATTTCACGCGCGGAAAATGAAGGCTGGCTGCGCTATCTGGGCTATGTGCCGGAAGCCTCGCTGCCGATGTTGTATGCCGGTGCACACGCGTTCCTGTTTCCTTCGGTCTACGAAGGCTTCGGTCTGCCGGTATTGGAAGCACTCGCGAGCGGTGTGCCGACGCTGACCTCGAACAGCACGTCGTTGCCCGAGGTGGCCGGTGGCGCCGCGTTGCTCGTGAGTCCCGATCATGAGGACGAACTTCTCGCGGGCATCGAACGGATCTTGTCGGACGATGCCTGGCGCACTGCGGCCAAGGCGCAGGGGCGCGAAGTGGCGGCTCGCCGCGATTGGGCGAGCTGTGCCGTGCATACGCTGGCGCTGTGCCAGCGCCTGGAAGCTGAGCGTTAGCTTGAACGGCGCCGGCAGGGCATGGCGGCACACGCAGTGGCATCAACGCATTCCCGATTGCTTAGACAGCCAATTCACGTTAGATCTTTCTTAGTCATTCAGAATGAATCAGCACACTAATTTTTCCGATCCGTCGCAGTCCGGGGTGACCGTTGACATGCTGTTGGCCCTCGACGGACGGCGTTTCATCGAACAGGCGTATCACACGCTGCTGGGGCGACCGGCGGATCCGGAAGGGTTCCGGCATTATTCCGTGATGCTCACCCGCTCGGCGGGCAAACTGCGCGTGCTGTCCGATCTGCGCCAGTCGGAAGAAGGGCGGCGTTATGCTGCGGCGGTGTACGGGCTCGACGAGAGCATCGAGCGTCACCGCCGTCAGATGCGTTCGCCGCTGCGCCGCATGCTGAACGCGCTTGAACCGCGTCCGGCTGCCCAGCCGGCCGTGCCGCACACGCCGGCGGAGGTCGTGGTGCCGGCAGCGGCCGACGCGCCCCAGCCGGCGGCGCCGGCGCAACCCCAGATCGCGCCGCCGATCGTGGTGCCATCGAGCAAAATCGGGCCGGCGCGCGTGTCCAAGCGCGATGGGCGCACGTTCTGGTTCGATTTGACCAACTCGCTGGAGTGGCGCAATGGTGTGGTCGGCATCGTGCGCGCCGAACTCGAGATCGCGTACGGCCTGCGGAAGATCGATCCGTCGGTGCGCTTCTCGATGTTCAAGGGCAACGGCTTCGTCGAGGTTCCTGTCGAGCAGCTCACGTGGCTGTTCGAGGCCGACAACGTCGCCGACGCCTACATGACCACCTTCGATCGCTATCGTGCTTCCGACGCTGCCGCCAAGCCGTCGACGCCACACCAGATCGAGCTCGACCTGCCGGCGCAGTCGACCCTGTATCATCCCTACGGGCCCGGCGACGTGGTGGTCAGCGTCGGCTGGATGGGCACCCAGAAGGAATCCTATTTCGAACGTATCAAGGCGGCTTTCCCGGAGTTCTTTGTCGTCTACCTCGTGTACGACATCATCCTGTTGCGCCCCGAAACGCGCCATCTCTACTCGGACGATGGCCAGAGAATGTTCGAAGCCTACGTGAAGTGGATTTCCGCGAACGCCGACTTCATGCTGTTCGGCGGCGAAACCGCCAAGCACGACACCAACGCGCTGCAGGCGCAGATGAAATGGCCGTCGCCGCCGGGGCAGGCTGTCAAGTTCGGCTCGGACATCGTCAAGCTCGTCGATTCGGGCGATGACGAAAAGATCCTGCGCGAGATCGGCATCACCGGCAAGTTCATCATCACAGTGGGCTCGCTCGAGCCGCGCAAGAACCACGACGTGCTCTATCGCGCCTACCTGATCGCGCAGACCGAGCAACTCGAGGATATGCCGCAGCTGGTGATGTGCGGGCGCGCGATGGGCCAGATCGCCGATCTGGTCGATTCGATCGACCGCGATCCGCGTCTGAAAGGCAAGGTCATTCGCCTGTCGCCCACCGACAAGCAGCTCGCCGTGCTCTACAAGCATTGCCGTTTCACGGTGCTGCCGACGCTTTACGAAGGTTGGAGCCTGACGCTGCCGGAGAGTCTGAGCCAGCACAAGTTCTGCCTCTCGGCCGACACCCCGCCGCTGCGCGAGATCGGTGGCGACCTGGTGGATTACGTCGCACCGTGGGACGCGCGCAGCTGGGCCGAGAAGATCCATCACTATGCGCACGACGACGCGGCGCTGCGCGGCTTCGAGAAGCGCATCGTGCGCGACTGGGCCGTCACCACCTGGCTCGACACGGCCGGGTCGATCCACAAGCACGTGAACCGTTTCGTCGACGAGCAGAAGACGCCGGTGCGCAAGCCGCCCGAAATCTGGATGGATCTGTCGCTGACCTTCCTGCTCTGGCGTGGCGGTGTGAACGGCATCATCCGCGCGGAGCTGACGTTCGCGCGTTACCTGCATCAACTGGCGCCGAAGACGCATTACTTCGCGAAGGATCAGGACGGCTACATGTTCGAGATCCCGCACGACATGCTGCTCTGGCTCTTCCCCGACGAGGATCTGAGCACGGCCTATCAGAGCTTCCACGATTTCTGGAATCACCACGAGAGCGCGGGCAGCGGCTTCCGCAGCCCGTTCCGTGCGACGGGGGGCGGCCATCCCGATCACCCGGCGCTGCTCAAGGGGTTCCCGAACAACTCGATCGTGTTCTTCGCCGGCATCGAGCAGGAACACATCCTGATGAACGCCGCGGTGCAGGCGAGCCGTGAGCACGAAGCGGTGATCGCGAGCCAGCTCGTCTACGATTTCACGCCGGTGCTGGTGCCGCATCTGCATAACCGGGAAACCTGCGAGAGTTATCAGCGCTTCTTCGAGTTCACCTCGCAGAACTTCGACCATATCGTGTATGGCGGCCGGACCGCGATGCGCGACGGCCGGCAGATCCAGCAGGAGAACGGCTGGAAAACGCCGCGCAGCGATTTCATGGAATTCGGGTCGGACATCCGGATCGTCGGGAAGCCGGACGCTGACAGCGATCGAGCCGTGCTGGAACGGCTCGGCGTGGGCCCCGATTTCATCATGACGGTGGGGACGATCCAGCCGCGCAAGAACCACGACACGTTGTACAAGGCTTATGTCACGCTGTTCGAGCGTGGCATGACGGAATTGCCGAAGATGGTGTTCATCGGCAAGGAAGGCTGGAAATCCACCGATTTCCTCACCATCCTGCGCGCCGACGCCCGCATGAAAGACCGGATCATCCTGCTGAGCCCGACGGACGAGGAACTGGACGTGCTGTACCGTCACTGCCGCTTCACGTTGTTGCCTTCGTTCTACGAAGGCTGGAGCCTGACGCTGCCGGAGAGCCTCAGCTACGGCAAGTTCTGCCTGACGGCGGATAACGATCCGCTGCGCGAGGTCGGCCGCGATCTGGTCGAATACGTCGATCCGAACGACACGTTCGCGTGGGCCGAGCGCATTGGTCATTACCTGACCCATCCGCGCGATCTGCATCGTTACGAGCAACGGATTCGCGAGGAATGGCATCCGCGCAACTGGAAGCAGGCCACGCAGATGCTGCTCGATTCGCTGTATGCCGCACATGCCGAGAAGCTGCGCGCGAACCTGGCGGCGAAGGCCGCGGCGGGTGCGAAAGCGGGCGGACTTTAATCTCGAAGGGAAACTATATGGCTTCGATTCTGATTACTGGTATATCGGGCTTCATCGGCCGCTACCTGGCCAAGCACCTGCAGTCGCAGGGTCACGACGTGATCGGCACGACGATGCAAGGAATGGACGGGCAGCGTGTCTGCGACCTGCGCGATCGCGATCAGCTCGACGCCGTGCTCAGGGACACCGATCCGGATGTCGTGATCCACTTGGCGGCGCTGTCGTCGGTGACCGAGGGCAAGACCCTGCAGTACTACGAAACGAACCTGATCGGCACCGAGAACCTGTTGCAAGGGCTCGATGCGATCGGGCGGCGTCGGCGGCTGATCTTCGTCAGCACCGCGGGTGTCTACGGCAATCAGCCGACCGGCGTGCTGTCCGAGGATCTCACGCCGCTGCCGGTCAGCCACTACGGCATCAGCAAATACGCCGCCGAACGGCTGGTGTTCAATTTCAGCGATCGCCACGACATCACGGTCACGCGGCCGTTCAACGTGATCGGCGTCGGGCAGAACGGCAACTTCGTGGTGCCGAAGCTGGTGCGCCATTTCGCCGAGCGCGCCGCCTCGATCCGCCTTGGGCGGCTCGATCCGGTGCGCGACTATATCGACGTGCATTCGACCTGCGATATCTTCGCGCGCCTGATCGGCGAGCCGAAGGCAATCGGTGCGACCGTCAACATCTGCTCGGGCCGTGGCACCTCGGTGCGCGAGTTGCTCGATATCCTGGTCCGCGTGAGCGGCCACGAGATGGAAGTGATCTCGGCGCCCGAGTTTATCCGCGCCAACGAGGTGTTCAGTCTCCTCGGCGACACCACCCGGCTCGATGCGCTGCTGCCGCAGCGGCATGCGCTGATGCCGGTGGAGGAGGTGATTCGCGGCATGTTGAAGGAAGGCGAAGCGCGCGTCGCGGCTGGCGCGGGCCGCGCATGAGGTGAAGCAGGGCGCGGGCGGGGGCGTCCGAGCGGCGCCGCGGTCCCGCATTTCAGCCGCGTTTCAGCCTTGCCGTGCGAGGGCGCGCTGCAACAGCGCGGTGAACCGTGCCGTTGCGTCGTCCCAGGTCGTGAGCGGCAGGCCGCGGCTGTCGGGCGCCGTATCCGCACGCAGCTCGGCGGCCCAGCGTTCGATCGCATCGGCCAGCTGCGTTGCGTTGCCGCTCGCGAAGTAGCGTGCATGGTCGCCCGCCACCTCGCGGAACACGGGGATGTCGCGGGCCAGGATGGGCAAGCCGTGCAACGCGGCTTCCACCAGCGGCAGGCCGAACCCTTCGGCCTGCGAGGCCATGATCAGACCGTCGGTGGCATCGTAGCAGCGCGATAGCGCCGCATCGTCGAGCGAGGGCAGCCAGGTCAGCCGCTTGCCCGCTTCCGGATGGTTGCGCAGCCGATCGGCCAGCGCATCGATGCGCCAGCCGGGCCGGCCGGCGATGGTCAGTGCGATCGGCGCGCCGCGCCGCCAGAGCAGATCCATCGCGTCGAGCACTGCCGCGTGTCCCTTGCGTGGCTCGACGGTACCCACCATCAGCAGCGTCAACACGTCGTCGCGATTCGCCGCCTTCGGTGCGCGCGGCGCGGGTGTCGTGAAATCGGAACCGAGGCGGAAATCGCCGATCATCGGCAGCGCATCGGCTGCGAGTCCGAAGTGCCGGCCCAGCCAGCCGCGCGTTTCGCCCGCCACGGTGGCCGAGATGCAGAACAGCGCGTCGGCGTACAGCCCGAGGCACGTCAGCCAGCGCCGGAAATCGCGTGTGGCGCGCCGCGTGAACCAGTG
Organism: Burkholderia sp. Ac-20379; assembly: GCF_017104645.1. GTDB lineage: Bacteria > Pseudomonadota > Gammaproteobacteria > Burkholderiales > Burkholderiaceae > Burkholderia. Next base: position 17,345 of record NZ_JAAGPF010000071.1, read on the forward strand.
GGGGTGAACGGCCGGCAGCAGGTCGTAGACGACGAACGCGACGGACACGCCGGCCGCCTTCATGGCGAGCAGATCGGCCTGACGGCGCGGCACGATCCGGCTCGAGAGATCGAGCCCGACGAACATGTCGCCGGCACGCATCGCGATCGGGCTTTCATGCCACGCGCCGGCATCGTGCGGCGGCGCGCTTTCACCGGCGAGCGTTTCCGCGTAGCCGTCGGCATAGCAGTATGGCCGCTTGCGGGTTGCCCGCACGAGGCGCACCGCGTACCCGGGCGGCGGGTTGCGCAGCAGGCCCTCGGCGAGCCGGCGCACCACGCGCTGGATACCGGTGCCGGCGTCATGCGCGGCAATGATGGAGACGTCGATCAACAACTGCCGCGCAGGCGGCGCTGCCTCGGTCGAGGCGCCGGACGCGGGTGCCGTCAGCCTGGCACGCGCGGAGCGCAGCAGCAGGCCGGGCAGGCGGGTCGCGAGGCGGCAGTGAATCCGGAGCGACAGCGGGACGGGCTTAAACGAGGTATCCGGCGGCATCGAAGCGAAGTGGGCTCATTGAGCCTGGCTGCTGTCCTGGTAGAACGTGTAGGCGTCCTCGACGTGCTCGAACGTGTGCAACCGGCCTTCAAGCAGCACGGCGGCGCGATCGCAGTGCTGGCGGATGTAGCTGGCGTCGTGGCTGACGATGATCAGCGAGCGATCCTTGCGCCGCTCGAACAGCTCGTAGTGACACTTCTCGTGGAAGCGCGCATCGCCCACCGCGATGATCTCGTCGATCAGGAAGCAGTCGAACTCGATCGCCATCGAGATGGCGAACGCAAGCCGTGCGCGCATCCCCGACGAGTAGCTCTTGACGGGCTCGCGCAGGTAATAGCCGAGTTCCGAGAACGACTGGACGAAGGGTTCCGCGACGGCGGCGTCCGCGCCGTACACGCGGCAAATGAAGCGCAGATTGTCCATCCCGGTCAGGCTGCCCTGAAAGGCGCCGCCGAAGGCGAGGGGCCAGGACACGCTCATGCTCCGGTGAACCGAGCCGGAGGACGGCAATTCCGCGCCGCTGATCATTCGAATCAGCGTCGATTTGCCGGCGCCATTGCGCCCGAGGATCCCGATTTTCTGGCCTTGCTCGACACGCAGGTTGATGTCGTCGAGCACGGTGCGGGATCCTTGCCGTGTGTGATACGTCTTGGATACGTTGAGTAGCTCGATCATGTCGGCTCCAGGCCCGGATGGTTGGCGGAGGCGTTGCCGCCGGGCCAACAGGCCCGAACGGCTTCCACGCGTGGGATCCGGCTGCCGGTCAGTCGTTGTGTTCGCGCACGCCGGCGAGCAGCAGGCTCAGCACACCCCAGAGGATCATGCCCAGTGCGAACACTTCGAGGATGGCCTTGAGCCGCTTCGGCTCGGTGGCGACGTCGGGCGTATTGGCCTGCACGAGACGCTCGAGGTAAAGCTGCTTGCGCTGAGCGTCGTCCTGGGCGGTTTCGAGCGCCGCCATGGCCGCGGAGAGCTGCTTGTCGGCGAATTGCGAGTCGAGTTGCAGGCGGGCGTAGGTCGCGGCCTTGTCCGACAGCGAGCCCTTGCCGCCCGCCACGTTGCCGGTCGTGTCCTTGATCTGCTGCTCGAGCGATGCGATGTTGGTTTGCAGCACCGTGATCTGCGGATTCTTGGGCGAGATCGTCTGCAATTGAATCAGTTCGGTGCGGGCGGACAACAGCTGCTTCTGCAGCATCGTCACCTGTTGCAACTGCAGCGCCGATTGCTTGTCCGGATCGAAGACGGTATTCGAGTTGCGGTACGACGCCATTTTCGCCGCGGCGTTTTTCGCGCGTGCCGCCGCGTCGCTGACCCGCAGCTTCGCGAAGCGCAGCGTGTCGTTCGTGGCGCGATCGTTCATGCGGTTGATGAGGCGTTCGCTGATATCGAGCAGCTTGGTGTTGATGCGTTCGGCGTCGGCGGCAGAGTAGGCGCGCACCTGCAGCGTCGCGATGCCCGAGGTGGCGTCCAGGTCGACCGTGACGATGTGATTGCCGTAGTAACGCCACAACGCTTCGAAGCTGTCGTCGAGCGAGCGATTGAAGTGGCTGATCCAGTCGCCGTGCTCCGAGTAAGCGTTGGCGATGTAGTCGTTCTGATTGAGCTCGCGCAGCGCGTCGCGCGATTCGATGTAATCGACGACCGGGTAGGTATCGTCTTGCGAATGCCCGAGCGAGGAGCCTTGCAGCAACGTGCCCACCAGGCTCGTTTGTTGCTGATGCGAGGCGGATCGTATGACAAATCGGGACTCCGATACATAAATATCGGACGCAAACAGGCCAAAGTACAGAACGGCGAGCGTCGTCGGCACGATGACCGTGGCGACGCAGATGCGATTGATTTTTTTGAGCCGATTCAGCAGGCCGGTCGGTTTCGAATCCGAGGGCGTCACGTTACCTGTTGTGTTTCCCAACTTCTTTCATCCAAAAAACGAATCGGTTTTCTGCGCGCCGAGTCACGATGACGGTGCGATGACGGTGTGACGGGACGATGAGGGATCGCCCATTTTGGCCGCGGCCGGCATTGGCGACTCAGCGGCCGGCAACAGCATGAGGCATTGAGCATGACAAGCACGACATGCCGGGCAATTTCGCCAAAAAATGCGCCTCGCTGTTCCTTGGAAGCCACGATTATATCGATTCGCTAAGAATGTGACCACCCGCGTTCCGGTCGGGATAGAATCGCGGATCCTGCGCCTTACGGAGCGCAGCGACGCAGGCTTTCGGACGTTGCATCGCGGATTTCCCGTCTTTCGAATTCCTGAACGTATTTTGAAAAAGGCGCTCCACGAGGGCGCCGCGCCAGTTCACCGCTTTTCTGTTCCCAGTGCCCAGATGCCTCGCTCATTTCTTGTGCTGCAAGGCACGGCTTCATGTTTTTTCAGTCGGCTCGCCGATGCACTGAAAGGGCGCGGCCATGCGGTTCACCGTGTCAATTTCTGCGGCGGCGACTGGTTGTACGGCCGGGCCGATGGTACGGCGCTCAATTACGCGGGGCGGGCCGATGGGCTCCCCGCCTGGTACGAGGCGCTGGTGCGCCGGGAAGGCATCACCGACGTCCTGATGTTCGGCGATTGCCGCGAAATTCATCGGCCTGTCCACGACGTCGCCGCGCGCTTCGGCCTGCGCGTCCACGTGTTCGAGGAAGGCTATGTCCGGCCGCACTGGATCACGCTCGAACACCATGGCGTCAATGGGCGCTCGCTGATGCCGTCCGCGCCCGACGCCTATCTCGCGGCGCGTTCGATCACGCCGCCCGCGAAGCCGGGCCAGCCCACCGGCTACAACCTGCGCGAACGCGTCTTCCACGACATCAGCTACCGCCTCGCCAACGCGCTGATGGCCTGGCGCTTCCCGCGCTATCGCAGCCATCGCCCGCGCAACGGCCTCGTCGAATACGGCGGGCTGGCGTTCCGTGCGTTGCTGCAGGGCCGGCACCACCGCCGGGCCGGGGCCGTGACGCACGAACTGATCGACGAGGGGCGTCCGTACTATCTGTTTCCCCTGCAACTGAATTCCGATGCGCAGATCGTCTTCCATTCGCCGTTCGAGGGCGTGCGCGAGGCGATCGACTACGTGATCCGATCGTTCGCGCGGAACGCGCCGGGCGATTCGGTGCTGCTGATCAAGAATCACCCGCTCGATACCGGGATGGTCGAGTATCACCGCTTCGCCTCGAGGATCGCGCGCGAACTCGGCGTCGCCGAGCGGATCCGGTTCATCAATGCCGGGCATCTGCCGACCCTGCTCGAGCATGCGCTCGGCGTGATCGTGGTGAACAGCACGGTGGGGCTGTCGGCGCTTCACCACGAGCGCCCGCTGGCGGCGCTCGGGACGGCCATCTACAATCTGCCGGGGCTGACTTGGCAAGGTAAGCTCGATAATTTCTGGCGCAACGGCAAGCGCCCCAACATGTCCCTTTACCACGCGTTCCTCGATTACGTGATGCACCACACGCAGATCAACGGCGATTTCTACACCCGCTCCGGCATCGCGATGGCGGTGGCGGGCGCGGTCGACCGTCTGGACCGCGCGGATGCCTGAGCCGTCGGTCCGTCACGTCGCGATCACCGGCGCGAGCGCGGGCCTGGGCCGCGCGCTTGCGCTCGCCTACGCCGCGCCGGGCTGCGTCCTGGCCATCGCGGGCCGCAATGCCGCCGAGCTCGACGCCACCGCCGCCGCCTGCCGCGAACGCGGCGCGACGGTCGAAACCGGCCTCGTCGACGTCCGCGACGCGGCCGCGGCCGCCGCCTGGCTCACCGCCTTCGACGACCGTCATCCCATCGACCTGCTGATCGCCAACGCCGGCGTGGCCAGCACGATCGCCCACGCGAACGATTGGGAGGATCTGGCGCGCACGGCCCGCGTGATCGACACGAACCTCTACGGCGCCCTGCACACGGTGCTGCCCGTGATCGACCGGATGCGCGCGCGCCGGCGCGGCCGCATCGCGATGGTCAGTTCGATCGCGGCGCTGCGCGGCATGGCGATCTCGCCGGCCTATTGCGCAAGCAAGGCCGCCGTGAAGGCCTACGCCGATTCGGTGCGCCCGCTGCTCAAGCGCGACGGCGTGCGCGTCACGGTGATCCTGCCGGGTTTCGTGAAGACGGCGATGAGCGACGTGTTCCCCGGCGAAAAGCCGTTCCTCTGGAGCGCGGAGCGCGCGGCGGCCTACATCCGCCGCCGGCTGGACGCGGGCCGCAGCGAGATCGCGTTCCCGGCGCTGCTGACGCTCGGCATGCGCCTGCTGCCGCTGCTGCCGGCCGCGCTGGCCGATGCGATCCTCGATCGCCTCTCGTACCTGCCCGCCGAGGACGCCCGGCGGTGAGCGCCCACCTGATTCCGACGCTGGCGGGGGCCGTGGCGCTGTCGTTCGCGCTCGACGCGATCGCGGTGCCGCGCGCGCCGGCGCGCCGGCCGCTGCTGTCTTTGTCGCTTCACATTCTTTCGGTACTCTTTCTCGCCGACCTGGCGTTCGCGCTGACCTCGCGGCCGATTTTCTCGGCGTTCGTGGCGCTGGCGCTCGTCGGTCTCGTGGCGGCCGTCAGCAATGCGAAGTACGAATCGTTGCGCGAGCCGTTCGTCTTCACGGATCTGAGCCTGTTCAGTCAGTTGTTTTCGCATCCTCGGCTGTATTTGCCGTTTCTCAGCGCCGGCAAGGTGATCGCGATCGGGGTGGGCATCGTGCTCGTGATCGCCGGATTCATCGCCGAACCGCCGGCCGCGCATGGCTCGGCGGCGCTTGCCTGGCTCGCGGTGGCGCTGCCGTTCGTGCTGGCGCTGCGGATCGCCGCGCGCCTGCCGCTCACGCTCGACCCGAACGCCGACCAGCGCCGCCACGGTTTCTTCGCGGTGTTCGTCGCCTATCTGCTGAATGGGCTGCGGCCGGCCACGTTCCGGCGCTTCCGCGAATTCATGGCGCAAGCCCCGTTCGCGACAGGCGCGCCCGCGCCGGCGGCGAGGCCCGACGTGATCGCGATCCAGAGCGAATCGTTCTTCGACGCGCGGCGCCTCGGCGACGAAATCGAGCCGGGCCTGCTGCCGCATTTCGATGCGGCGCTGCGCGAAGCGGTCTGGCACGGCGAGATGGCGGTGCCGGCCTGGGGCGCGAACACGATGCGCACCGAATTCGCGGTGCTGACGGGCACCGAATCGGCCTCGCTCGATTACGCACGCTTCTATCCTTACGCTTTCGTCAGACGCAAGCTGGCCTCGCTGGCGGCCTGGTTCGGCCGCGGCGGCTACGACACGGTCGCGATTCATCCCTATTACGCGGATTTCTTCGGGCGCGACCGCGTGTTTCCGCTGCTCGGTTTCGAGCGTTTCCTCGACATCGGCCACTTCGCGGCCGCGCCGCGCGCGGGCCCCTACGTGGCCGATGCGGCCGTGGCGGACGCGATCCTGGCCGAACTGGCGCAACCGCACGAACGGCCGCGCTTCGTGTTCGCGATGACGATGGAGAATCACGGCCCGCTGCACCTCGAAACAGTTCTGCCCGGCGAGGCCGCTTCGCGGCATACTCTCGGCGACGGTTCCGCATGGCGGGATTTGACCGCGTATTTGCGACATATTGAAAATGCGGATGCAATGATCGGCCGCCTGCTTGATCATCTGCGTTCGAGCGACAGAGAGACGGTCGTCTGTTTCTACGGCGACCACGTTCCGGCCCTCGGCAAGGTATTCGACCGCCTGGGGGCGAGCCCGGTACACAGTGACTATTTCATCTGGCGGAATTTCGGGCCAGATAATCCCGAACGTCGGGACGTGCGGGCCGCCGAGCTGGGCGGCTTGCTGCTGCAAGCGACACAGCTGGGGCGGAGTCGCGTGGACGCGTCGCGAGCATCAGAGAAAACGACATAACGATGAACGGAAAGATTGCAATTGTTGGGATCGCCTGCCGCTTCCCCGGTGGCGCCAATAATCCCGATGAACTCTGGAGCCTGCTGCGCGACGAGCGAGATGCCGTCACGCAGATTCCGGCCGAGCGCTTCGGGACGGAGTTCTATCAGCATCCGTCCAAGCGCGAGGCGGGCAAGAGCTACACGTTCTCGGCCGGCGTGCTCGACAACATCGCCGGCTTCGATGCGGCGTTTTTCGGCGTATCGCCGCGCGAAGCGGCGCAGATGGATCCCCAGCAGCGTCTGCTGCTCGAACTCGCCTGGGAGGCGTTCGAGCACGCGGGCGTGCGCCCGCAGGATATGCGCGGCCGGAATTGCGGCGTGTTCGTCGGCGTGGCCAGCCCCGATTACGGCAACCGCAGCGTCGACGATCTGAACTCGGTCGATCCGTATTCGGCCACCGGCAACACGCTGAGCATCGCGTCGAACCGCGTGTCCTATCTGTTCGATCTGCGCGGGCCGAGCATGTCGATCGACACGGCCTGCTCGTCGTCGCTCGTGGCGCTGCACCAGGCGGTGCAGGCGCTGCGCTCGGGCGAGGCGGACATGGCGCTCGCCGGCGGCGTGAACCTGCTGATGCACCCGTTCGGTTTCGTCACGTTCTCGAAGGCCTCGATGCTGTCGCCGCGCGGCCGCTGCCGCGCGTTCGACGCCACCGGCGACGGCTACGTGCGCTCGGAAGGTGGCGCGTTCGTGCTGCTCAAGCCGCTTGAGCGCGCGCTCGCGGACGGCGACACGATCCACGCCGTGATCGCCGGCTCCGGTGTCAATTCCGACGGTTTCACGCAGGGCGGCATCAGCGTGCCGGGCTCGGCCACGCAGGCCGCGCTGCTGCGCAGCGTTTACGCGCGCGCCGGCGTCGATCCGCAATCGCTGTCGTATCTCGAAGCGCACGGCACCGGCACGGCGGTCGGCGATCCGATCGAGGCGCGCGCGCTGATCGACGTGCTGTCGTCGGGCCGTCCGGCCGACAAGCCGCTCCTGATCGGCTCGATCAAGACCAACATCGGCCACCTCGAAACGGCGTCGGGCATGGCCGGCTTGCTGAAGGCCGTGCTGTGCCTGAAGCACCGCGCCGTGCCGCGTTCGCTGCACTTTGAAACCCCGAATCCGTCGATCGATTTCGCGGGCGGCCGCCTGCGCGTGGCCGACCGCTTCACGCCGCTCGGCGCTGAACACGGCGCGGGCGGCGATCAACCGCTGACGGTCGGCGTCAATTCGTTCGGCTTCGGCGGCACCAATGCGCACGTCGTGCTGATGGAAGCGCCGGCCGCGGTGCAAGCGGCCGCGGTTGCGGATACGCCGGCCGAACGCCTGTCGCCGCTGGTGCTGACGGCGCGCTCGTCGCAGGCGTTCGGCGCGCTGGCGGCGCGCTATCTGGCCGTGTTCGAGCGCGGTGCGCCCTGGCAGGCGGTGGCGGCCACGGCCGCGCGCCGCCGTCAGTGGTTCACGCACCGGCTCGTGATCGCGCCGGCCACGATCGAGGAAGGCCGGGCCGCGCTGGCGGCGCTGGCCGAGGACGCCTCCGCGTCGCCGGCCTGCGTGACGCGCGGCGAAGCGCCGCCCGACACGGGCCGCGTGGCGTTCGTCTATTCGGGCAATGGTTGCCAGTGGGCCAACATGGGCCAGCAGCTCTACGACGAGAATCCGCTGTTCCGCGCGGCGCTCGACGAGGTCGACGCGCTCTGGTGCGCCGACGGCAGCGCCTCGCTGGTCGACGTGATGCGCGAGGGCGCGAGCGAAAGCTGGCTCGCCGCCACCGAAAACGCGCAGCCGCTGCTGTTCGCGATCCAGGTGGGCCTCACGCGCGTGCTCGAAGCGCGCGGCGTGTCGCACGACGCCACCATCGGCCATAGCGTCGGCGAAGTGGCCGCCGCCTGGGCCGCCAAGATCCTCACGCTGACCGACGCGGTGCGCGTGATCAAGATTCGCAGCCGCGCCCAGGGCACCACGCGCGGCACCGGCCGGATGGCGGCGGTGGGCCTCAGCGAGGCCGCCGCGCACGAGGCGATTGCACGCCTGGGCCTGACGGGCCTGGTCGAGGTGGCCGGCGTGAACAGCGCCGAGGCCGTCACGCTGGCCGGCTCACTGCAGGGCCTGCAATCGATCGAGGCCGCGCAGCGCGAAGGCGGCCGCTTCTTCCAGTTGCTCGATCTCGACTACGCGTTCCACAGCCGGCAGATGAACAGCATCGAGCCGATCGTGATGGAGCAGCTCGACGGGCTCGCGCCGCAGGCCGGCGACGGCAGTTTCGTGTCGACCGTCACGGGCGCGCTGCTCGACGGCACCACGCTCGACGCGCGCTACTGGTGGCGCAACATCCGCGAGCCGGTGCGCTTCGGCGACGGCATCGCGAGCCTGATCGCCGAAGGCGTGCGGATCTTCATCGAAGTGTCGCCGCACTCGATCCTGCGCAGCTACATGAAGCATTCGCTGGCGGCGGCGCAGGCGCAAGGCGCCGTGCTGCCGACGCTCAAGCGCGGGCAGGGCGGCGCCGCGACGCTCGACGCGTCGATCCTGTCGGCGATCGCGCACGGCGCGGCCGTCGATCTCGACCGCCTCGCGCCGGACGTGCCGGGCGCGGCGGTCGCGCTGCCCACCTACCCGTGGCAGCACGAATCCTATTGGCTCGAACCGACCGTCGAGGCCTACAACCTCGTCAATCGTCACCGCGATCACCCGCTGCTCGGCTATCGCCTGCACGAACACGCGTACGGCTGGGAAAACCAGCTCGACCCGGCCAAGCTGCCGCTGCTGGCCGACCACGTGGTCGACGGCGGCGTGGCGTTCCCGGGCGCGGGCTACGTGGAAATGGCGCTGGCCGCCGCGCGCGTCTACTTCGAAACCGCCACGGCCGCGCTCGAAAATCTCGAAATCCGCGCGCCGGTGGTGTTCCAGCCGCAGCAGGCCAAGCTGTTCCGCCTGCATATCGATCCCGAAACGGCGATCTTCACGATCGAGACGCGCGACCGCATGAGCGACGCGCCGTGGACGCTGAACGTCACCGGCCGCCTGCTCGCGAGCGGCAACACGCTCGGCGCGAAGTCGCTGGCCGATGCCGCGACGCTCGATGCGCTGCGCGGCGCCGGCTCGCTCGACGGCGAAACGCTCTACGACAACACCGCCGTGATCGGCCTCGATTACGGCCCGGCGTTCCGCTGGGTGCGCAACGTGCGCGTGGCGGGCGACGCCGCGCTGGCCGAACTGGCCGCGCCCGCCGCATGCGGCGACGCTGCCGCGCTGGCCGCCTATCACCTGCATCCGGCGCTGATGGACAGCGGCTTCCATCCGCTGTTCGCGCTGCTCGGCGGCCTCGGCAAGCCGGGCGCGCCGGCCGACCGCGCGGCCTATGTGCCGGTGCAGATCGGCCGCGTCGATTACCTGCGCGGCGACGCGATCGACCGCGTGCTGGTGCGCATCGAGCGCCGCAGCCCGCATTCGGTGGTGGCCTCGTTCGACTTCATCGATGCGAACGGCCTCGTCGTGGCGCGCCTCGGCAGTTGCCGGTTCCGCCGTGTCGATCTGCTCGGCCGCCGCCATCACGCGCCGTCGCGCTTCGTCTACACGCTCGAACACCGCCCGCTGCCGGCCGACGCCCGCGCCGACAGCCTGCCCGCGCCGGCCGAGCTGCTGCGCGACGCAACGGTGCGCGTCGCGGCGAGCGAAGATGCCGCGCGCCGCAGCCAGCATCTGACCGAGATGCTGCCGCTGCTCGACGTGCTAGCGAGCCTGTATGCGCTGCGTGCGCTCGAAGCGATCGACGCGTTCGCCTCGCCCGTGCTGCCCACCCATCCGCAAGCCGCGCTGGTCGCGCGCCTGGCCGACATCCTCGTGGAAGACGGCCTGGCCACGCGCGAGGGCAGCCATCTGGCGCGCGACGAGGAAGCCTGCGCGGCGCTGCCGCCGCTCGGCGAACTCTGGCGCGGCCTGCTGGCCGAATCGCCGCATCACAGCGCCGAGCTGACGCTGCTCGCGCATTGCGGCAAGGCCTTGCCGCGCGTGCTGAAGGGCGAGCTCGATCCGGCGCGCGTGCTGTCGTCGACGGGCAAGGCGCTGGTCGAACAGTTCTTCGACGCGTCGCCGACCTGGGAACACCTGCACGCGATGATGGCCGCCTGCGCGGCGTCCGCCGTCGAGGGCTGGCAGGCGCCGCGCCGTCTGCGCCTGCTCGAAATCGAATCGACCCGCGGCGACATGCTGCGTCCGCTGGTGGTGCGTCTGCCGGCCGACCGTTGCGAGCGCACGATCTGCGGCACGGCCGAGCAACTGGCCGCGTTCGACGCCGATGCGATGCCGGCGCTGTCGACGGTCGCGCAACTGCCGGGCGAGCGCTTCGCGCTGAAGGCCGATCCGGACGAACTGTACGACCTCGTGCTGGTCGATCGCGCGCTGGCCGGCCGGACCGATCCGGCCGACGTGCTCGCGTCGATCCGCGCCTGGGTCGCACCGGGCGGCCTCGTGGTGCTGGCCGAATCGCGCCGCAACCGCTTCGCCGATATCGTGTTCGGCCTGCAGGCCACCGACGGCCGCACCGCGTCGCTGACGCCGGCCGAGCTCGAACAGCTGTGCGAGCGCGTCGGGCTGGTCGAGGCCGCGCGTCACGCCGAGCAGGATCTCGAACTCGAAGGCACGCCGAGCCTGGTGGTCGCGCGCCGTCCGCTGGCGGTCGACAGCGCGGCCGAGGACGAGGACGACAGCCTCGACGCGCTGGAGCGCGCCGAGCAGTGGGTGGTGGTCACGGCCGACGACGCCGAGCCGATCGGTGCGACGCTGGCCGATGCGCTGACGCGAGCGGGCCATGTGGTGGAAGTGGTCGACATGCGGCAGGCGGCCGGTTTCATCGCCACCATGCCGGCGGCCGACGCCACGCATCTGGTGTTCTGCGCGCCGTCGCCGGGCCTGAACGACCGTGCCGATGCCGACGCGCTGATGCAGGCCCAGCAGGCCGGCGCGATCGCG
>NZ_JAAGPF010000072.1 GCF_017104645.1 Burkholderia sp. Ac-20379
TAAAAAAAAAAAAAAAAAAAAGAATGGTGCGAGTCACGATGTGGTCAAAATATGTATCGTATCCTACAATAATAGTCATTGTATGTACACTATCTGTGTAGACTGTATGCCATCGTCTGTAACACTAGCACTATACTGACTCGCACTATTGCTGCGACAGTCATCATGTTATCTATGTCGTATTAGTTACTACCTACTGATATCGCTCCTCACACCATCACGTGACTGATCTCT
>NZ_JAAGPF010000764.1 GCF_017104645.1 Burkholderia sp. Ac-20379
GCCGGCGAGCGGCGCGCGGGCCGCTCGAGCATCAGCGGCAGAAAGCCGGTGACCGCGGCGAACGCGGCCACGATGCCGGCCATCGCGAAGCAGGCGATCTGCGCCAGCGCCGGAAACGGCACCCACATCAGGATCGCGTAGCCGAGCAGGCTGGTGGCCAGCGCCACGGCCAGCGCGGGCCGCACCGCCGCCGCGCCGCGCCAGGGCCGCCATTGCGCGCCGCTCGACAGATACACCACGAAATACTGGATCGAATAATCGACCGCCTCGCCGATCAGGCTCACGCCGAACACCAGCGTCAGCAGATGCAGCTTGCCGAAGATCAGGATCGTGACGGCCAGCGCGCAAACGATGCCGAACGCCGTCGAGGCGAACGCGAGCACGAGCAGGCGCGGCGAGCGGAACACGCCCAGCAGCAGCAGCGCGATGCCGGCCAGCGATACCGCGCCGATCACGTGCACGTCGCGCTCCGCGCTCGCACGCGCCTTGTCGGCATAGAACACGGCGCCGGTGCGGGCGACCCGCACGCCGGGATAGCGCGCGTCCAGCGTGCGCTCCGCGGCGCTCACCGCTTGCCGCACCGCCTGCTGCACCGTCGTTTCGTAAGGGGAACCGCCAACCGGCGCGATCACGAGCACGCTCGTCGCGCCGTCGCGATGCGACACCAGCATGCCGTCCTCGAGCGCGAGCCGGCCGGCGCCGAGCGGCAGCGCGGCGAGCCAGTGCTGAAGCCAGCCGAACGGGTCGTCGTCGAGCGCGGTGGGCAACGCGTCGGTGGGCGGGGCGTAGAGCCGCCTCGCCAGCGCGTCGGACAGGGACGCCGCATCGCCGTGCGCCAGCGACGCGGCGTCCGCGCCGGTCAGCAGGCCGAAACGCGCCGGCAGATAGGTGGCGGCGATGCGCGCCGGATCGAACGGCGGCACCTCGACGGTCACGGCGCCGAACGCGCGGCTGGCGCGCAGTTGCG
>NZ_JAAGPF010000765.1 GCF_017104645.1 Burkholderia sp. Ac-20379
TAGGCCGGATGCGTGCCGTCGATCAGCGCCGTTTCGTCCGAATCGACGCTCGGGTGATGCAGTTGACGCACCGCGTCGGCCAGCGCCGGCACGCCGAGCGGCCGCAGGTACGCGGCCGCGACGTCGGGCGGCAGCAGTTCGGGCAGCGGCGTGCGCGTGAGCGCGTTGTCGATCGCCTTGCGCAGATAGGCCTGCGACACGCCGGCCGTGCTCGGATACACCGGCGTGAGCACCTGCGAGAGCGGCGTGTCCGCGTCGACCACGCGCACCGCCGGATGCACGATCTCCAGCCCGAAGAAGCCGCCGCGGATGTCGCCGCGCACGCGCAGCCGCTGGCCCACCGCCATCTGCTTGACCTGCGAGCCGTAGAAATTGAGGAAGCGCAGCACGAGCTCGGCGCCGTCGTCGTCGCGCAGCCGCACCAGCAACTGGCGGCGCGGCCGGAACGCGACCTCGTTGTCGTACACCACGCCTTCGGTCTGCGCGATCTCGCCGGGCAGCAGCTCGCGGATCGGCGTCAGCGTGGTTTCGTCCTCGTAGCGCATCGGCAGATGCAGCACGAGATCGATCGAGCGCGTGAGGCCGAGCTTGGCGAGCTTGTCGGCGGTCTTGACGAGCTTCGGCGCGGCCTTGGCGGCCTTGGCCGGTTTGGCGTCGGCCGCCTCGGCCCGATCGCCCGCCTCGTTCGTGTCCCCGCTGGCGGACACGGCCTTCTTGCGCCCGCGCCGGGCCGGTTTCGGCTCGGCGCCGCCTTCCGCGAACGCCTCGCCCCCGCCCGCGTCCGCGCCACCCAT
>NZ_JAAGPF010000766.1 GCF_017104645.1 Burkholderia sp. Ac-20379
TTGCTCGGCGCGCGCGTCGACCGTGCCGAGCGCGTGCTGCGCGCGGTGCGGCTGGCGATGCGCCGCTCGCAGCGGCGGCTCGAGTTCGGCCTCGTGGTGCTGGCCTCGATCGCCAGCACCGCGCCGTTCGTCGGCCTGCTCGGCACCGTCTGGGGTATCTATCACGCGCTCGGCAGCATCGCCGAAAGCGGCCAGGCGCAGATCGGCAGCGTGGCCGGCCCGGTGGGCGAGGCGCTGATCATGACCGCATTCGGGCTGGTGGTGGCGATTCCGGCCGTGCTTGCCTACAACGTGCTCGGGCGGCTGGTGCGCCAGTTGGCCGAGGATCTCGACGGCTTCGCGCGCGATCTGCATGCATTTGCGGGCGGTGAGGGCAGCGACGCAGCCGATCGCGCACCGGGTGCCGCTTCCGGCGCGCCGCGGGCCTGAGCGGGAGCGCGCGATGGCATTCGGCGGACTCGACGATCGCGAACCGGCCGCGCCGATGGCGGACATCAACATGACGCCGCTGATCGACGTGATGCTGGTGCTGCTGGTGATCTTCATCATCACGGCGCCGCTGCTGACGCATGCGATCCGGCTCGATCTGCCGAAGGTGGCCGCCGCGCCGGCCGCCGAGCGGCCCGACACCATCACGCTGTCGATCGACGCCGACGGCCGTTTCTTCTGGAACGCCACGCCGCTCGATTACGACGCGCTCGTCGCGCGCTTTCGCGAAGCCGCCGCGCAGGGCCGCGCGCCCGAACTGCACCTGCGGGCCGCGGCGGCCGCGCAGGTGCAGTTCGGGCGAGATCGGAAGAGCACACGTCTGCACGCCAGTCACCATAGAGGACCTCGTGTGCCGTCTCCTTCTTGAATAACA
>NZ_JAAGPF010000767.1 GCF_017104645.1 Burkholderia sp. Ac-20379
AATACACGACCGTGAGCAGCGTGTAGGCAGGTTTGCGTTCTGCGGTCCCGACCACCACCTACTTCTACACTACCCACACCACCCTTGCCGCCCACGACGCCCTCCCGCCCCCGCCGTAATTGACGCCGCTCGCCTGCGCGCCGCAAAAGCGCCGCTCGAACAGCGCGACGCTCGCGCCCCGGCTCGCCAGCGCCAGCGCGGCCGACGCGCCCACCAGCCCGCCGCCGACGATCGCCACCTGCACATGCCGCGTGTCACTCATCGTGGGCCTCCGCTTCGCGTACCGGCTCGGCGTCGTCGAACAGCATCGGCGAGATCGGGATCGGCTTGACCGGGGCCTGGCCGCGCGGCCGGCCCACCGCGTGCAGCGGCCGGCCGGTTTCGGCGGCCAGCAGCGCCATCGCCGATTCGCCGCACATGCGGCCTTGGCAGCGGCCCATGCCGATCCGCGTCAGCGCCTTCAGCCGGTTCACCTCGGTGGCCATGCCCGAGCGGATGCATTCGCGCAGCGTGCCGGCCGTCACCGCCTCGCAGCGGCACACGAGCAGATCGTCGGCCCAGCCGGCCGCGGCTTCGGGCGGCGGCGGCGCGAACGCCTGTTCGAGCCCGGCGCGAAACACACGGATACGGGCCAGTTTCGCGTCGATGGCCGTCG
>NZ_JAAGPF010000768.1 GCF_017104645.1 Burkholderia sp. Ac-20379
TAAAAAAAAAAAAAAAAAAGAAATATGTGGTATAGAGGTGACTAGTAAAGATGAGTATGAATGAGGTGACAAAATGAAGGCTCGACTAACACAGATGTACATAAGGAAAGGTCTGAGTGGCGTCTAGATGAATGAGTATGGCTGTGGAGCATGTGTAGTATATGTGACTGATTGTGAGATGTAGAACTATTACATCATGCACGTCAGTACGTGACGCACTATATTGTGTTACAT
>NZ_JAAGPF010000769.1 GCF_017104645.1 Burkholderia sp. Ac-20379
AACGCTGTCCTCCGCTCCGTCGCGGTGCGGCTCGCCACCGCGCAAACCACGCCCGGGGCGGGCCGCTTGAACGCCGACCCCGAGCGCACCGCGTTCCAGTTGCGCGGCTTCGCCGACCTTCTCGACAACGGCTGCGCCGCGCGCGTGATCGACGATCCGCCGGTGGCCGGCGCGCCGCCCGCCGGCCGCCCGCATCTGGTGCGCGTGCTCGCGCCGCTCGGGCCGGTGGCGATGTTCTCGGCCAGCAATTTCCCGTTCGCGTTCTCGGTGCTCGGCGGCGATACCGCCTCGGCGCTGGCCGCTGGCTGCGCCGTGATCGTCAAGCCGCATTCGGGCCATCCGAAGCTGTCGCAACGCGTGCACGAACTGGCGCAGGGCGTGCTGCGCGAGCAGGGCCTGCCGGAGGCCGTGATCGGCTTCACCGGCCAGGCCTCGCGCGACGCGGCCACGCGCCTCGTGTCGCATCCGGCGATCGCCGCGGTGGCGTTCACCGGCTCGTATCAAGGCGGCGTCGCGCTCTGGCGCGCGGCCAACGCGCGCCCCCGGCCGATCCCGTTCTACGGCGAACTCGGCTCGATCAACCCGCTGGTGGTGACGCCCGCCGCGCTGGCCGACGGCGTGGACGGCCCGGCCGCCACGCTGGCCGGCTCGATCACGGTGGGCTGCGGCCAGTTCTGCACCAGCCCCGGCGTGATCGTGGTGGCCGACGACGCGAACGGCGACCGCTTCGTGGCCGCGCTCGCGCAGGCGCTCGCCGCGCAAAAACCGCATGCGATGCTGACCGATGCGATGCGTCACGGCTTCGAG
>NZ_JAAGPF010000770.1 GCF_017104645.1 Burkholderia sp. Ac-20379
TTATAGACAGCAGACACAACAGACCTGCCACGCGCCCCACACTCTTCCCCTACCCGCGTCTCTTCCGATCGGGCTCGGCGTTGCGCACGCCGGCGCGGCCGGCCAGCCGCTCGCCGATGTCGCGCAGTTGCGCGCGCACGCTGTCGCTGCGCGAATCGCCGGGCGCGATTTCGAGGTTCACCACGAGGTGCCGGTCGGGCGACAGGAACTCGAAGCCGTTGCTGCCCGAGAACACATGCAGCGCGTCGCGATGGCTCTTCTCGCCGCACAGCAGCGCATGCCCTTCGAGCTGGAACGGCACGCCCACGGCGATGCGGTCGCGCGCCACCTCGCCGCGCTGATACACGGTGCGGTTCAGGCGTTCGATGTGCACGCGCACGCTGCCCGCGGCGAACGAGACGATCGAGCCGTCGAAGCTGCCGCGCGAGATCTGGCAGTAGCTCTGATTCCAGGCGTCGAGCAGCGTCGCCTGCTCCTCGACGCTGCGGCAGGTATGGGTGGCAACGGCGGTCGTGAGATCGAAACCCATTTCTGAAGTGGCTATCGTGTGAGGATCCGCATTCCGTGATGCCCAGTGTAGGCCCGCCAAAATAGACGGGACGCCGCACGCGCCATGCCCGCACCGGCCCGCCCGGTATTTCGGACACCCATCGACTTTTTGCCAATTCTGGATAGTCGGGCCATTTCGGCGCGCCTACCGTGTCCCCATCATCACATCGGGAGGCATCGGATGAGCATGGGCAAGGAAGGCGCAACCCCGGCCGGGCGCGGGCGCGGGCGGCTGGCCGGCAAGGTGGCGATCGTCTCGGGCGGCGCGACCGGCGC
>NZ_JAAGPF010000771.1 GCF_017104645.1 Burkholderia sp. Ac-20379
CACGCCGCCCGGCCGGTTCGCCTCGCGCTTCGCCCCCGATACCGCGCTGCTGGGCAGCGCGTCCGACGCGTTCTCGCTCGACGCGCCCGCCTCCGCGTTCGGCGCGCCGCCGGCCGCCACCGGGCTGCGCGTCGGCACGGTCGAACACACGTTCTCGCAGACCTTGCAGCAGCTCGATCTGCCGCCCGAAATCCGCATCCAGGTCGGCGACCTGATGCCCTCACAGATGCGCACCCGCGCCCCGGCGCAGCGCGGCGACCGCTACCGGGTGGGCTGGCAGAGCACGCCGCACGGCCCGCAACTGACGGCGCTCGACGTGCGCATCGCGGGCCGCAAGTTCAGCGCGATGTGGTTCCAGCCGCCCGGCGCCGCGCATGGCGCGTTCTATCTGTTCGACGGCACGCCGCTCGAAGCGGCGGCGCTGATCAAGCCGGTGATCGCCACGCGCATCAGCTCGCCGTTCGGCGTGCGCATCCATCCGATCACGCACCAGCGGCTGCTGCATACCGGCGTCGATCTGGCCGCGCCGCGCGGCACGCGCGTCAATGCGGCGGCCGACGGCGTGGTGGCGTTCGTCGGCACCGATCCGCATGGCTATGGCCGCTACGTGGTGGTCGATCATCCCGGCCGCACCTCGACGCTCTACGCGCATCTGTCGGCCTGGGCACCGGGCCTGAAGGTCGGCATGCAGGTGGCGCAGGGGCAGCGGCTCGGCGCGGTCGGCATGACCGGCGCGGCCACCGGCCCGCATCTGCACTTCGAGGTGCGCCTGGCCGACAAGCCGGTCGATCCGATCGTCGCGCTGGCCGACGCCAGCAACCGGCTCTCGCCGATGCAGCTCGACGCATTCCGCCGCGAAGTCGCCGACGTCCGCACGCAGTTCGCGGCGGCGGCCGGCCCGGCGGTGGGCGTCGCGATGCTCGGCGGCGTGCCGGCCGGCGCCG
>NZ_JAAGPF010000772.1 GCF_017104645.1 Burkholderia sp. Ac-20379
GAGCGGCGGGCGATCCGCCCATTCGCCCAGCCAGCGCTGCCAATGCGCGGTATCGATGCCGTCGAGCGCCGGCTCGGCGGCCAGGCGCGCCGGCTCGCATGCCCACAGCAGCGCGGCCGTCTCTTCCAGCGAGGCGCGGCCGGCCAGTTCGACGGCGTCGTGGCCGCGATAGCGCGGGCGTCCGTCGGCGATCCGCGTGATGCGCGATTCGAGCACCGGCACGCCGAAATCGAGCGAGCGCTCGGCCACGCCGCCCGCGCGTTTCGCGTCGGCGCGGCGGCGGGCCAGCAGCGTGACCTCGTCGGCATCGTAATGGCGGCGCTTCGAGCGGCCGTCGGGATAGGACGCGAGCAGCCCGCGGCTGACGTAGGCGTAGAGCGTGGGCAGGCTCACGCCGAGCTGGCGGGCCGCGTCGGCGGCGCTGATTCTGGGCATCGGCAGGCTCCGGGCGCGCAGTCGCGCGCGCATAACCGAACAAATCTGTATGTATTGATTCGGGCCATCAAGATTGATCGCCTCGCCAGCCCGATTCTAGACTCGCCGCACCACTTTCGAACGGAGCAGACGATGGATCCACGACGAGCCTTGCAGGTTCTCTGGCAGATGGCGAATGCCGATCCGGCCGCGCTGGCGCGCGTCGATCTCGATGCGGGCGCGGGCGATCCGGGGCTGCCATCGGTGCATCGGGTCGGCACGCTGGCGCTGGCCACCGTCGCGGCGGCCGGCCTGGCCGCCGCCGAGTGCGACCGCCTGCGCACCGGCCGCGTGCAGCGCGTGGCGCTCGCGC
>NZ_JAAGPF010000773.1 GCF_017104645.1 Burkholderia sp. Ac-20379
TCGCGTCAAGCCGGCCCGGCGCGCGCACGCCGTTCATCGTGGTGGACGACGCCGTGGCGATCGACACCGTCGTGACGCCGCCCGCCGGCAGCCGACCGCCAACCACGGCCGGCGACGGGGCCATGACCGTGCGCGCGCTGAACGTGTTTCGCGACGTGCCGCAACTGGCGCAGGCCTACACGCGCACGTTCTGGCAGTGGTATCGCGTCGCCTCCGGGGCGCGCTGACGCATCGCGCGTATCGACCGCGATCGGGCGAGCAGCGACCGAATATCGGCCGCGTGGCGACCGAGCTAGCGGCCCGCGTCGTTCGCTTGCACAATAGCCGCTTCCACGACGAGGCAGACGATGGCGATCACGGTCGAAACTCTCCAGTTCGCGGCGCGCGACGGACGACCGTTGACGGGGTCGCTCTATCTTCCCCACCTGAGCCCCGAACGCGCGGTGCTGATCAACAGCGCGCTCGGCATGCCGCGCGCGCGTTATGACGCGTTCGCGCGCAGCCTGGCCGGGGCCGGGTTCACGGTGCTCAGCTACGACAACCGCGGCATCGGCGGCTCGCGCACGGCGGTGGCCGACACCGACCGCGTGACGCTGCGCCAATGGGGCGAGGCCGATCTGCCCGCCGCGCTCGATTGCCTGGCCACCCATGCACCCGCGGCGCGCCTGTTCGCGCTCGGCCATGCCACAGGCGGCCGCCTGCTGGGCCTCGCGCCGAACCTCGGGCGGCTCGCCGGCATCGCGACGGTGGCGGCCGGCACCGGCTATTGCGGCGATGCGCGCG
>NZ_JAAGPF010000774.1 GCF_017104645.1 Burkholderia sp. Ac-20379
GGCCAGCGCGGCGAGCGGCGCGTCGTCGCCGGGCAACTGGCGCCACGCGGCGGCCGGCACCGGCGGCACAGGATAGCCGGCCGGGTTGATGCCGGTCGACAGGTCGAGCCAGCGGTCGAGCGCGATGCCGTAACGGCGCGCGGCGTCGTGCGGGTTGCCGCCATGCGTGATGGCGGGCGGGGGCAGCGGGGAATCGGTCATGACGCGGGATGAAGAAAGCGAGGCCCGAGCCTCAGCCATGATGGGTGGCGACCGCGATCGCCGCGCAGACGAGCAGCAGCGCGAGCCAGAGGATCGCGGTGCGCATCACGAGCGACAGCGCCGCGCGCACGTGGCCCGGCGCGGCCGGTTCGCCCGAGCCGAGCGTGGGGCGCGATTCGAGCTCGCCGTGATACACGGCCGGGCCGCCGAGCATCACGTTGAGGCTGCCCGCGCCGGCGGCCATCACCGGGCCGGCGTTCGGGCTGTCCCAGTGGCGCGCCTGGGTGCGCCAGCAGCGCCACGCGTTGACGGTGTCGCCGAGCAGCGCGTAGCTGGCTGCCGTCAGCCGGGCCGGCACCCAGTTCAGCGCGTCGTCGATGCGCGCGGCGGCCCAGCCGAAACGCAGCAGGCGCGGCGTGCGATAGCCCCACATCGCGTCGAGCGTGTTGGCGAGCCGGAACATCAGCGCGCCCGGGCCGCCAGCCACCGCGAACCAAAACAATGCGCCGAAGATCGCATCGTTGCCGTTTTCCAGCGCCGATTCGACGGCCGCGCGCGACAGCGCCGAGGCGTCGGCGTCGCGCGTGTCGCGCGAGACGATGCGGCCGGTCAGCGCGCGGGCCGCGTCGAGATCGCCGCGCGCGAGCGCCCCGCCGATCGGCGCGATGTGTTCGGTCAGGCTGCGCGCGCCGAGCGCGAACCACAGCAGCGCGACGTGCACGGCCGCCGC
>NZ_JAAGPF010000073.1 GCF_017104645.1 Burkholderia sp. Ac-20379
TGGCGGCAGCGTGGGGCGGCAGGTGGCGCGCTTCGCGGCCGGCATGAAGGGCGTGGCGCCCGAGGCCGCCCGGCGCGCGGCGATCGGCGGCTGGTCGGCAATGGTCGGCGCGGTGATCCTGTCGCGCCTCAGTGACGATCCGGCGATCTCGGAGGAAGTGCTGCGCGAGACGCTGGCCTGGATCGACGAGCACGCGCCGCACGGCGATCCGGCCGCCGCTTGACGTCTGTTTTTATATCCGGGTAAATGTCGATGCATTCGACGTTTGTCCCGGCCCACGCATTTTTCTCACATCACGTCATGGCAGATCCCGTCTTGCTTCCCCGCTATACCGGCTTCGACGGCGCGCGGCATCTCGCGTCGGGCGATCTCGCGACGGTCGCGCTGGCCATGCGCCGCGCCGCGCAGCACGAATCGGCCGGGCCGGTGCTGCTGTTCGACAACGCGACGGGGCGCTCGATCGACGTCGATCTGCGCGGCAGCGAGGACGAGGTTCGCGCGCGGTTCGCAAGCGAGGCGGCATCGGGCGGCGAACCGGCCGGCGTCAGCGAGGCGACCGAAGCGGCCGCGCCACGCGGCCGTGGCCGGCCGAAGCTCGGTGTCGTCGCGCGGGAAGTCACGCTGCTGCCGCGCCATTGGGCGTGGCTCGCCGAGCAGCCGGGCGGGGCGTCGGTGGCGCTGCGCAAGCTCGTCGACGATGCGCGCCGCGAACACGGCGGCCGTGATCGCCTGCGCGCCGCGAACGAGCGCGCCTATCACTTCATGTCGGCGCTGGCCGGCGATCTGCCCGGTTTCGAAGAAGCATCGCGCGCGTTGTTCGCGGGCGAAGCGGGCGATTTCCGCGAACGGATCGACGGCTGGCCGGCCGACATTCGCGCGCATGTGCTGCGGCTCGCCGAGCCGGAAGCGGAGCCGCGCTGAATCGAACCGGCGAACGATGGCTGCGTGCATGACGCGCCATCGTTCCTGTACGTTCATCAATCCGCTTCGATCTGCGCGACAACGCTTCGCATCCGTATCCGGCGCGCCGCCGGCACGGCGTTAGCCTGTGATCCCATTTGCCTTTCTCCAGGCATTCGCGGCGCGCGGCTTGGCCGCCGGCGCGGATGACGGCCGCCCGCCCATGCGCACCCGCTCCCCATCGAACGCGTCTCCGTCGCCCGCCAGCGACGCCACCTCCCGGCATGCCGATGCGCGCGACACGTCGAGCCCGTCCGGCGGCCCGGCCGCCAGCCCCGGCGCTTCGGGCGCGCATCTGCCGTTGCAGTCGTTCCAGCAGTCGCGCCGCGACGGCGCGTTGCCCGCGTCGCTGCACGAGGCGGTCGCCCATCAGGACATCGACGGCGTGCGCGCGCTGATCGGCGCCGGCGCGAAGCTCAACAAGCTCGATACGCAGCGCAGGACGCCGCTCGACGTGCTCGATACGCTTGGCGCGTCGCGCTCCGTCGGCACGGCCTTGCGTCGCGAACTGCTGCGCCCGCGCAATCCGGCCGCGCCCGACGGCCACAGCAAGCCCGAGGCGCTGCACGGCAGCCCGTGGGGCTTCGAGATTCTCGAATCGAAGGCGCTGGCCGGCGGCCGGCACGCGCCGAAAGGCGGCCACAGCTCGCTCGAAGGCATGGTGTTCTTCTCGACGCGCACGCCGGAGAGCGCGACGAGCCAATCCGTGCGGGGCGACTGGCGCGGCGGGCCGCGCCGCTACGCGAAGGGCAGCGCCTCGAGCAGCAATTCTCCCGCGCAGGCGGGCATCCGCTACCAGTTGGCCAGCGCCGTGCTCGAGCGTGCGGGCAGCGCCGCGTCGTGGCAGCCCACAGCCGACCCGCAACGCTACGATGCGAATACGCCCGAGGAACTGGCCGGGCAACTGGCCCAGGAGCTGCGCACCGCCATGTTCGTGATGGCCCAGCGCACCCCGGCGAACAATGCGGAGGCGCTGGGGCGGTCCATCGAGCAACTGCCGCTGCGCGCGTCGGTGCTGATGTGCAAGCCCAACGGCGAGCGGGTGCGGATCGACGGCGACGCGCTGCGCACGCTCTACCGCGACGCGGCGGCGGACATCAAGCATCAGCAGGAACACTCGGACAGCATGCCGTACCTGTGCCTGATGAATCGCGGCCAGATCGTGCCGGTGGTGTTCGGTTTCGAGAAGGTGGAGGGCTTGCGCACGCATACGCTGGCCAGCGGCAAGCAGCACGCCTATCAGGAGGCGGTGCATCCGCTGGCAGGATCGGAGCAGGGCGGGCGGCTGACCGAAATCGAGGTCGGCAGCCGCGAGGATCTGGCGACGCTGAGCCTGGCGTGCCTGTCGCGCGGCATCGAGATTCCGCCGGACGCCGTGGTGCGGATCAATCCGCCGCCGGGCGAGAAGCGCACCACCGGCGCGCGTGCCGCTTATCTGAACGCGCAGCAGGTGCAGCAGTTCCACGCGACGCTGGCGCAGCAGGTGTCGGCGCACGCGGGCGTCGCGCCGGCACAGGCCAGGCAGACGTTGAGCGCCATGCCGGTGGCCACGCTGCAGGACGTCAACGACCGCGCGCGAGCCTGGGCTGCCCAGGTATAGCCGGCCGGCTGTGTAGCCGGCGCGACGCCTCGGGAAAATCCCGAGGCCGTCTTCCCATTCGTCATTGCCGTGGACGATCGGCGCGATCGTTTCGGATAACGATGCATCCACTCGACCCGCGCGAATCGCACGCCGAACGGCGGTGCGGCCGCATGGGTCTGTCCCCGAGCGGCTGTCCGCCATCGGTGCGTTTTGTCGCCTGCAAGTTTTGACATCGAATCGAGTCGTTAAGATAAGAAAACTTATCTGAGCGATCACGAGGTGATGCCATTTGTTGGCCGTAAGCGATCCTCAAGATTGTCAACGCCCCGTTGACGGTCATCTCGAAATTCAATAAAACGGAGCGATAAACACCGATCCAACATTTCGTTCCGGGCCACCATGACTCCGATTCCAGGCATCCTCGTCGCCACTCCCGCCTATGGATCGAGCTGCTACATGCCGTACGTCAGCGGGCTGCTGTCGTTGCAGCGCGCCTGCATGGAGGCGGGCCTCGCGTTCGAGTTCTTCTATGTCAGCGGCACGGCGCTGCTGCACGAGCAGCGCAACGTGCTGATTCAGCGCTTTCTCTCCGAATCGATGCTTTCGCACCTGATGTTCATCGACGCCGACGTCGGTTTCGAGGGCCGCGACGTGCTGCGCATGTACGAGGTGCAGGCCGAGATCGCGCTCGGGCCGTATCCGGCCAAGCAATTGAACTGGGATGCGATCGTGGCGATGGCGCGGCGCAATCCCGAACTGCCCGCGAAGCAAGTGGCGATGGCCGCGGCCGATTACCGGCACACGCTGTACGCGATCGGCGAGGGCGCGCTGGACCAGACCGAGCGGCCCGTGGAGGTGGCGGCCGGCGGCGCGGGCTTGATGCTGCTGGAGCGCGCGGTGTTCGCGAAGCTGGCGAGCGCGTATCCGGATACGCGTGTCGAGGTGCCGATGATTTATCGGCATCTGGTGCCGCACGCGACGCACATGCACGAGCATTTCGAATTCCTGCGCACGCCCGAGGGGCGCTCGCTGTCCGAGGACATGTCGTTCTGCCGCAAGTGGCGCGATCTGGGCGGGGCGATCTATGCGTGTCCGTGGTTCAAGACGACGCATTCGGGGACGTATGGGTTCGATGGCGATTTGCCGGCTTTGTTGCGGCGCGCGTGACTCCCAGCTCGCGCCGGCCGCTCGCCGCACCGAACGCCGCGAAGCCGGCGCGGCACGTCGCACCGCGCCGGCTTCGCGCATCGCCTTGAGTCAGGCCGTAATCAAGCAAACCCGCCATTCACGCGCAACACCTGCGCATTCACCCAAGCCCCGTCCGGCCCGGCCAGGAACGACACCGCCGAGGCGATATCCTCCGGCTCGCCAAGCCGCTCCAGCGGCGCGAGCTTGGTGATCTGCGCAACCTGTTCCTCGCTCTTGCCGTTGAAGAACAGCTCGGTGGCCACCGGCCCCGGCGCGACGATGTTCGCGGTGATGCCGCGCCCGCGCAGTTCGTTGCCGAGCACGCGCACCAGGCCTTCCACGCCGGCCTTGCTGGCGATGTACGGGCCGTAGCCGGGGAACGAGCGCGCGATCACGCTGGTCGACAGCGCGATGATCCGGCCGCCGCGTTGCAGGCGCTTGGCCGCTTCGCCGAGCACGAGGAACGCGCCGCGCAGGTTGATGGCGAGGGTGCGGTCGAACACGTCGATGTTTTTTGCGTCGATCTGGGCCATCGTCATCACGCCGGCGCTGTTGACCACGGCGTCCACGCGGCCGTAAGCCTCGAACGCGGCGTCGAACAGGCGCGTCACATCGGCTTCGACCGACACGTCGCCCTGCACGGCGATCGCGCGGCCGCCGGCCTCGACGATCGCATCGACGGTTTCCTGGGCGGTGTCGGCGTTGCCCGCGTAGTTGACGACGACGGCGAACCCGTCGGCGGCGAGACGCATCGAGATGGCGCGGCCGATGCCACGCGAGCCGCCGGTCACGATCGCGGCGCGGGAAGTAGTTTGGGTCATGATCTGGCTCCTGATGAGAGAGGGGCGTCGTTGCCCGTCAGGACTGCATTCTTCGCGCTTTGGCCGTCTCGATAAACCCAGCCGGCTTGCTAATACAATTCAACCAGGCTCAATAATTCGATTGAGAAATCGGTGTTTCAGGCACGTCGGCGGGCCTTTCAGGCTGGTAAAGTAGCGCGCACATTCAACGAATCACAACAATCGCGTGCCGCCATGGATCGTCTCGATACTCTCCAACTGTTCACCCGGATCGTCGAAACCGGCAGCTTCAGCCGCTCGGCGGACATGCTCGGCATCCCGCGCGCGAGCGCGACGCACGCCATCAAGCAACTGGAAGCGCGGCTCGGCACGCGCTTGCTGGAGCGCACCACGCGCCAGGTCAAGCCGACGGCGGACGGCAGCGCGTTCTACGAGCGCTGCGTGCTGGTGCTGTCCGAACTCGACGACGCCGAAGCCTCGCTGCGCCAGGACGCCTCGAACCCGCGCGGCCTGCTGCGCGTGGACATGAGCGGCACGCACGCGACGCAGGTGGTGCTGCCGCGTATCGCCGATTTCCATCGCCGCTATCCGGATATCGAGCTGGTGGTCAGCAGCGGCGACCGGCTCGTCGATCTGGTGCGCGAGGGCGTGGATTGCGTGATCCGGGGCGGGCGGCCGCACGATTCGTCGCTGGTGGCGCGGCGGCTGGCGATGATGCCGCAGGTGATCTGCGCGAGCCCGGCCTACCTGGCCGAGTTCGGCACACCGCAGCATCCGGACGAACTGCCGTCGCACCGCGCCGTGCGCTTCTTCGCGAGCAGCGGCGGCATCGATTACCCGTTCTCGGTGGTGGTGGACGGCGAAGTGCGCGACTACGACGTGGGCGGCTGGATCTCGGTCAACGATGCGGAAAATTACGTGGTGGCCTGCGAAAGCGGCGCGGGGCTGATTCAGGCGCCGCGCTATCACCTGGAGCCGGCCTTGCGCGACGGCCGGCTCGTGGAAGTGCTGGCCGGCTGGCACAGCCCGGCCATGCCGTTGACGGCGCTGTATCCGTATCGGCGGCAGTTGTCGCCGCGCGTGCGCGTGTTCGTCGACTGGCTGCGCGACATCTACGGGGAATTGTTCGGGCCGGCCTGATCGCGGCGAGGCCCGCGGCGGTCAGCCCGGCGCGTGGCCGCCGTCGCCCGGCGGCATCGCATGTTCGAAATCGCGCGCCAGCGAGCCGAGCGTGACCTGGGCGAATTTGGCGAGCAAGGCCTCCTCGGCCTCGGCCAGCGTGGCCGACAGGTGCGCGTTGACGGCACGCTCGACCAGGCAGTGCGGGTGATCGTCCGACACCAGTTCCGAAAACAGCGGCGGCTCGCCCACGGCGCGATACACGTCGAGCAGCGTGATCGCGTCGAGCGGCGCGGCCAGCGTCCAGCCGCCGCCGTGGCCCTTTTCCGATTGCACGTAACCGGCGTCGCGCAGCCCGCCGAGCAGCCGCCGCACCACCACGGCGTTGGTGCCGAGCATCGCGGCCATCATCTCGGACGTCATCGGCCCATCGGCGCGATGCATGTGGATCAGCGCGTGCAGCATCCGGGACAGGCGGCTATCCGTTCTCATGTTTCTCCAGGTTCGGGGCAGGGCGTCGAATCACGCAACAAATGGAGTTGCGTGATGGATGGTACACGCCTATCATGCAACTCCTGATGTTTCGTGAAATCGGTGTCATGCGCCGGCCCGTGTATTGGGGGCCGGCCTCAACGGGAGCTTGGGATGCAGTCACATCATGAAGTGATCGTGGTCGGCGGCAGTTTCGCGGGCCTGTCTGCGGCGATGCAACTGGCGCGGGCGCGGCGGCGCGTGCTCGTGATCGACGGCCGCGAGCCGCGCAACCGCTTCGCCGCGCATTCGCATGGCTTTTTCGGGCAGGACGGGCGCACGCCCGAGGAGATCGTCGGCGACGCCACGGCGCAACTGGCCGCCTATCCGAGCGTGCAGTTCCGGATCGGGCAGGCCACGCAAGCCGAGCGCACGGCGCAGGGTTTCGCCGTGACGCTGGCCGACGGCAGCACGGCCACGGCCGACCGGCTGATCCTCGCCACCGGCGTGCGCGACGTGCTGCCGCCGCTGGCGGGCCTGAGCGAGCGCTGGGGCGTCAGCGTGCTGCATTGTCCGTACTGCCATGGCTACGAAATCGGCCGCGACGGCCGATTGGGCGTGCTCGCCACGCATCCGATGTCGTTCCATCAGGCGATGCTCGTCTCCGATTGGGGGCCGACCACCTGGTTCACACACGGCGCGATCGAACCGAGCGCCGACGAACTCGCGCTGGTCGCAGCGCGCGGCGTGCACGTCGAAACCTCGCCGGTGGTGGCGGTGCTCGGCAATGCGCCGGATCTGTCCGGCCTGCGGCTGGCGGACGGGCGCGTGGTGCCGATCGATGCGCTGTTCGTGGGCACGCAGTTGCAGATGGCCAGCGATCTCGCGAGCCAGCTCGGCTGCGAATTCGACGAAGGGCCGGCCGGCCCGATCGTGCGCGTGGACGCCTGGAAACAGACCAACGTGCCGGGCCTGTTCGTGGCCGGCGACGCGTCGAACCTGATGACCAACGCCACGTTCGCGTCGTCGTCGGGCGTGATGGCGGGCGTGGCTGCGCATCGGTCGCTGATTTTCCCGGCCGGGCACTGAGCGCGCTGGCCACGAACCGGTGCGCATAATAGCCGCCGTTGCGATCGCGTCGATTTCGTCGCGGTATCGTGCAACGGCGGCAGCTTTCGCGCGATGGCGGCCGTTATGACGTCGGCTGATATTCGTATCCGATTTGCTTCGTTGTCTTGACGGCGGTGCGGGCATAAATTCGGGTTTTTGCCATGCAGGAATCGTCGAACGTGTCCGTCTCCGCCGCTGTTGCCACGCCCGCATCGTCTTCGCCGCTGCCGTTCCGGCAGTCGTTCGATATCGTGCCGTTCGACGCGCCGCTCGGCGCGGAAGTGGTCGGCCTCGACCTGTCGCAGCCGATCGGCGAGGACGATTTCGCGCGCATCCACCGCGCGCACCTCGATCATCACGTGCTGGTGTTCCGCGACCAGCGCATCACGCCCGACGAGCAAGTGGCGTTCAGCCGCCGCTTCGGCCCGCTCCAGCAGCACGTGCTGCACCAGTTCGCGCTGGCCGGGCATCCGGACGTGCTGATCGTGTCGAACATCCTCGAGAACGGCAAGCCGATCGGCCTCGGCGACGCCGGCCATTTCTGGCATTCGGATCTGTCGTACAAGGAAAAGCCGAGCCTCGGCTCGCTGCTGCACGCGCAGGAGCTGCCGGCCGAAGGCGGCGACACGCTGTTCGCCAACATGCACCTGGCCTGGGACACGCTGCCCGACGCGCTCAAGCAGGCCGTCGAGGGCCGCCGCGCCGAGCACACCTATCTGGCGCGTTACGCCGAGCTGCAGGCGCGCAGCCCGTGGCGGCCGAACCTCTCGCCCGAACAGATCGCGCAGGTCAAGGCGGTCGAACAGCCGATCGTGCGCACGCACCCGGAAACGGGCCGCCGCGCGCTGTTCGTCAGCGAGCATTTCACGACGCGCATCGTCGGCCTGCCCGAGGACGAAAGCCGCGCGCTGCTCGACGAGATCTTCGCGCACAGCGTGCGCGACGAATTCGTCTACCGCCACCAATGGCGCGAACACGATCTCGTGTTCTGGGATAACCGCTCGCTCATGCATCTCGCGGCGGGCACGCCCGATCATCTGCGCCGCAAGCTCTACCGCACCACGATCGAAGGCGACCTGCCGGTTTGACGACGATGCGGTGAGGGCTTCGGCTCGCACGCCGAAGCCCTCACCACGCACACGCGAAAGCCTGGCGTCCGCGCCCCGACGACTGCTCGGGGCGGCGACGGCGCTCGATCTCCGATTTCGTTTCTTCCTTCTTGATTCGTATCCCCAGCACGAGGTTTCCGATGCCGTTCCCGTTCAGCGCCGCGTTCGCGCGCACCCGTTTGTCCGCCCGTCGTTCGGCCGCGTCCGCGATCGCCGTGGCGGTGGCCGCCACCGGCTTCGCCGCCGCCGCGCCGGCCCATGCCGAGGGCAAGATCCGCATCGCCGAGCAGTTCGGCATCGTCTACCTGATGCTGAACGTGGTGCGCGACCAGCACCTGATCGAGCAGGAAGGCAAGAAGGCCGGTATCGACATCCAGGTGGATTGGGCCAAGCTGTCGGGCGGCGCGGCCGTCAACGACGCGCTGCTGTCGGGCGCGGTGGATATCGCCGGCGCGGGCGTCGGGCCGCTGCTGACCGTGTGGGATCGCACCCACGGCCGCCAGAACGTCAAGGGCGTGGCCTCGCTCGGCAACCTGCCGTATTACCTGGTCAGCACCGATCCGGCCGTCAAGACGGTGGCCGATTTCACGGCGAAGGATCACATCGCCGTGCCGGCCGTGGGCGTGTCGGTGCAGTCGCGCGTGCTGCAATACGCAGCCGCCAAGCAATGGGGCGACAAGTCGTTCGACAAGCTCGACGGCTACACGCAGGCGATCCCGCACCCGGACGCCGCCGCCGCGATCCTCGCCAACAGCAACGTGGTGACGGCGCACTTCAGCACGCCGCCGTTCCAGCAGCAGGAGCTGGCCGGCAACCCGAAGGCGCACATCGTGCTCGATTCCTACCAGGTGCTGGGCGGCCCGAGCTCCGCCACCGTGCTGTACGCCACCGAGAAATTCCGCGATGCGAACCCGAAGACCTACCACGCGTTCGTGGCCGCGCTGGCCGACGCCGCCAAGCTGATCTCGGCCGATCCCGAGCGCGCGGCGGACATCTATATCCGCGTCAACGGTTCGAAGATCGACCGCGCGCTGCTGCTGAAGATCCTGCGCGACCCGCAGGTGCAGTTCAAGACGGCGCCGCAGAACACGCTGGGCCTCGCGCAGTTCATGCACCGCGTGGGCGCGATCCGCAACGCGCCGAATTCGGTGCACGACTATTTCTTCGACGATCCGGCCACGCAGGGCGGCAGTTGAGCACGGCATGAGCCGGCGCCGCGCGCTTTATCCGCGCGCGGCATTTGCAAAGCCGCAATGATTGGTTGGGATCGCGAAACGCGGCCGGTATCTTGATGTTTTGTCTGTCGCATTGTCGAGGTCGAGCATGAATCTGTCGAACGCATGGGCCGCGCCGCACGTCGCGCGCACCGGAAACGGCGTCGAATCCGCCGCACGCACCGGCGCGCGCGGCGAACGCGGCGCCGAGCAGGCCGGCCACGCCGCGCCGCTGCTGTCGGTGGATCGCGTCACGCTCGAATACCGCACCGACGAGCGCATCGTGCGCGCCACCCAGCGCGTGAGCTTCGAGGTCGATCACGGCGACCGCTTCGTGCTGCTCGGGCCGTCCGGCTGCGGGAAATCGACGCTGCTGAAGGCGGTGGCGGGCTTCGTGGAGCCGGCGTCGGGCCGCATCGCGCTCGACGGCCGCGCCATCGACGGGCCGGGCGCCGACCGCGTGGCCGTGTTCCAGGAATTCGATCAACTGCCGCCGTGGAAGACGGTGCTCGAGAACGTGGCGTTCCCGCTGCGCGTCGCGCGCCGCCTGTCGCGCCGCGAGGCCAACGAGCGCGCGCTGCATTACCTCGACAAGGTGGGCCTGTCGGCGTTCGCGAAGGCGTACCCGCACACGCTGTCGGGCGGCATGAAACAGCGCGTGGCGATCGCCCGCGCGCTGGCCATGCAGCCGCGCGTGCTGCTGATGGACGAGCCGTTCGCCGCGCTCGACGCGCTCACGCGCCGCAAGATGCAGGAGGAACTGCTGCGCCTGTGGGACGACGCGCGCTTCACGCTGCTGTTCGTCACGCACTCGATCGAGGAGGCGCTGGTGGTGGGCAACCGGATCTTGTTGCTGTCGCCGCATCCGGGCCGCGTGCGCGCCGAGCTGAACAGCGAGCGGTTCGCGCTCGACAGCATCGGCAGCGACGATTTCCAGCAGAGCGTCGCGCGCATTCACCGGCTGCTGTTCGAGACGCCGGATGCCGCCACCGTTTCGAACGCGGCTCGCGCCGAGGAGGCCCACGCATGAGCACGCCGTTTCCGTCCCGTCCCGAATACGAACTGACGCTCGAAGCGCCCGACGAGGGCGTGCTGGCCGCGCGGGCGCCGCTGCTTGCGCGCCTGCTCGATTCGAGCGGCCTGCGCCGCGTGCTGATCGCGCTGGTGCTGATCGCCGCCTGGGAGATCGTGGCGCGCGTGGTCGACAACGATCTGCTGGTGCCGACCTTCGTGGCCACGGCCCGCGCGTTCGTGGAGGGCATCGCCTCGGGCGAACTGCTCGTGAAGACGGGCATCTCGCTGTCGGTGCTGCTGCGCGGCTATGCGATCGGCGCGGTGCTGGCGTTCGCGCTGACGTCGGTGGCCGTGTCCACGCGGATCGGCCGTGATTTGCTGTCGATGCTGACGGCCATGTTCAACCCGCTGCCGTCGATCGCCTTGCTGCCGATCGCGCTGCTGTGGTTCGGGCTCGGCACCGGCAGCCTGCTGTTCGTGCTGATCCATTCGGTGCTCTGGCCGCTCGCGCTGAACATGTACACCGGTTTTCTCGGCGTGCCGGCCACGCTGCGCATGGCGGGCCGCAATTACGGCCTGCGCGGGCTGTGGTTCGTCTGGCTGATCTTGGTGCCGGCGGCGCTGCCGTCGATCCTGTCGGGGCTGCGGGTGGGCTGGGCGTTTGCCTGGCGCACGCTGATCGCCGCCGAGCTCGTGTTCGGCGCGAGTGCGGGCCAGGGCGGCCTCGGCTGGTACATCTTCCAGAACCGCAACGAGCTGTACACCGATCGCGTGTTCGCCGGGCTGGCGGCGGTGATCGTGATCGGGCTGCTGGTCGAGCATCTGGTGTTCGACACGCTCGAACGGCTGACGGTGCGCCGCTGGCGCGCCTGAAACGACGGTGCAACGGCGCGATGACACTGCGGGCGATACGGTTTTTGAGCGCCTGGCAGCGACGCCGTGCCACTTGTGGTAGATTTTCGCCGCGACGCGTCAAATGCGTCGCAACGTTCTCAGGGCGGGGCGAAATTCCCCACCGGCGGTAATCGCGCTTCGGCGCGTAGCCCGCGAACAGCTCGCTGCAGGCCTGCCTGCGCGATGCCTGCCGACCCGGTGTGATTCCGGGGCCGACGGTCATAGTCCGGATGAGAGAGAGCGGGGTTTTTACCGCACGCGCAACGCGTGCGGTGGTTCCCTGTGCGCCCCATTCAACGCAAACACAGGACCTGTCGATGACTCAGCTTCACACCGCTTCCCAATCCCCCCGTCGGATCGCCTTCGTCCAGTCGTGCTGGCACAAGGACATCGTCGATCAGTGCAAGACCTCGTTCGTGGCCTCGCTCGCGAACGCCGGCATTGCCGAATCGAACATCGATTTCTTCGAAGTGGCGGGCGCGTTCGAAATTCCGCTGCACGCCAAGCTGCTTGCGAAGACGGGCAAGTACGACGCGATCGCCTGCGCCGGCCTGGTGGTCGACGGCGGCATCTATCGCCACGAATTCGTCGCGCAATCGGTGATTTCGGGCCTGATGCAGGTTCAGCTCGAGACCGAAACGGTCGTGCTGACCGCCGTGCTGACGCCGCACCACTTCCATCACGGCTCGCACGAGCACACCGCGTTCTTCCACGAGCATTTCGTCGTGAAGGGCAAGGAACTGGCCCACGCCTGCGCCGATACGATCGCCAAGGTCGCCGCGCTGCGCGGCGACACGGCCGGCGCGTCGATCAAGCAGGCTGCCTGACGTTTCAGGCGGTCGGCATGCGCAACGGGGAAGCTTCGGCTTCCCCGTTTGTTTTGGCGCGGGCGTGTCAGCCTTCGCCGCGCTGCAAGCGCGCGCCGCCGCCCCAGCGATGGCGCTGCCGGTAGATCGCCGCGAGCCAGACGAGCCACGCGAGCCCGGCATAGAGCGCCACGCGGGTGTCCTCGAACCAGCCGAGCATCGCCACCACGAACACCATGAACGCGATCGCCAGCGCCGGGCCGACCGGCCACAACGGCACGCGGAACGCCAGCGCGTCGATCTCGGCGGGCGGCAGGCGGCGGCGCATCGCGACCTGCGACGCGAGAATCATGAGCCAGACCCAGACGGTCGCGAACGTCGCGATCGCGGCCACCGTCTGGAACACCTGTTTCGGCGCGAGGTAGTTCAGCACCACGCCGGCCAGCAGCGCGGCGGCCATCACCAGCACCGTGACGTAGGGCACGCCCTGGCGCGAGGTGGCGCCGAGCACGCGCGGCGCGTGGCCTTGCTGCGCCATGCCGTACATCATGCGGCCCGCGCCGAAGATGTCGCTGTTGATCGCCGAGATGGCCGCCGTGATCACCACCACGTTCAGGATGCCGGCCGCCGATTTCACGCCGAGCGCGCTGAAGATCTCGACGAACGGGCTGCCTTCGGCGCCGATCCGCGTCCACGGGAAGATCGACATCAGCACCACCATCGTCAGCACGTAGAACAGCAGGATGCGCGCCGGCACGGCGTTGATCGCGCGCGGAATCGCCTGTTCGGGCCGCTTGGCCTCGCCGGCGCTCATGCCGATCACCTCGATGCCGCCGTACGCGAAGATCACGACCGACAGCGACGCCACCAGCCCGCCCCAGCCGTTCGGCAGGAAGCCGCCGTGCGACCACAGGTTCGACAGCGACGGCGCGGCGTCGCGTGCGCCGCCCAGATGCATGCCGACCGCGATGATCGCCACGCCGCCGACGATCATCGCGCCGATCGCGGCCACCTTGACGATCGACAGCCAGAACTCCAGCTCGCCGAACACCTTGACCTGGCAGAGGTTCAGGCCGCAGATGATCGCGACGATCGCCAGCACCCACAGCCATTGCGGCACGTCCGGAAACCAGAAGCCCATGTAGATGCCGAACGCCGTCACGTCGGCGATCGCCACGATCACCATTTCGAGCGTGTAGGTCCAGCCCGTGACGAAGCCCGCGAACGGGCCGAGGTTGTCGCTGGCGTAATAGCCGAACGAACCGGCCACCGGCTCGCGCACGGCCATTTCGCCGAGCGCGCGCATGACCATGTAGACGGCCGCGCCGCCGATCAGATAGGCGAGGATCACGGCCGGGCCGGCCAGCTTGATGGCCGAGGCGGAACCGTAGAACAGGCCCGTGCCGATGGCCGAGCCGAGGGCGAGAAAGCGGATGTGGCGTGCGCCGAGATGGCGTTGCAATGGCTTCATCGTGTCTCCGAGATAGGTATGGCGGGCCGGCGTCGAGGGCAGGCCGCTGCGCCCAAAGTTGTCTAGTCAGGTTCGGGCGGAGATCATCATACCAATGCGGTTCGCGAGGCAAAAGAGGGCGGGAGGCGAAAAGTACGGCGCCCGCCGGGAATGCCGGCCTCCCTGCGCCGCCGCCCGCGCCGCGGCGGCCGATGGCGCTCTCCGGCTGCGTCGGCAGGCCGCGCAGCGTCATCGGCGCGCATCGCCGGTGGCCGGATTCCCGCGCAGGGTCGCCGCCCGGCGCCCGCCGCATGCGCTGTTACAAATTTCCTGCCCCGGCGCTGTCCCGTTTCGCCGCCTCGCGTGTCACCCCTTCGAGAACCGCCCACACAGGGCGGTATGATCGCGACTTCGTTCGCCGCGCCGGCCACCGTCCCACTCTGGCCCGCCGCGCCGCGAACCCGCCCAACCGCGCGGCGCCGAGCCGTCGCGCATGCAGATGAGGCGAGCGCCGGCCCAAGCCGCCGCCCGCCTGCGAGATGTTGATGGAGAACCCGTTGAAGAATCGTCCGACCCTGACCGCCGCCAGCGCGGCGCCGGCCGCATGAGCGCCGTATTCGACCGCTGCCGGCGGGTCGGGCCGTTGATCTCGCGCATCGTCTGCGCGATCGGCGGCGGCTATGCGCTCGGCGCACTGGCCAGCGTGGCCGCCCTGGCGCTGCCGATGGCGCGCCCGCAGGCCGTGATGACCGGCATGCTGAGCAGCTTCCTGTTCTATACCGGCGCGGTGATCTGGGTGTTCCTGGCGCGCAGCGCCACGCGCGCCTGGGCCGGGCTGCTGGCCGCCGCCGCGCCGCTGGCGCTGGCCGCCGTGCTGGTGTCGACCGGAGCGATCGCCCCATGAGCGCCACCTCCGTTCAAGCGCCGAAGCCGCGCGGAGTGCGCCAGAGCATGTCGGATCTGCACACCTGGGCCGGCCTGCTGTGCGGCTGGATCCTCTATGCGATGTTCCTGACCGGCACCGTCAGCTACTTCAAGGACGAAACCTCGCAATGGATGCGTCCCGAACTGACGCACCAGCAGCGCACGCCCGATCCGGCCGAGGTGGCCGCGCGCGTGGCGGCGCAACTGCGCACGATGGCGCCGCAAAGCACGCAATGGGGCATCACGCTGCCCACCAGCCGCAGCAACGTCGCCGGCACGTTCTGGCGCCTGACGCCGGCCGAGATGGGCAAGGGCCGCTTCTTCGGCGAGGCCGCGTTCGATCCGGTCACGGGGCAGGTGACGAAGGCGCGCGACACGCTCGGCGGCGAATTCTTCTACCGCTTCCATTTCCAGTTCTTCTACATGTCGCCCGTGTGGGGCCGCTGGATCGCCGGCGTGTGCGCGATGTTCATGCTGGTGGCGATCGTCAGCGGCGTGATCACGCACAAGAAGATCTTCGTGGATTTCTTCACGTTCCGCTGGGGCAAGGGGCAGCGCTCGTGGCTCGACGCGCACAACGCGCTGTCGGTGTTCGGGCTGCCGTTCCATCTGATGATCACCTACACGGGGCTCGTCACGCTGATGACGATGTACATGCCGTGGGGCAACCAGATGGCGCTGAAAAC
Source organism: Burkholderia sp. Ac-20379 (assembly GCF_017104645.1). Classification (GTDB taxonomy): domain Bacteria; phylum Pseudomonadota; class Gammaproteobacteria; order Burkholderiales; family Burkholderiaceae; genus Burkholderia. Next base: position 15,328 of record NZ_JAAGPF010000073.1, read on the forward strand.
GCCCGAGCTGCAAGCCGCGTTCAATTCTCAGATCAGCGCGTTCATCCAGCCCGGCAAGCCGAGCGGCACGCCGGCCGCGCTGGCGCCGATCGCGCCGATGGTGCGCGCCGCGCAGGCGCGCTGGGGCGAGCAGGGCGCGGGCATCGTGACGGTGGTGAACCCGGGCGACGCGGCCGCGCGCGTGGCCGTGGCGCGCGCCGAGGGCGGCCGCGTGTCGTCGAGCCCGCAGTATCTGCTGTTCAGCGGCGCCACCGGCAAGCTGCTCGAGGTGCACGATCGGGTGGGCGGCGCGGCCGAAACGCGCGGCGTGCTGTACGCGCTGCATCTGGGCCGCTTCAGCGATCTGCAACTGCGCTGGCTGTATTTCCTGGTCAGCCTGGCCGGCACGGCGATGGTCGGCACCGGCCTCGTGATGTGGACGGTCAAGCGCCGTCAGCAACTGCGCGATCCGCTGCGCCCGCATCTGGGCTTCCGGATCGTCGAGCGGCTCAACATCGCGAGCATCGCCGGGCTGTCGGTGGCGATGACGTCCTATCTGTGGGGCAACCGCCTGCTGCCGCTCGGCATCGCGCATCGCGCCGACGCCGAAATCAACCTGTTCTTCGGCGTGTGGGCCGCCACGCTCCTGTATGCGCTCGTGCGCCCGGCGCGGCGCGCCTGGATCGAGCTGCTGTGGCTCGCGGCGGCGCTGCTGGCGCTGCTGCCGGTGCTCAACGCGCTGACCACCGATCGCCCGATCTGGCGCAGCGTGGCCGACGGCGACTGGGTGTTCACGGGCTTCCAGCTGATGATGTGGGTGTTCGCGGCGCTGCATGCGCTGCTGGCGATCCGCACCGGCCGCCATCGTGCGCGCCCGCGCCCGGCGGGCCGGGCCGGCAAGGCCGCCGCGCCGCGCGCGTCGGTGGCGATGCGCAAGGAGGAGTCGCTGTGAGCGTGCTGCCGATGATTCTCGTGTGCCTGGCCGCGTTCGCGTGCCTCGCGCTGGCGATGGAGCGCCATCAGGACACCGTGTTCGGCCGTCCGCTGGCCGCCGTGCCCACGCGCGTGCTGCGTTGGGCCGGCTGGATCGGCTTGCTGCTCGGCTTGTGGCTGACGGTGGCCGTGCGCGGCTGGGCGATCGGGCTGGCGACCTACAGCGGCGTGACGAGCCTCGCGGCCGGCGTCGTGATCGGCGTGCTGATCGCCATCGAACGCAACTCCGCCGCGCGCTGAACCGCGGCAGCGGGGCGACTGGCCCCGCGTTGCCTCCAGCCCGCGCCGGCTCCATGGCGACGCGCGGGCTTTTTCCGAATATCCGTCTAGTCCTTGAACGCGTCGCGCTCGCCGAATTGCAGCGCGGCGAGTTGCGCATAGAGCGGCGAGGTTTGCAGCAGCTCGGCGTGACGCCCCTGCGCGACGATCGCGCCGTGTTCCAGCACGACGATCCGGTCCGCCTGCTGCACGGTGGCGAGCCGGTGCGCGATGACGAGCGTGGTGCGGTTCTGCGCGGCGTTGTCGAGCGCCGTCTGCACGAGCCGTTCGCTGGCCGCGTCGAGCGCGCTGGTGGCCTCGTCGAGCAGCAGGATCGGCGGATCCTTGAGGATCGCCCGCGCGATCGCGATGCGCTGGCGCTGCCCGCCCGACAGCCGCACGCCGCGCTCGCCGAGGAACGTGTCGTAGCCGTCCGGCAACTGCTCGATGAAGCCGGCCGCCGCGGCCATCTCGGCGGCGCGCCGCACCTGGGCCGGCGTGGCGTCGGGCATGCCGTAGCGGATGTTGTCGAGCACGCTGCCCGAGAAGATCACCGATTCCTGCAGCACGATGCCGATCGCCTGGCGCAGGTCGGCCAGCGCCACGTCGCCGGTCGGCACGCCGTTGATCAGGATGCGGCCCGACTGCGGATCGTAGAAGCGCAGCAGCAACTGGAACAGCGTGGTCTTGCCCGCGCCCGACGGCCCGACCAGCGCGACGTGTTCGCCGGGCCGCACGTCGAGCGAGAAGCCCGCCAGCGCGGCGGTGCCGGGCCGAGATGGGTAGCTGAAACCGACGTTCTCGAAGCGGATGCCGTCGCCGTGCGCGGGCAGCGGTACCGTGGCCGGCGCTTCCTCCACCGGCGAGCGCGCGGCCAGCAGTTGCAGCAGCCGCTCGGCCGCGCCTGCCGCGCGTTGCAGATCGCCCCACACCTCGGCCACCGCGCCCACGGCGCCGGCCGTGAACACCGCGTAGAGGATGAACTGCGAGAGCTGGCCCGCCGTCATCTGCCCGGCCAGCACGGCCTGCGCGCCGAGCCACAGCACGAACACGATCGCCGAGAACACGAACACGATCACCACCGCCGTCAGCGACGCGCGGGCGCGGATCCGCGTGAGCGCCGTCTCGAACGCGGTTTCCACGGCGCTGCCGAAGCGTTGCGCCTCGTACCGCTCCTGCGTGTAGGACTGCACCGTCGGCATCGCGTTGAGCACCTCGCCGGCCAGCGCGCTGGCGTTCGCCACCTTGTCCTGGCTCGCGCGCGAGAGCTTGCGCACGCGCCGTCCGAACATCACGATCGGCGCCACGACCACCACCAGCGTGGCGATGATGTAGGCCGACAGCACCGGGCTGGTGGCCACCAGCATCGCCACGCCGCCCACCGCCAGCAGGACGTTGCGGAAGCCGAGCGACAGGCTGGTGCCCACCACCGTCTGGATCAGCGTGGTGTCGGTGGTCAGGCGCGACAGCACTTCGCCGGTTTGCGTGGTTTCGAAGAACTGCGGGCTCATGCGCGTGACGTGGTCGTACACGGCGCGCCGCAGATCGGCCGTCACGCGCTCGCCGAGCCACGACACCCAGTAGAAGCGCAGCGCCGTGGCCGCCGCGAGGATCAGCGAGACGACGAACAGCGCGATGAAATAGCGGTCGATATGGGTGCGCTCGCCGCTGGCGAAGCCGTGGTCGATCAGGAAGCGGAACGCCACCGGCAGCACCAGCGTCGCGCCGGCCGACACCACGAGCGCCAGGAACGCGAGCGCCCAGCGGCCGGCGTAGCGGCGCAGGAACGGCAAAAGGTCGAGCAGCGGGGCCACGCGGGCGGCGCGGCGGTTGGCTTCCGGCATGAAGATCCTGGGTGAAAACGAAAAAAGCGCGGGGTGCGCGGGAGACGCGCCGCGTCAGCGCGCGGCGTCGTGTCCGGACAGGGCGTCAGCGTAGCGGTTTCCGAGCGGGTGCGCGACCGCTTCGAGCAGGCGGCGGCCCGCGGCGGTCAGGGCGGGCAGGCTCAGGCTGCCGCCGCTTGGCTTCAGCGCCACGAGCCGGTGCGCGAGCAGGGTGCTCAGTTCGGTGCGGGTCAGGTCAATCTGCTCGGGCGTGCTGTGGATCAGCAGGAGCGTCGACAACTCATGAAGGCTCAACATGGTCGGTTCTCGGCAGGTGGGCGGGTGTCGTGGCGAAGGTCATGCCGGGATGACGTTCGGGCGCGGCGGATATTGTGGCGGCGGCGAAATATCTTGACGGACGGCCCGCCGGCAATCCGGCTTTCGTCGAACCTGGGGCAACGGGGGCCGAACCGGCATGCCTCCGCCCGAATCGATCGACCGCTCCGCCATGCCGGACAATGTGCCGACTGCCGATATGTACGCGGACGATTTCGATGGCGCGAATGAAGTTGTCAATCTAAACAGATTTTTCCGCTAAAAAGCGCCCCGACGTATTGTGTTGGGACGAGCTTTGACATAATCGAATCCAATCTCCCCCCTGTTTTTCATCAATGGCGCAGCAGAATTTCGAGGTGTTTCAAACGGCACGGCGGTTGCACGACGTCGGCTTGAGGATTGGCGACAAGACGTTGCCGATCTTCGATTTCGCGAAGCGGATGCGCTACGAAAACCGAACCGTGGTGACGGTGGAGTGCGTGACGTCGCTCGCCGAAAGCAGTATCGGAAATTACGCGTTCGACGAATCGCGTCATGAACGCCATCGGATCGAGATCGAGGCGGGCGGCAGCATCGGCTTCGACGATGGCGGCCTGCAGGTCGCTATTCCGCCTGACGTCGTCGGCTCGGGCGAGTGGGAACTGAACGTCGTCGCCTTCCTGCAAACCCCGGCGATCGGCAGGCAGGCCGGGGCGGACGAGGGCCGGCAGCGCTTGATCAAGGCCGCCGAGTTGTTGGTCGTCTACCTGGTGTTCTGCAAGGTGCCGGACTCGACGGTTCAAGCCGCCTCGAATCGCTATCTCTTCGACAGCTACGGGAGCCTCGGGTTTGTCGCCGTCGATGTGCCGCGCTTCAATGCGTTCGTTCGCGACGCGCTGGGCGCGGGCCGCCACGACATCGTCGAAGCGTTCACCACGACGGAACTGGCCGGCGATCTGTTCGAGCGCGGGTTGATGGTGCTGTGCTGGGGCATCACGCCGTGGCTGTACATGATCACGTCCCATGGCGCCGGCGAGCCGGTCATGTTCTTTCCCGGCAACACCGCACCGGCGTGCCGTGGCACGTATTACCTTGCCGGCGGGATCGAGCGCGTGTCCATCGTTCCGGGCAACGCGCTGACCGCGTGGGACACGGAGTCGCAAGGCGAATGGCCGAGTTTGACGCTCGCGGGAGAGGGCGATAGGGTTCTGCTCGACCTCTACATTGCGAAGACGGTCGATACCGCGACCGGCGAATGCGTTCCGGTGCCTTATTTCAATATGGTCAGAACGGGCGGCGAGAAGCGGTCGGAGCCGATTTTGCGCTTCGATATTCTGGCTGGGGATTGACGGATCGGGGCATTCGGACGAGCGCATATGAATCGCATATACAGCCTGAGACAGGACGATGCCTTCCAGGCGCTGGTTCAGATCGATGGGAATGGCGACATTCCCTACGACACGAGTGTGGCGATCCGTGCGACCGCGCGTTGCGGTCAAACGTTCGGAGCCGATTACGAGCCGGTCAGGCTGTCGTGGGGTGCGCCGCGACGAAGGAAAAACGGCGACATTCACACCTTGCTGTCGCCGTTTCTTGTGTTGAGCATGCGAGCGTTCGACGCATTGAGCCTCTTGCTTCAAGGCAGCGGAGAGGTGCTCCCGGTGGACGCGCCCGTGGCGGGCATGGCAGGCTTTCACATCACGCGCGTGCTGGAAGATGCCGTCGATATGCAAAAGTCGGCATTCAAGGTCTATCCGCAGGCTACGGTCTTCAACAGGATCGTTCTTCTGGAGCGCGCGGTTCGCGACGCCGATATATTCAGGCTCAGGGAACGCCCTGCTACGGTATTCGTCTCCGATAAATTCAAGGATGCCGTCGAAGCCAATGCATTGAAGGGATTCGATTTTGGAGAGGAAGTCCCGCTTTCTTCGGCGAGCAACTGAGCGCCATGACAAGCGTGCATGCCGGCGAACCTGCGCCGCCGGCATACACGCGCCAGCCGCGACTGCCCTCAACCCGCTCCGCGTTCCCCCAACGCCACCGCGGCCGTCTCCACCGCCACCCGCGTCGTCATCGCCTTCACCGCGAACTTGTGAATCAGTTCGCTGACCGTCGTGCAGCAATCCGACAGCACCGTCACCCCGTACTTCTCCGCCGATTTCGAGATCGCCGTGTGGGTCACGCAGTTCTGCGTCATCATCCCGCAGATCAGCAGGTCGTCCACGCCGAGGCTTTGCAACGTGTCGTCGAGCGTGGTCTGCCAGAAGCCGTCGGCGAACGCCTTCGTGACGACCGGCGCATCGGGCGCGGCCGCCAGGATGCGCGGATGAATCGCCACGCCGGGCGTATCGGCATCGAACAAGCCGCCGCGCGGCCCGTGGCTCACGTGCTGGACGTGAATCACGGGGATGCCCTGCGCGCGGGCCTGGCCGATTGCCTGCTCGATGTTCGCCAGCGTTGTCTCGGGGTTCCAGAGCGGCAGGGCGCCGCCGGGGAAATAGTCGTTCTGCAGGTCGATAACGACCAGCGCGCGTGTGCGTTTCGTCATGAGTGTGCCTCGATCAACGGTGTGAATGAGGCCTCATCATGGCGTTCGAACGCCCCCCAGGCGAGTGGCCCGTATGCCGTTTGGCGATAGAATCGGGCCAATCCGATTTCCTGGAGCATTTCGTGCCGCCACCCGTCATCGCGGTCGTCGCGTTCGACCAAATCAGCCCGTTTCATCTGTCGGTGCCGTGCATCGCGTTTCAGTCGGAGAAATCCGAGGAGCCGCCGCACACGCTGAAAGTCTGCGCGGCCGAGCCGGGGCCGCTGCGCACCACGGCGGGTTTCGAGATCGTCGCGAAACACGGCCTGTCGGCGCTGCGAACAGCCGACATCGTGATCGTGCCGACCTGGCGCGATCCCGACGAGCGCCCACCCGAGCGCCTGCTGCACGAACTGGCCGCTGCGCACCGGCGCGGCGCGCAGCTAGTGGGCTTGTGCCTCGGCGCGTACGTGCTGGCGGCGGCCGGCTTGCTCGACGGACGCCGCGCGACCACGCATTGGTCGTTTGCCGAGCACTTCGCGGCGCGCTACCCGGCGGTGCTGCTGGCGCCCGACGTGCTCTATATCGAGGACGCGAACGTGGTGACCTCGGCCGGTTCGGCGGCCGGCATCGACTGCTGCCTGCACCTGCTCCGCGAGCGTTACGGCTGCGAGATCGCCAACCGGGTGGCGCGGCGGCTCGTCGTGCCGCCGCATCGGCAAGGCGGGCAGGCGCAGTTCGTCGAATTGCCGGTGCCCGCCACGGAGGGCGGCTCGCGGCTGTCGGCGTTGCTGGATTGGACGCGGGGAAACCTGGCTCAGGCGCACACGCTGGATTCGCTGGCGAATCGCGTGCTGATGAGCCGGCGCACGTTCACGCGGCATTTCCGGCAATTGACGGGCACGACGGTGAACGCGTGGCTGACGCGCGAGCGGCTCGCGCTCGCGCAGCGCTTGCTGGAAACGACGACGATGCCGGTGGAGCGCGTGGCCGATGCAACCGGGTTCGGCTCGGCGGTATCGCTGCGCCAGCACTTCTCGCGGGCGTTCGGGGTATCGCCCGCGGCGTGGCGGACGACGTTTACGGGGGAGGGCGGGGGCTAGCCCTGTTTCGCACGAAGCCGCGCAGCATTCAGTGCCCGCTTCGAGGCAGGAAACGCGTCGGCCGGCATGCCGGTGCACCCGGTCGCACTGCCGCCGATCCACTGCGTGTTGTCGAACGTGCACGGCTTGCCAAGACTGTCGTTTTCAAACCGGCAATTGATAAACGTGCAGTTCAAGAAGCGCGTACTGGCGAACGCCACGCCGCGGAAGGTGCAGTTCTCGAAGGTCGAGTCGACGGCCAGGCAACCATTGAAGAGCGCCCAATACATATCCAGATCGATCAGCCGACAGGAAAGCAACGGGCCGTCGATCGAGCCCGTATATTCCTCGACGTTGCGGAACGAGCAGTACCGGAAAACCGAATCCGGAAACGCCCCGAACGGCAGTTTGCCGTCGTAATCGATGTCCGAAATCAGTGTGGGCTCGGGAAGCTTGCGGCGGTTCAAAGTGACCTCGCTCGAGACATATCAAGCCACCACCAACCCCGCCCGTACCGCCCGAATCCGGCGGTCCACGAAATATCCGCCGCCTTCCGTGTAACGCAGCATCACGCGCCCGCAAGCCTTGCAGGCCCACACGTCGCATTGGTTGTACGGGAAAAAGCGCGGCGCGATCGGCGCCTCGGGCGACCAGTAGCGCAGGCCATCGGGCAGGTACTCGTCGTAGGACGGCTCGCGCCCGTCGTCCTCGCGCAGCGTGCCGACCTGCGCCAGCAGCGCCTCGTCGAGCGACAGCGGCTGCGACTGCCAGCCGTCGAGCGGCGTCTTGTGGCAGGCGCAATCGTCGCGCTGGGTGGCTTCGGCGCGTTCGGCCAGCGCGCGCAGCGCGGCGGCATCGAGAATCGGGGTCATCGGTCGGTCTGCCGTGAAATCGGGTCGAGACCGGCAAGTGTAGACGGAGTTGCGTCGGCGAGCGCGGCGATTGGCGAGCGGGCCAGGAATCGCGCGTCACGAAACGGGACATCAGGGCGAGACGAGAGGCAGCCTGAAAGGACGAACGATGAAACCGGGGAGATGAAAAGCGTGGAATCTAACGCGGCGCGGGCTCAGCCACGCGTATCGATCCACTTGCGTGCCCAGCGAGCGGAATGTCGCAAGGCGGCGGCTTCGGAGCCGAAGTAATCGAGCGTGTAGAACTCGTAGAGGGCGGGCTCGCTGCGGACGCTGGTGCGTTCGAGCGTCAGGTTGGACGAAAAGCTGCCGTCAGGAAGACGATGGGCCGAAGGCGTGACGGCGTAGCCGCGATAATGCTTGAGTGTGTTGTTTTGCATGATGAATCAGTAATGTGTCGAACATGGTGTGTCGTGAGAGAAGGTCGGCATCCACCGCAGGATAAGCGGGAATTCTGAAATTCGCCGATGATCTGCGTCAATACATGCCCGGGCCGGCAAGCCAGGCGCGAAAACGTGCCTGGCCGCCGACGCGGGCAACAAAACTTAGCGTCGGAAGCTGCGGGCGGGCGGCGCGCCGGCCATGGCGCGCTCGTCCTTGTGACGGTAGTTGATACGGCCCTTGGTCAGGTCGTACATCGACATCTCGAGTCGAACGCGGTCGCCCGCCAGAATGCGGATGTGATTCTTCCGCAGGCGGCCCGACGCGTAAGCGGCCACGACAGCGCCGTTTTCGAGCGTCACGCGATAGCGGCTGTCGGGCAGTACTTCATCGACAACGCCATCCAGTTCCAGCAGCTCTTCCTTTGCCAAATTGATTTCTCCAATGACCGGGTTGATGTTGAGTCGTGCGTCGCCTGTCGTGCTACGGGCGATCTGCGCATGTACCAACCACGGTATGAATGGCGAGAAATCCCGGATGCGGCGTCGAACAGGCTGCCGACGGAAAACTAAGGTTGCTTGAGCGGACTTCCGGCCGGCTCGCCACGCGGGGCTGGACCGATGCCGCTTCTCAGACCGCGCGCCGTGCTCGGCACGCGAAAAGAATCAAGGAGGGAGAGGACAACGAATACCGCAGTCGAGCGGTTAGTGATGAGCAGCAATCGCGCTTCTTGGATACTTAGACGTCAGACGTTACACCTGAGAGCTTGATCAGTCAAGTATTTTCGCTATCCGCAACGATGCCCGCGGCCTCGATCCTGCGATCCATGCGGCCCATCGCGGCACGGACGTCGCGTCCGAATTCGGCCAGCGCATCCACGTCGGGCGCCGGCGGCTGCAGCGCCGCCCAAAGCACCTCGATCAGTTGATCGGCGGTGCGTTCGGTGTCGAGCGTGCGCCGCCCGAGGATCGCATCCCACAGCACGTGCTCGATCGGCCCGAACACGAGCGAGCGCAGCAGGCTCAGCGGCATGTCGCGGCGAATCTGGCCCGCGTCGCGGCCGCGCGCGAGCAGGGTCATCAGCGGGGCGGTGTAGCGGCGTTGCAGCTCGCCGAGTTCGTCGCCGAGCATCTGCTGCTTGGCGCGCCCCTCGGACAGGACCAGCGCGCACAGCCCCGTGCCATTCACGAGCATCAGCCGCAAATGCGTGCGCACCACGAACGCGAACTGCTCGCGCAGCGGCGCACCCGCTGGCATGCCGGCCTCGAACGCGGCGATGTTCTCGTCGTACCAATCGGCGATCACGCGTGCGCACAGCTCGCGCTTGCCGCGGAAATAACTGAACACCGTGGCCTCCGACACACCCACGCGCTGCGCGATCTCGGCAGCGGTGGCGTGCTCGTACCCCTTTTCGGCGAACACCTCGCGCCCGGCGCGCAGGATGTCCTGCACGCGCTGCTGCGATTTGCGTCCGGCGGGCGCGCGGCTGCCGTCGGGGCGGTCGGTCTTGAGGGGCAGGTCGGACATGGCGAGGCACACGAAACGAAGCAATGCGAACGATGATAGCCGACATCGCCATGAAATTTGAGTGACACTCAAAAAATCGTTGACGCCCGAACTACCACCGCGCGACACTAGCCGCCATCAAGCGGCATCGTTCAATCCATCGGCGCCCGGACAATCCTGAGCAAAACTCAGAACGCATCACCCACCGGATCGGCCGAACGCACTTTCTGGAATCGGAGGAGACATGATCAACCTGCCCGGCGTGCAATTCATGCTCGGTGAGGACATCGAGATGCTGCGCGACGCGATCGCCGCGTTCGCGGCCAAGGAGATCGCGCCGCGCGCGGCCGAGATCGACCGCAGCGATCAATTCCCGATGGATCTCTGGCGCAAGTTCGGCGAACTCGGCGTGCTCGGCATGACGGTCGGCGAGGAATACGGCGGCGCGAACCTCGGCTACACCGCCCACATGGTGGCGATGGAGGAAATCTCGCGCGCCTCGGCCTCGGTCGGCCTGTCCTACGGCGCGCACTCCAACCTCTGCGTGAACCAGATCAATCGCAACGGCAACGAGGCGCAGAAGCGCCGCTATCTGCCGAAGCTGATCTCGGGCGAGCACGTGGGCGCGCTGGCGATGAGCGAGCCGAACGCCGGCTCGGATGTCGTCAGCATGAAGCTGCGCGCCGACAAGCGCGGCAGCCACTACGTGCTGAACGGCACCAAGATGTGGATCACGAACGGCCCCGATTGCGACACGCTGGTGGTCTACGCCAAGACGGATCTCGAAGCCGGCGCGCGCGGCATGACGGCGTTCATCGTCGAGAAGGGCATGAAGGGCTTCTCGGTGGCGCAGAAGCTCGACAAGCTCGGCATGCGCGGCTCGCACACCGGCGAACTGGTGTTCCAGGACGTCGAAGTGCCCGAAGAGAACGTGCTCGGCGAGGTGGGCAGCGGCGTGAAGGTGCTGATGAGCGGGCTCGACTACGAACGCGCGGTACTGGCGGGCGGCCCGACCGGCATCATGGCGGCCTGTCTCGACGCCGTGGTGCCGTATATCCACGACCGCAAGCAGTTCGGCCAGTCGATCGGCGAATTCCAGTTGATCCAGGGCAAGGTGGCCGACATGTACACGACCTTCCAGGCTTGCCGCGCCTATCTGTACGCGGTGGGCCGCCATCTCGACGCGGCCGGCAGCGCCCACGTGCGTCAGGCGCGCAAGGATTGCGCGGGCGTGATCCTCTACACGGCCGAGCGCGCCACCTGGATGGCCGGCGAGGCGATCCAGATCCTCGGCGGCAACGGCTACATCAACGAATACCCGGTGGGCCGGCTCTGGCGCGACGCCAAGCTGTACGAGATCGGCGCGGGCACCAGCGAGATCCGCCGCATGCTGATCGGCCGCGAACTGTTCGCGGAAACGGCCTGAGCCGCCGCGGAGCCAGCACGATGCCGATCCTCGAATCGAAACTGAACCCCCGCTCCGACGAATTCCGCGCCAACCAGGCCGCGCTCGACGCGCTGGTGGCCGACCTGCGCGAGAAGATCGCGCGGCTCGCGCAAGGCGGCGGCCAGGCGGCCCGCGACAAGCACGTGGCGCGCGGCAAGCTGCTGCCGCGCGAACGCATCGCGCTGCTGCTCGACCCGGGCACGCCGTTCCTGGAGCTGTCGCAACTGGCCGCCTACGGCATGTACAACGACGACGCGCCGGGCGCGGGCATCGTCACCGGCATCGGCCGGATCGCCGGGCGCGAGTGCGTGATCGTCTGCAACGATGCCACCGTCAAGGGCGGCACCTACTACCCGATCACCGTCAAGAAGCACGTGCGCGCGCAGGAAATCGCGGCCGAGAACCGGCTGCCGTGCGTCTATCTGGTCGATTCGGGCGGCGCGAACCTGCCGAACCAGGACGACGTGTTCCCCGACCGCGACCATTTCGGCCGCATCTTCTACAACCAGGCGAACCTGTCGGCGGCCGGCATCGCGCAGATCGCCGTGGTGATGGGCTCGTGCACGGCCGGCGGCGCCTACGTGCCGGCCATGAGCGACGAATCGATCATCGTGAAGGAGCAGGGCACGATCTTCCTGGGCGGGCCGCCGCTCGTGAAGGCGGCCACCGGCGAGGAAGTCAGCGCCGAGGATCTGGGCGGCGGCGACGTGCACACGCGGCTGTCGGGCGTGGCCGATCACCTGGCGCAGAACGACGCGCATGCGCTGTCGATCGCGCGCTCGATCATCGGCAACCTCGGCGCGAAGGCCAGCGCGCCGTTCGCGCTCGCCGAACCGCTGCCGCCGCGCTATTCGCCGGCCGAGCTGGCCGGCGTGATCCCGTCCGACACGCGCAAGCCGTTCGACGTGCGCGAGGTGATCGCGCGCATCGTCGACGATTCCGCGTTCGACGAATTCAAGGCCCGCTTCGGCACCACGCTCGTGACGGGCTTCGCGCGGATCTGGGGCAGGCAGGTCGGGATCGTCGCCAACAACGGCATCCTGTTCTCCGAATCGGCCGTCAAGGGCGCGCACTTCATCGAGCTGTGCTGCCAGCGCAAGATCCCGCTGGTGTTCCTGCAGAACATCACCGGCTTCATGGTGGGCCGCAAATACGAGAACGAGGGCATCGCGCGCCACGGCGCGAAGATGGTCACGGCGGTGGCCACGGCCAAGGTGCCGAAGTTCACGGTGATCATCGGCGGCTCGTTCGGCGCGGGCAATTACGGCATGTGCGGGCGCGCGTTCTCGCCGCGCTTCCTGTGGATGTGGCCGAACGCGCGGATTTCGGTGATGGGCGGCGATCAGGCCGCGTCGGTGCTGGCCACGGTGCGCCGCGACGGCATCGAGGCGAAGGGCGGCAGTTGGTCCGCCGACGAGGAAGCCGCGTTCAAGGCGCCGATCCGCGAGCAATACGAGCTGCAGGGCCACCCGTACTACGCCAGCGCGCGGCTGTGGGACGACGGCGTGATCGAGCCGGCGCAAACCCGCGACGTGCTCGGTTTGGGCCTGGCCGCCGCCGAGAACGCGCCCATCGAGGACACGCGCTTCGGCGTGTTCCGCATGTAAGGAGGCCGCATGTCGAACGAGATTCAGCACGACGCCCGATACGAGACGATCCGCATCGCGCACGACAACCGCATCGCCACCGTCACGCTGGCGCGGCCCGAGGTGCGCAATGCGTTCAACGAAACCATGATCGCCGAGCTGACCGCCGCGTTCGTCGCGCTCGATGCGCACGACGGCACGCGCGCCGTGGTGCTGGCGTCCGAGGGGCCGGCGTTCTGCGCCGGCGCGGATCTGAACTGGATGCGCAAGATGGCCGGCTACAGCGACGACGAGAACCGCGCCGACGCGCGTCGGCTCGCGCGCATGCTGGAAGCCGTCTACCGCTGCGGCAAGCCGGTGATCGCGCGCGTGCACGGCGACGCGTACGCGGGCGGCGTCGGGCTGGTGGCCGCCTGCGACATCGCGATCGCCGCCGAGCCGGCGCGCTTCTGCCTGTCGGAAGCGCGGCTCGGGCTGATTCCGGCCACCATCGCGCCGTACGTGGTGCGCGCGCTCGGCGAGCGGGCCGCGCGCCGCTACGTGCTGACGGCCGAAGTGTTCGACAGCGCGCGCGCCGCGCAGTTGGGCCTGATCCACGAGGCGGTGCCTGCCGATGCGCTCGACGCGAGATCGGAA
>NZ_JAAGPF010000775.1 GCF_017104645.1 Burkholderia sp. Ac-20379
GGCGCCGGCCGCGTCCTCGTGCGCGCCGCGGTCGAGCACGGCGCACGCGGCCGAACCGCGCTCGCGCAGCACCGTTGCGGTCATGGGCTCCTTGGTCCAGAACGTCGACGAAAACGCCGGCGGCCGGCAACGCGCGGCGGCCGCGATCGCATCGGGCTCGGTGGCGGTCAGCAGCAGCCAGTGCAAGGTGTGCGGCACGGGGGATTCGTCGGCCAGTTGCCGCGCCAGCGCATTCGACAGCTCGGGGGCGTCGGGCAGCAGCAACGCCGGCACCGGCTGGCGCAGCGGATGCAGGCTCGGCAGCCTTGCCTCGATGGCGCCGCGCGCCGCCTGCCAATCCGCTTCGCCGGCGCACGACAGATAGGCGCGCAACGCGATCTCGACGTCGCCGACCGGGCCGCTCCAGTGGTCGCGCACGGCGGAATCGACGGTCGTGGAAAACCGGGCCTGGCGTTTCGGCGTGTTCGGGATCCGCTCGTATTCCGTCTGCACCTGCAGCGCATCGAGCATCAGATCGATCGTGCGGCGCAGGCCGTACTGCGCCATCAGGTAATCGACCACGGCCGCGCCGATCGGCCCGCCGCCGTGATACGCATCCTTGATCATCGCCACCCCGAGATAGAGCGTGTCGGCTTCGGCATCCGCCGCCGGCCCGGCGGCCGGCGTGCGCTCGACGAGGCGCTCGGCGAACCGCCGCGCGGCCGGCAGCAACGCGATATCCGTGCCGGCGAGGTCGATCTGTAGCTCGGCCTTGTCGCCGATCGCCAGCCACGCGGCCCGGACGTCGGGCGCGCTGCGCGCCTGCGGAAAACGGCGCGACGCGAAGGCATGACGCAGCATTTCGGGCGACAGCCGAACCGGATCGCCGCCCGCGAGCCAGGGCGGCTGCGTGCCGTCCGAGCCGGCCGGCGCGGCGGGCTGCGCC
>NZ_JAAGPF010000776.1 GCF_017104645.1 Burkholderia sp. Ac-20379
CGGCCGGCGGCACGGCGCCCTCGGCCAGCGCGACATCGGCGCCGCGCCGGTCGAACGGATGCCGGCCGGTCAGCAGCTCGAACACCACGCAGCCGAGCGCGTAGACGTCGTCGCGCGCGGTGGGCTCGGCGCCCTCGATCATCTCCAGGCTCGCGTAGGCGGGCGTCATCGCGCCGAGCGTGCCGGCGTCGAACACCGTCTGGTCGCCCGCCGCGCCCGCGCCCGCGTGGCCCGCGCGCGCGATGCCGAAATCGAACACCTTCGGCACGCCGTCGCGCGTGATCATCACGTTGCCGGGCTTGAAATCCGAATGGACGATGCCGCTCGCGTGCGCGCGCTGCAGCGCGCGCGCCATGCCCGCGATCAGCGGCCACGCGTCGCGCAACGGCAGGCCCGACGGGCGCTCGCGAATCAGCGTGCGCAGGTCGGTGCCGTCGATGTACTCCATCGTCATGAAGACGATCGTGCCGTCCTTGTCGAAATCGTAGACGTGGACGATGTTGTCGTCGGCCAGCCGCTGCGCGCGGCGCGCCTCGCGTTGCAGCGCGATCAGCGAATCGGGATGGCGGCGGAATTCGTCGTTGAGCACCTTGACGGCGACGTACGGATCGCGGTCGCGCGCCTCGACCTTGCGCTCGTCGCGCGCCAGATAGACGACGCCCATGCCGCCCCGGCCCAGCTCGCGTTCGAGCAGGAAGCGGCCCTTGAGCAGCTTGCCGACCGCCGCGTCGTCGCCGCCCTGCGCCTGCGCGATGCGTTGCCAGCTTTCGCGGCTCAGGCTGCTGTCG
>NZ_JAAGPF010000777.1 GCF_017104645.1 Burkholderia sp. Ac-20379
TCGTAGAGCCGGGTGCCCGGATACGGCGCGGCCAGCGACACCTGGATCGTGTGCGGATTGATTTCCTTGGCGTATTCGATCGTCTTCTTGATCGTGTCCTTGGTTTCGCCGGGCAGGCCGAGAATGAACGTGCCGTGGATCTTGATGCCGAGCTTCTTGCAATCCTCGTTGAAGCGGCGCGCGATGTCGGTGCGCAGGCCCTTCTTGATGTTCAGCAGGATCTGGTCGTCGCCCGATTCGTAGCCCACCAGCAGCAGGCGCAGGCCGTTCTCCTTCATGACCTTCAGCGTGTCGTACGGCACGTTGGCCTTCGCGTTGCACGACCACGTCACGCCGAGCTTGCCCAGCCCGCGCGCGATTTCCTCCACGCGCGGCTTGAAATCGGTGAACGTGTCGTCGTCGAACATGATCTCCTTCACTTCAGGCATGTTGTCGCGAATCCACTTCACCTCGGCCAGCACGTTTTCCACCGAGCGCACGCGGTAGCGGTGGCCGCCCACCGTTTGCGGCCACAGGCAGAACGTGCATTTCGAGCGGCAGCCGCGGCCCGTGTAGATCGATACGTACGGGTAGTTCAGGTAGCCGATGAAGTAGTTGTCGATCTTCAGATCGCGCTTGTAGATCGGCGCGACGAACGGCAGCTCGTCCATCTCCTCGATCATCGGGCGCGGGCCGTTGTGCTCGATCGCGCCGTCGGCGGCGCGGTAGCTGAGGCCGAGGATCTCGGCGAACGGCTTGCGGTCGGCCACGTCGCGGCAGGTGTAGTCGAACTCCTCGCGGCAAACGAAATCGATCGCGTCCGAGGCCGTCAGCGAGTTGTGCGGATCGACGGCCACCTTCGCGCCCACCATGCCGACCAGCACCGAAGGCTTGCGCTGCTTGAGGTCCTGCGCGAAGTTCGCGTCGGTGGGGAACGACGG
>NZ_JAAGPF010000778.1 GCF_017104645.1 Burkholderia sp. Ac-20379
TGCTCGCCAGGCTCGCGCGGCGCAATTCGTCGAAGAAATCGTCGGGCAGATGCGCGTGGCGGATCTCGCCGCCGCTGCCCGCTTCGTCCGCCTCGTCCACCATCGCCGCGGCCGTGCGCAGCAGGTTGCCGAGCTGACGGAAGTTGCCCGGCCAGTCGCAGCGCTCGAACAGCGTCATCACGTCGGGCGCGACGCGCAGCGCCCGCGCCCGGCCGCTGGCCTGCGCCTCCTGCTCCAGCATCCGCGCCACCACCACGCGCAGGTCGCTGCGCTCGCGCAGCGCCGGCAGGCGCACCGTCAGCCCGTTCAGGCGGTAATAGAGATCCTCGCGGAAGCGGTTCTGCGCCAGCATCTCGCGCAGGTCGCGGTGTGTCGCGCAGATGATCGTCACGTCGATCGGGATCGATTTCGACGAGCCCAGCGGGTTCACGTGCCGCTCCTGCAGCACGCGCAGCAGCCGGGCTTGCAGCGCGTACGGCATGTCGCCGATCTCGTCGAGGAACAGCGTGCCGCCGTTGGCCTGCAACAGCTTGCCCGCCGCGCCGCGCCGCTTCGCGCCCGTGAACGCGCCTTCCTCATAGCCGAACAGTTCGGATTCGATCAGCGTCTCCGGGATCGAGGCGCAGTTCACCGCCACGAACGGCGCATGGCCGCGCGGCGAATCGCCGTGGATCGCCTGCGCGAGCAGATCCTTGCCCGCGCCCGTCGGGCCGGTGATCAGCACCGGGATGTCCTTGCCGAGCACCTTGCGCAGCTTCGCGATGACCGAGGCCACCTGCGCGTCGCCCGTGTCGAGCGCGGCCAGCAGCGAGCCGCGCG
>NZ_JAAGPF010000779.1 GCF_017104645.1 Burkholderia sp. Ac-20379
CGGCGCACACCGAGCTCTACCCCCACACCCACCCTCTTTCCATACCCGACGCTCTTCCGATCTCCGCACGATACGGCGTTCGCGCTGACGGTCCACAAGTCGCAGGGCTCGGAATTCGACGGGGCGGCGCTGGTGCTGCCGGCCGCGTTCGGGCGCGTGCTGTCGCGCGAGCTCGTCTATACGGCGATCACTCGGGCGCGCCAGCGGGTGCAGGTGATCGGGCCGCGCGCCGTGCTGGCGCAGGCGATCGCCACGCGCACCCAGCGCGACACGGGCCTGGCCGCGCGCATGGCCGACGCGGCCGCGCGCCTCGATGCGGAGGCGTTGCGATGATCCGCTACACGCTCGAACCGGCCGAGATCGAACTGTCGGCCGTGCGCGCCCAGGGTGCGGGCGGGCAGAACGTCAACAAGGTGTCGAGCGCGATCCATCTGCGCTTCGACATCCGCGCCTCGTCGCTGCCCGACATCCTGAAGGAGCGCCTGCTCGCGCTGTCCGATCAGCGCATCACGCGCGACGGCGTGGTGGTGCTGAAATCCCAGGAATACCGCACGCAGGAGCAGAACCGCGCGGCGGCGCTGGCGCGGCTCGATGCGCTGATCGCCGACGTGGCCGTGGTGCGCCGCGCACGCATCGCCACGCGGCCGACGCGCGCCTCGAAGGAGCGGCGGCTCGACGCCAAGAACCGGCGCGGCGCGGTGAAGGCGGGCAGGGGGAAGGTCAGCGATTGAGGCGGGCAGGCGGCTGCGTCGCGGCGATGCGATCCGCTGCTGCCGCCGGGCTGACGGGGTCAGTGGGGCTGGCCGGAGCTGAGGGCGGAGACGGTGTCGTGCGGGCCGCCGTGGTCGGGCACGAAGTCGGCGCACACCACCACGCGCCCCGGGCCGTTCGGCGGCGCGGGCACCG
>NZ_JAAGPF010000780.1 GCF_017104645.1 Burkholderia sp. Ac-20379
GAGGACGGCATAAGAGCTCATTTATGGTGGCTGGAGTTATGCCGTGTGCTCTTCCGATCTCGGCGCAGGGCCGTTCCTCGCGCCGCCTTCGGTGCGGCACGATCTGGCCGACCTGCGCGCCGCGCTCGAGTGGAGCATCGACAACGGCAAGCCCGAACTCGGCGCGGATCTGCTCGACCATTCCGCGCCGCTGTGGGTGCGGCTCGCGCTCGGCGACGAATACGTGGGCTGGGCGCGCCGCGTGGCGGTGTGCGGCGACAGCGGCGAGCTGCGCCGGATCCGCCCCGAGATGCGCGTGGCGGCGGCGCTCGCGAACGCGCTGGCCTGCAAGCGCAACGCGGCCAGCGAGGCGGCGCTGCAATGGCAGCGCGCCTACGAGATCGCCAGCGCCTGCGCCGACAATTCCACCCGACTGCGCGCGCTGCTGCACCTGTTCTTCCGTGCGCAGATCCGCGGCGAAACCGAGCGCGCGCGCGAGCTGTCGCGCAAGTATTCGGAGATCGCCGAGGCGGCGCGCTGGCCCGCCGCGCAGTACAACGCACGGCTCATCGAAGGCATGCTGCGCGCCTACACCGGCGATCTGCATCAGGCGATTCCGCTGCTCGGCGACGCCACCGCCGCCCAGCCCGACGTGGTGCGCGAGGCGCGCGCGCTGGCCACGCGTCACGGCCTGTCGCTGCACCTGATCGCGAACGCCGCGCTGTCCACCGTGCAGTGGCTGGTGGGCGGCACGCCGCGCGATTGCGAGATCCCCGACCTGATGGGCGCCGACAACGAGCCGCTGTCGTGCTGCGTCGCGCTGCGTCACGCCTGCGCGCTGGCCGTGGCGGAAGACGACGTGACGCGCGCCGAGGCCTACGCGGCGGCGCTCGTCGAGCTGGCCAGCTCGGCCGCGCCGCGCCG
>NZ_JAAGPF010000781.1 GCF_017104645.1 Burkholderia sp. Ac-20379
CGCGCGCCGCAGCGCCGGCAGCAGCGGATCGCCGAGCCGCGCCGCGACCGCTTGCCAGGCGGCGCTGCGGGCGCGATAGGCGTCCATCCCGGGGCGCGCCAGTTCGCCGAGCTGACGGCCGATCTCGTGCGGCGCGCCGGCGACGACGACAGGGTGAAGTGCTTTCATCTATGACCTTGCGAAGGCGGAAAACGGAAATCGGTTGCGGGATCGCCGGGCGGGGTCGCATCGGCATTCGACAACATACGATTCATGAATTCTATATCTCAACAACAAATGTTGTCACGTGGGATGAAACGACATCGCCGCTGTTGCGGCAGGGATCGAAAGCGGGGGAAACGGGAATGCGGGCGGTCTGAAGCCGTTCAGGAAGCGACGCCGCGATCGCTGCCGGGCGGCGTCAGCAGGCGGTCGTCGTGCAGCCGCGCGCGGCAGGCGTCGGCGAATTGCAGCGCCAGTTCGGGTTCGGCCAGGAAGCGTTGCGCCTCGGCCTCGGTGAGGCCGTAGTGTTCTTCGTAGTCGACGCGCCGGTTCGATACCGGGATCGACAGATAGCGGCGGCCGGAAGACGATTCCGTGCCGATCGCATAGCGGCCGGCACGGGAGAAGAAGGTATCGAGGAAGGGCATGGCGGGCAGGCGCGGCTTACAGCCCGCGCCAGGCGCCTTCGCGTTCGAACGCGTGACGCGCCTGCATCAACGCCGTCTTGGCCGCGCGCGCGTCGCCGGCCAGCTTCAGCAGCGCGCCGAGCTGCGACGGCTGCTTCGCGAGTTCGCGCAGGATCGGCACGATCGCCGTGGTGCCGTCGTCGCGCAGGCCGGCCGTGGCGGCCGGCGGCAGCGTTCGCCACGCCGGATCGACGATCAGATCGGAATGCGGTCGGGTTGGGTAGGAGTTGTTGT
>NZ_JAAGPF010000782.1 GCF_017104645.1 Burkholderia sp. Ac-20379
CCTGCTGCCACCGCTGGCCGCGCATGCGGGCTTCGCGGCCGTGTTCGGCGTGCTGGGCGGCTTCGTCGCGCTGGCCACGCTCCTGACGTGGCGCTGGCTGCACGAGCCGGCCGGCGATATAGCAGCACCGGCTCCGCGGGCCGTTGGCGGCAGCCATGCCGCGGCCGCACAGCCACTGCGCGATCCCACGCTGCGGCGTCTCGTGCTCGGCATCGGGCTGCTCTGCGTGCCGCAGTTCGCCATCCTCAGCTTCGCGACGGTGTTTCTCCACGATTTCGCCGGCTTCGGCGCGGCGCGCATCGGCATCGCGATGGTGACGATCCAGCTCGGTGCGATGGTGTCGCGGGTCTGGAGCGGCCGCGCGACCGATCGGCTCGGCAACCGGCGCGCGTTCGTGCGCGGCACGGCCGGATTGGCGTTCGCGCTGTTCGCGGCGCTCGCCGCGGCGACCTGCGCCGCCGGCGCGGCACGCTCGACGCCCAGCCTCGATCTCGCCGCGCTGCTGCTGGTGGCGGCCGGCATCGCCGTGTCGGCCTGGCACGGCGTGGCCTACGCCGAACTGGCGACGATGGCCGGCGCGCAGCGTGCGGGGACCGCGCTCGGCATGGCCAATACGGTCGTCTACGCCGGCTATTTCCTGACGCCGTTGGCGATCCCGTCCCTGTTGACTCGCGGTGGCTGGGGCCTCGTGTGGCTGGCGGCCGCCGGGGTCGTGCTCGTCGCGCTGCCGTGTTTTCCTCGCGCGGCGGCACGCTGATG
>NZ_JAAGPF010000783.1 GCF_017104645.1 Burkholderia sp. Ac-20379
TGGCCGCGAGGTGGAGATTCCGGTGATCTACGGCGGCGCGGCCGGCCCCGATCTGGCCGCCGTGGCCGCCCACACCGGCCTCGCGCCGCGCGAGGTGGCCGAGCGCCACGCCGCCGGCGACTACGTGGTGTTCTTTCTCGGCTTCCAGCCCGGTTTCGCCTACCTGGGCGGGCTGGACGCCGCGCTGCACACGCCGCGCCGCACCGTGCCGCGCATCGAGGTGCCGGCCGGCTCGGTCGGCATCGGCGGCACGCAAACCGGCATCTATCCGGCCTCGGCGCCCGGCGGCTGGCAGTTGATCGGCCGCACCGCGCTGGCGCTGTTCGATCCCTCGCGCACCCCGCCCACCCTGCTGCAGCCGGGCGACCGCGTGCGCTTCAGCGTGTCGGAGGTACACGGCGCATGAATACCCGCTCCGCGTCCGCCGGCATCGAAGTCCTGCGCGCCGGCCCGCTTTCCACCGTGCAGGACGCCGGCCGGCCGGGCTTCCGCCATCTCGGCGTCGCGCTCGGCGGCGCGCTCGACACGCTGGCGCTCGAAATCGGCAACCGGCTGGTGGGCAACCGGCCCGGCGCGGCCGCCATCGAGATCACGTTCGGCCCGGCCGCCTTCCGCTTCCCGCGCGCCACCCGGATCGCCATCACCGGCACCGAATTCGGCGCGACGCTCGGCGAGCGCGCCGTCCATTCATGGTGGAGCCTGCCGGTCGCGGCCGGCGAAACGCTGACGCTGCCCGCCGCCCAGCACGGCATGCGCGGCTACCTGTGCGTGGCGGGCGGCATCGACGTGCTGCCCGTGCTCGGCTCGCGCAGCACCGATCTGGCCTCG
>NZ_JAAGPF010000784.1 GCF_017104645.1 Burkholderia sp. Ac-20379
GAGCCGCGCCTGCTGGCCCGCGCTCAACGGCGGCGGCTCGGCGAGCGAGGCCCCCGACAGCGTGCGGAACAGCGGATGCGAGGCGGCCAGATCGGGCAGCGTGCCGTCGGGCAGATCGGCGGCGAACGTCAACGGCGTGCCGTGCTCGCGCAGCCGCGCCACCACACGCGCGACCACCTCGCGCTCCGACAGGCTCGGCTCGACGCCGGGCCACGCATCGAGCACCAGCACGCGGAACGCGTCGAGCCGGGCGGCGCGCGCGGGCGGCAGCGTCAGGCGCCAGCCCTTGGCGGCCAATGGCTCGCGGTTGACGAGCACGTCGAGCGCCAGCTCGAGATCGCCGGCGCTGCGCGCGAGCGGCCCGGCCACCGACAGGTCGCGGTCGACGATGCGCCCGGTCGGCACGCCGGTGCCGTGCATCGAGACGATGCCGTAGCTCGGCTTGTGGCCGAAGATGCCGGTGAAATGCGCAGGAATCCGGATCGATCCGCCGATGTCGGAGCCGATCTCCAGCGCGACGTAGCCTGCCGCCACGGCGGCGGCCGAGCCGCCCGAGGAGCCGCCCGGCGTGCGCGCGAGATCCCACGGGTTGCCGGTCAGGCCGTACACGTCGTTGTAGCTTTGCAGATCGGAATTGTTGAGCGGCACGTTCGATTTGCCGATCACGATCGCGCCGGCCTCGCGCAGCGCGGCCACGGCGTGCGAATCGTGCTCGACGCGGTTCGCCGCGTACGCGGGCGCGCCCATGCTGGTGACCAGCCCGGCCACGTCGAACGATTCCTTGACGGTGATCGGCACGCCGAGCAGCGGGCGGCGTTCGCCGCGCGCGAGCGCCGCGTCGGCGGCGCGGGCCTCGCGGCGGGCGCGCAGGTCGTCGCGGATCGCGATCGCGTT
>NZ_JAAGPF010000074.1 GCF_017104645.1 Burkholderia sp. Ac-20379
TCGCCGCGCCCCGCCGCCCGCAGGCATCAACGATGAACGTTCGCGCCCACCAGCGCGCCGCCGGCCGCGCCCGCCACGGTGCCGATCGGGCCGCCCGTGATCAGGTAACCCAGCGCGCCGCCCGCCGCCGCGCCGATACCGGCGTTGCGCTGGGTGCGCGTCACGGCGCAGGCGCCGAGGCTGGACAGGACAACGGCGATGACCGTTGCGCGGATCAGAAAGTGCGTGGTTTTCATTTTCGTGTTCATGTTGGTATTCCCCTTGGAGTTCATGCGGCTTCGAACCGGGTGACTTATCTTAAAAAGGCCGCGCGCCGCCGGACAACGCGATTTACCTCCCGTTACGACTGAAACAGAAGGCCGCCCTCGCGGCCCCGCGCGCCTCGTTCCGCGCCCGCGTCAGGTAGAATCGACGGTTTCGGGCGGCGCAACCGGCGCGCGCCCCACTTCTTCCAGTTCCCGCATGAGCACCGAACGCAACGACGCCCCCGCGGCATCCAATTTCATTCGCAACACCATCGACGACGACAACCGCTCGGGCAAATGGGGCGGCCGCGTCGAAACGCGCTTCCCGCCGGAGCCGAACGGCTATCTGCACATCGGCCACGCGAAGAGCATCTGCCTGAACTTCGGCGTCGCGCGCGACTACGACGGCGTGTGCCACCTGCGCTTCGACGACACGAATCCGGAAAAGGAAAGCGTCGAATACGTCGACTCGATCATCGACGCCGTGAAATGGCTCGGCTTCGACTGGCGGAAGGACGGCAAGGATCACCAGTATTTCGCGAGCGATTACTACGACCAGCTCTATCAGTTCGCCGAGCTGCTGATCGAGCGCGGCCGTGCCTACGTCGACAGCCAGAGCGCCGAGGACATGCGCGCGAACCGCGGCTCGGCCACCGAGCCGGGCACGAACTCGCCGTTCCGCGACCGCTCGCCCGAGGAAAACCTCGACCTGTTCCGCCGCATGAAGGCCGGCGAGTTCGCCGAAGGCGCGCACGTGCTGCGCGCCAAGATCGACATGGCGTCGCCGAACTTCAACATGCGCGATCCCGTCATCTACCGGATCCGCTACGCGCATCACTACCGCACGGGCGACGCGTGGTGCATCTATCCGATGTACGACTACACGCACTGCATCTCGGACGCGCTCGAAGGCATCACGCATTCGCTCTGCACGCTCGAATTCGAGGATCACCGCCCGCTGTACGACTGGGTGCTCAACGAACTGGCCGACGCCGGCCGCTTCACGCGCCCGCTGCCGCAACAGATCGAGTTCTCGCGCCTGAACCTCACGTACGCGATCACCAGCAAGCGCAAGCTGCTGCAACTGGTGACCGAGAACCACGTCGACGGCTGGGACGATCCGCGCATGCCGACCATCGTCGGCATCCGCCGCCGCGGCTTCACGCCGGAAAGCCTGCACCTGTTCTGCGACCGGATCGGCGTGACCAAGGTCGATTCGTGGATCGACATGGGCGTGCTCGAAGGCGCGCTGCGCGACGATCTCGACGAGAAGGTGCCGCGCACGGTGGCCGTGCTCGATCCGCTCAAGCTCGTGATCGACAACTACCCCGAAGGCCAGAGCGAGGATTGCACCGCGCCCGTCCATCCGCATCATCCGGAGCGCGGCCAGCGCACGTTCCCGATCTCGCGCGAGCTGTGGATCGAGCGCGAGGATTTCCAGGAAGTGCCGCCGAAGGGCTATTTCCGCCTGTTCCCGGGCAACAAGGTGCGGCTGCGCTACGGCTTCGTGATCGAATGCACGGGCTTCGACAAGGACGCGCAAGGCAACGTCACGGCGGTGCACTGCAACTACTTCCCGGACAGCAAGTCGGGCACCGAAGGCGCGAACACCTACAAGGTCAAGGGCAACATCCACTGGATCAGCGCCGCGCATGCGGTGCCGGCCGAGGTGCGCATCTACGACCGCCTGTTCCGCGAAGCGCATCCCGATGCGGGCGGCGCGAACTACCTCGAAGCGCTGAACCCCGATTCGAAGAAGATCGTGAACGCCTACCTCGAACCGGGCGCCGCCGGCGCCGAGAACGCGGCCCCCGAAGCGCGCTACCAGTTCGAGCGTCACGGCTACTTCGTGGCGGATCGCTACGACACGCAGCCGGGCAAGCCGGTGTTCAACCGGATCGTGCCGCTGCGCGACAGCTGGGGCGGCAAGTAAGGCGATCACGCCGGGCCGCTCGCCCGGCGCTCGATGCAAAAAAACCGGCCTCGGCCGGTTTTTTTTCGTCGGTTGCACGCACGCGGCGGCGCCGCGCTCAGGCCGGCAACCGCCGATGCAACGCCGTCAGCGACAGCGTGCCGGCGAACACCTTGGCGAGGCTGCGGCTCGCGTACTCGGCCACCGCCGCCACCTCGACCCAGCGGAACGCATCCATTTCGGGAATCGACGCGCCGGTGGCGCGGCTCGGAAACATCGAGGTGCAGAGGCAGGCCGACAGATCGGTTTCGGCATCGCGCAGGCGCGCGGCGAACAGGTAGAGATCCTTGTCGGAACGGTAGGCGAAGCGGCCCAGCTCGACGAGACGATCGGGCGCGAGCACGATGCCGGTTTCCTCGAACAGCTCGCGCAGCGCGGCGTCGCGCTCGGCTTCGCCCGGATCGCGCGCGCCCTTCGGAATGTCCCAATGCGTGGTTTCGGTTGCGTGCGCAAGCAACACGCGGCCCGCCGGATCGAGCAGCACGACGCCGCACGACAGCGTGCGCGCCGCCTGCCGCGGCCGCCCTGCCGCCGGTTTCGGGTTCGCAACGGGTGCCCCCATCGTCGGTTCTCCTTGGCATTCGGATGAGCGGAACGAGGCGCGCATGCGCCCCGCCGGCGAGCATACCATGCCGTTTTTCGACGATCGGAGGCGGCCCGCCGCGGGCCGGCCTCAGTGCGCGGCGGCCTTGTCCTGGCTCGCGCCGCCGGGCTGATAACCGTCGGTCAGCGTGTTCAGGAACGCGATCACGTCCTGGATCTCGGCCTCGTCGAGCGCCGGCTTCCCGCCCTTCTTGCGGTCGAACGGCGGCTCGGTGTTGATGTTGGCCCAGTAGCGCTTCGGCAGATCGTCGAACTTCTGCACCACGCCGTGACGCACCGGATAGAACTTCTCCGGGTTGGTGTCGCGCTGCACGTAGAAACGCATCACCTCTTCGAGCGAGTGATAGATGCCGTTGTGGAAGAACGCCTTCTTCAGCGCCACGTTGCGCAGCGTCGGCGTGCGGAAGATCCCGCAGTATTCGTCCTCGCCCTTCAGGTCCTTGCGCTCCGGCCCGCATGCGCCGAGATCGTAGAACTTCGGATCCTTGTTGACCGCCAGCGCGCGATTGCGCGGCACGCCGATCGCGATCAGGCCGAAATCGCTGAACTGCGGCGGCTGGCCGTCGAGCGAGCGCTGGCTGATGTGGCAGCTCGCGCAATTGCCCTTGTTCTCGTCGTTGAACAGCGCCAGGCCGCGCATCTCGGCTTCGGTCAGCGTGGCCTTGTGGTCGAGGAACGCGTCGTACTTGCTGCTGTACGGCGTGAACACCTCGGGCGTCTGCTCGTAGGTGCCGAGCGCCTGCAGCACGGCCTCGAAGGTGGCCTTATCGTCGCCCAGCACCTTGTCGCCGAACGTCGCGCGGAAGTCGGCCAGATACGGCGCGGCGCGCACGGCCTGCGCGACCTTCTCCGGCGTGCTGTTCATCTCGAACTTCGTCAGCAGCGGAATGCGCGCCTGCTGCTCGCCGCGATCGACGCGGCCGTCCCAGGTCAGGCCCCCCGTCGGGCCCGCGTCGACGCTCTCGTCGCCTTCCTCGTCCGAATCGTGGAAGTGCCGCGTGAACGGCGGCACCTTCTGCAGGTACATCAGCGTGGGCACCGCACGGAAGCCCTGCTGATGCAGATCGTCGCCGCCCAACTGCACCGACAGCGCGTTAGGCGAACCGAAAGCATGCTCGGCGCTGTGGCACGACGCGCACGCCAGCTTGCCGGAACCCGACAGCGCCGGATCGAAAAACATCTGCTTACCGAGTGCTGTCATTTTCTTGACGGCCGCGTAGACCTGCGCGCGCGTCTGCGGCTGGTTCGCCACCACCACCTCGTTGCTCGCGGCCTGCGGCGCGGCGGCCTGCGCGGCCGAGGCCGCGGCGCTCGATGCGGCCGGCGCGCCGCCCGCCGAGCCCGGTGCATGCGAGTCGCAGCCGCTCAACAGCCCCGCGACCAGCATCGACGCGATGACGGCCGCGCGCGCGGCGAACGGGTGACGAGACGGCCGGGGCCGGGCGAGGTCTTCTGACAGGCTGCGCATGACGTTCCGAAAGGCAAGAAAGGAAGGCGCGAGCGTATGTCAGTCAAATGTCAATTGCATGACTTCACACCGACAGTAAAACGAAAGCTTTACTACATTTAGCCGTCAAACATTACTTACATAATCCGGTCGGCCGGCTGTCATTCGTCATACGAGGATTCCGCCGGCTCCTACGGTACATGTGCGACAGAGAGACAACGAATGAAGAAAACCTTGATCCGCGTTACGCCCATCGCGCTCGCAGCGGCCGCCTTCCTGGCAGGCTGCGGCGGCGACGATGTCACGACCGCGCCCGCTACCACCACCACCGCGCCTGCCGCCCAGACGCTCGCGTCGGTGAAGAACATCGTGGTGATCTACGCGGAAAACCGCAGCTTCGACAACCTCTACGGCGCCTTCCCGGGCGCGAACGGCACGGCCAACATCGATGCGAACGCGGCGGTTCAGCTCGATCGCGACGGCACGAAGCTCGCCACGCTGCCGAAGATCTGGGGCGGCCTGACCGCCGCCGGCGCAGCCGTGCCGGTCACGGAAGCGATGACGGCCAACCTGCCGAACGCGCCGTTCGCGATCGACGACACGGCCGGCTTCAATACGGGGCTGAGCGTCACGACGCGCGACCTGTATCACCGGTTCTATGAGAACCAGATGCAGATCAACGGCGGCAAGAACAACATGTTCGCGGCCTGGGCGGATTCGGGCGGCCTCGTGATGGGCCACTACAACGCCGACGCATCGAAGCTGCCGCTGTGGAAGATCGCCCAGCAATACACGCTGGCCGACAACTTCTTCATGGGCGCGTTCGGCGGTTCGTTCCTGAACCACCAATACCTGATCTGCGCCTGCGCGCCGGTCTACCCGAACGCCAACAACAGCGTGGCCGCCAAGTCGATCTCGACGGTGAACGCCGACGGCGTGTCGCTGACGGTGGATACGGCCAACTCGCCGGCCTCCGCGCTGAGCGGCGCACCGAAGTTCTTGAACTCGGGCAACCTGACGCCGGACTTCTACGCGGTCAACACGATGCAGCCGCCGTATCAGCCGAGCGGCAACAAGCCGGCTTCGACCGACACGACTCTGACGCTGGCCGACCCGACCGTCGCCACCACGCTGCCGCCGCAGACGGAAACGACGATCGGCGACCTGCTGAGCGACGCCAAGGTTTCGTGGGCCTGGTACGGCGGCGCGTTCGGCGCGGCGCTGAGCAACGCGCAAGGCACGGCCCCGGCCGCAGCGGCCGACGGCACGACGCTCTCGAAGGCGAACTTCCAGTACCACCACCAGCCGTTCAACTACTACAAGAACCTGGCTCCGGGTACGGCGGCTCGTGCGGCGCACGTGCTGGACGGCGGCATCAACGGCAGCGAGTTCATCAAGGCGATCGACGCGGGCACGCTGCCGCAGGTGTCGTTCTACAAGCCGCAGGGCAACCTGAACGAGCACGCGGGCTACACCGACGTGGCCTCGGGCGACCAGCACATCGCCGACGTGATCGCCCGCCTGCAGCAGAGCCCGCAGTGGAACAACATGGTCGTGATCGTGACGTACGACGAAAACGGCGGTTTCTGGGATCACGCCGCGCCGCCGAAGGGCGACCGTTGGGGCCCGGGCACGCGGATTCCGGCGCTGATCGTGTCGCCGTTCGCGAAGAAGGGTTTCGTGGATCACACGCAATACGACACGGCCTCGATCCTGCGCTTCATCACGCGCCGCTACAGCCTGCCGAAGCTGCATGGCCTGACGGTGCGCGACAACGCACTGGCCAACAACGGCGCGGCGCCGATGGGCGACCTGACCGCCGCCCTGACGCTGTCGACCAACTAAGCAACGGCAATCGCAGCGCCCGACCCGCCTCTCGCGGGTCGCGCATCGCGGGGCGGCTTCGGCCGCCCCGTTTTCATTTCGGCCGCATTCAGGCGTGGCGCGGAAACGTCAGGATCACCGAGAATCCGCCCGGCTCCGGCAGCGCGAACGCGACCTGGCCGCCGTGCGCGTCCATCACCTCCTTGACGATCGCGAGGCCCAGCCCCGAGCCGTCGCGGCGCTGCGCGCCGCTGCCGTCGAGCCGCACGAACGGGCGCAGCACGGCCTCCCAATGCTCGCGAGCGATGCCCGCGCCGTTGTCGGTCACGGTCAGCCTCACCTGCTCGCGCGTGCCGTCGAGGCTCACGCCGATCTGGCTCGCGTCGCCGTGATGCAGCGCGTTGTGCAGCACGTTCGACAGCGCTTCCTGCAGGCTGATCGCGTCGCCGTCGATGGTGGCGTCGCTCAGGCGCGCGTCGAGCGAAACCTGCACGTCGCGCTCGTCGGCCAGCGGAATCGTGCGGCCCAGCACCTCGCGCGCCAGCGCGGCCAGATCCACCGGCTGCAGCGGCACGACCTCGGTGCGGTGGATCACCATCGCGTGATTGAGCAGTTGCCCGGTCAGCCGGCCCACGTCGGAACAGGTCGCGCGCAGCGTGTCGAGCCGCGTGCGCTGCCGCGCGGCGTCGGTTTCGTTGCTGAGCATTTCGATCTGCGCGTCGAGCCGCGCGAGCGGCGTGCGCATCTGATGCGCCGCGTCGGCGATGAAGCGCTGCATGGTGGCGACGCGCTCGCCGAGCCGCCGCAGCAGGCCGTTGATCGCGCCGATGATGGCGGCGATCTCGCTCGGTGTATCGATCACCACCGGCCGCAGGTCGGCCGGATCGCGCGCGGCGATGATCGATTCGATCTGCGCGAGCGGCATCAGGCCGCGCCGGATCGCCAGCGCGCTCGCGCCGATCGCGAGCGCCGTCATCAGGCCGATCAGCGTCCACACCTTGAGGCTCATGTCGTTGGTCAACTGCTCGCGCGCGTGGGTGGTCTGCGCCACCGTCACCAGCGCCCAGCCGGGCGTGCGCTCTTCCGGCATGTAGCGCGCGATGGTGGCGATCCGCACCGGCTGCCGCTCGTAGTCGCGCGAGGCGAATTGCGTGCCGCGTTGCGCGGCCGCCACGTTCGCCGCATCGGGCAGCGTGTTGTAGCCGGCCACCGCCACGCCGCGCGAATCGACCACCTTGTAGTAGACGACGTCGTAGCGCGACAGCGTCGACAGCGCCGCCACCGGCGGATTGAGCGCCAGCACGCCGCCCTGCACGTAGAGGTTCTCGGCCACCTGGATCGCCGCGCCCGACAGCAGTTGATCGTAGGCGCGCTCGGCCGCGACGCCCGCGTAATAGCGCGCCGCCAGCGCCAGCGCGGCCGCGCCCGACAGCACCACGCACGCGATGAACAGCAGCGTGCGGCCGAACAGCGTCTTCGGAAACCAGTCAGCGCGCCGCAATCTGATAGCCCATCCCGCGTGCCGTGCGAATTTCGACGTCGCTGCCCTGCAGCTTCTTGCGCACGCGCGTCACGTATTGTTCGACCGCGTTCGCCGACGGCTCGCGGCCGAAGCTGAACAACTGGTTCAGCAGTTCGTCCTTCGAAAACACGCGCTGCGGGCGGCTCGCCAGGATTTCGAGCAGCGCGAACTCCTGGCGCGACAGCGGCAGCGGCTGGCCGTCGAGTTCGGCCAGGCGGCTGCTGCGGTCGATCGCGAGGCCGCCGAAGCGCAGCACGTCGCTGGCGTGGCCGCTGTTGCGGCGCAGCAGCGCCTGCACGCGCGCATCGAGCTCGCGATAGTCGAACGGCTTGACGAGGTAGTCGTCCGCGCCGAGGCCCAGGCCGCTCACGCGATCGTCGATCGCCGAGCGCGCCGTGACCAGCAGCACCGGCGTGGTGCTGCCCGAGGCGCGCAGGCGGCGCAGGATCGCGAAGCCGTCCATCGACGGCAGCATCACGTCGAGCACGACCAGATCGAACGCCTCGACGCCGAGCAGGCTGCTGGCCGCCGCGCCGTCGCGTTCGAGATCGACCGCGTGGCCGAGCCGCGTCAGGCGGCTGCCGATCGCCTCGCCGATTTCCGCGTCGTCCTCGACGACCAGAATGCGCATGGTGAGTCCTGCCGATAAGGGGGTTAGGGGTATTCCCGAGGGACGGATCTCAGCATTTTCTCAGGTTCGCCCGCTAACCTCCATGCCAGTTCGTCAAGAGGCCGCCATGGCCGTTTCGGAGGAGACCGCACGATGCCCACGCCGTCGTCCGGCCGGCGCGCGCTGCTCGCCGCCGGCCTAGCCGCTGCCGCCGCGCCGCTCGCACGCCCGGCGCGGGCGTTCTCGTTCGCGCGCGGCCGGACCGTCAGGATCTCGAAGGGATATGGCGTGCTGTATCTGCCGCTGCTCGTGATGGAACGGCAGCGCCTGTTCGAGACGCACGCGGCGCGGCGCGGGCTGGGTCGGGTCAAACCCGAGTGGGTGCTGCTCGACGGCGGCAACTCCGTGAACGACGCGATGATGGCCGGCACGCTCGACTTCGCCGGCGCCGGCGCGCCCGGCTTCATCGAGCTGTGGGCGCGGGCGCGCGGCATTCCGAACGTCGAGGTGATCGGCATCGCGGGGCTGTCGGCCACCTCGCTCGCGCTGAACACCAACCAGGCGCGGATCCGCGGCCTCGCCGATTTCACGCCCGCCGACCGGATCGCCGTGCCCGGCATCCATACGTCGCTGGCCGCCGTCGTGCTGCAGATGATGGCCGCGCGACAGTTCGGACTGCCGCATTTCGCGAAGCTCGACCCGATCACCCTGAACCTGCCGCATCCGCAGGCCATGGACGCGCTGATCCGGCGCGACGGCGGCGTGACCGCGCATTTCGGCTCGCCGCCGTTCTCGACGCTCGAACTGCGCCAGCCCGGCATTCATCGCGTGGCCGACGCCGTGCAGGCGCTCGGCCCGCTGACGCTCGACGTGGTGTTCGCGCCGAAAAGCGTGATCGACGCCGAGCCGGGGCTGGCCGCCGCGTTCATCGGCGCGCTCGACGAGGCCAACCGCTTCATCGCCGCGCAGCCGCGCGAGGCCGCCGCGATCTACGTGTCGTCGTCGGGCCTGCGCGTGTCCGCCGACGACATCGTCGCAATGCTCGCCATGCCCGACACGCGCTACGCGGTGGTGCCCGACCGGCTCATGGCATTCGTCGACTTTCTGCACGGCGTCGGCACCATCAAGACCCGGCCGCGAACCTGGAACGAGATGTTCACGGCCCAGCTCGATGCGTATCTGACGCGTTGAGCCCCACGATTCGCACTGCGAGTCGCTTCAGCAACACTTTCAGCAACACGCTTCAAACAGGAGCCCAGCGTGACCCTTGCCTCCCCTTCCCTCGCTGCCGCCGGTGACGAGCAGCGCGTCATGTCGAAGATCGCGTGGCGCTTGATGCCGATCCTCGTCGTGATGTTCCTGATCTCGTTCATCGATCGGCAGAACGTCGGCTTCGCGAAGCTGCAGATGGCGCACAGCCTCAATATCTCCGAATCGGCGTTCGGCCTGGCGTCCTCGCTGTTCTTCATCGGCTACCTGCTGTTCGAGGTGCCGAGCACGCTCGCGCTGCACAAGTTCGGCGCGCGCGTCTGGCTCGCGCGGATCATGCTGACGTGGGGCTTGATCACCGTCGCGATGGGTTTCACCACCTCGATGCCGATCTTCAGCGGGCTGCGCTTCGTGCTCGGGATCGCCGAGGCCGGCTTCTATCCGGGCGTGATCTACTACCTGACGCTGTGGTTTCCGCAGAGCTACCGCGCGCGCGTGCTCGGCATCTTCACGCTCGGCAGCGCGCTGGCCAACATGCTCGGCTCGCTGGTGGGCGGCTGGCTGCTGAGCCTGAGCGGCATCGGCGGGCTGGAGGGCTGGCAATGGGTGTTCATCGCCACCGGCCTGCCGGCCGTGCTGGTGGGCATTCTGGTGTTCTGGCTGCTGCCCACGTCGTACCGCGAGGCGCGTTTCCTGTCGGAACACGAGAAGCAGCTCGTGGCCAACGCGCTCGAGCGCGAGGCGCCGCCGCACGCCGAGCATGCGAAGCCGTGGAAGGCCTTCGTCGATCCGCGCGTGCTGCTGTTCGCGGGCACCTACATGATGATGTCGACGTCGCTGTACGGCGTGACCTACTGGCTGCCGACCCTCGTCAAATCGTTCGGCGTGTCGAGCAGCACGAACGGTTTGCTGAGCATGCTGCCGTGGGCGCTGGCCGTGATTCTGCTGATCTGGCTGCCGCCCAAGCTCAAGCGCGCGAAGAGCCTGCTGCGCACGATCGGAATCGTGGCCGCGCTCGGCGCGGCGGGATTCGTGCTGAGCCTCGTGCTGCCCACCACCCCGCTGCGCTTCATCGCGCTGGTGCTCGGCGGCGCGTGCATTCCGCTGATCTACCCGTGCTTCTGGTCGATGCCGCCGCGTTATTTCACTGGCGCGCGGGCCGCGGCCAGCGTGGCCGCGATCAACTCGATCGGCAACCTCGGCGGGTTCTTCAGCCAGAACCTGATGCCGCTGGCCGGCAAGCTGACCGGCACCGCGTTCGGGCCGATGATCGTGCCGATCGTGTGTTTGACGGTGCTGGGCGCGGGTGCGTTCATCGGTTGGGCGCGCACCGAGCGGGCCGGAGCGGCTGCAAGCGCTTGAGGTGGTTTTACCCGGGCGCGGGTGGGATGGCGCGCCCGGGGTTTCGATTCGGATGACTGAACGCGATGCGGGCCGGTTGCATGGAAACATGCGCCGGCCCGTTGTGCTTTGGTCTTTTATCAGGCGCGCCGGCGGGCTTCCGCGACCGCGAGCAGCGATTGCAGACCGCGCCAGCCCCAGTAGACGCGATGCGCGACGATCAGGCCGCCCTCGATGTCCATGAATTCGACGAGATCCGTCTGCTCGCCGGTGGGCGTGGCGCGCGGGTATTCCCAAACCAGCTGAACGCCGTTCGAGAAAAAATCGCCGGTGCGGTACCAATCGGTGAAGGTGTTCCCGAGCTGGGTGAAACCGGCGGCGAAGAAGTGGCGGATGGCGGCTTTGCCCGCGAGGTTGCCGGTGGGGCTGGCGTCTTCAGCCAATCCAATGGCCAGCACGGACGGAGATTCGAAGTGCGCATGATCGGCGTAGAGCGACATCAGCGCTTCGACGTCGCGCGCGACGATCGCGGCGTGCCATTGCGCATGAATGTGGCGGATCCGGGCTTCGGTGGACGAGGAGATTGGAGCAGGCATGAGGCATGCGCACATGGAGTGGAGATGAAGCGCAGAGTAAGGGAGCGTTGGAGGCGGATGTTTCAGGATGGGATGAATCGATCGAGTGCCGCCGCTTGCCGATGCCTTGCGGAAATTGATACCGGATCGAGCCCGTTCCGCCTTCGATAATTCGCAAGTTCTCCCGATTGTCGATGCCCCGTTTCAATCGAGCACGCGCCGCCGTTTGCCGCCGCGGCCGGTTCCATGACACGCAAATGGCATCGCCCTTGCAGGCGCGACAGGTTCGCCCCGCGGTGGCGAAAAAAAATGAAACGAACTATAACGAGCCTGTCTTTGCCGACGAATCGATGCAACACTGCAAGGCGTTTTGCATTCCCCTGCCGCCGCGATCCGGCGGCTATCGCGTTCCCTCCCCTGTTCAGGCAGGCGCGCTTCGCCTTCGCGACCCACGCCCGCCTTCCCCACGAGGTGCCCGACACATGCGACTCCGAAGCGCATCGTCCGATCTGCTGTTCTTTCTGAGGTCCTGGTTCGAGAATCCGCTGAACGTCGCCGCGATCGCGCCGTCCGGCGAGCCGCTGAGCCGCCTGATCACGCGCGAGATCACCGGCTCCGACGGCCCCGTGCTCGAACTCGGCGCCGGCACCGGCGTGTTCACCAAGGCGCTGCTCAAGCGCGGCGTGGCGCAGCGCGACCTGATCCTGGTCGACAACACCGACCGGTTCGCGACGCTGCTGATCCAGCGCTTTCCCGACGCGAAGATCGTGATCGGCGACGCCGCCCGGCTCGAATCGCTCGGCGTGGCGCTGCCGCGATCGGTGGGCTCGGTGGTCAGCGGCCTGCCGCTGCTGTCGATGCCGAAGCCCAAGGTGGCGGCGATCCTCGACGGCGCGTTCCACTATCTGCGCGACGACGGCGCGTTCTTTCAGTTCACCTACGGGTTCCGCTGCCCGATTCCGCGCGGCACGCTCGACGCGCTGGGCCTGAAGGCCAGTTGCGTGGGCCGCGTGATCCGCAACCTGCCGCCGGCCGCTGTTTACCGGATTTCGCGCAAATGAAAAACGGGCGGCGCGAAATCGTTCGCGCCGCCCGCTGCCTTCCTGCCATGCCGCGGCGGCCACCCGCCGCCGCCATCGGTCAGCTCGCGCCGATGCCCGACGATACCTTCCACAGGTCGACGTTGCCGTCCTGCGCGTAACGATCGATCTCGGCCAGTTCCTCGGCCGTGAACGTCAGTTGCTTGACCGCATCGAGCGAATCGTCGAGCTGCACCACGTTGCGCGCGCCGATCAGCGTGGACGACACGCGCGGGTCGCGCAGCGTCCAGGCGATCGCCATCTGCGCCAGCGTCTGTCCGCGCCGTTCGGCGATCGCGTTCAATGCACGGATGCGTTCCAGGTTCTGCTCGCTCAACATGCCGGCATTCATCGAGCCGCTGCGGCTCACGCGCGCATCGGCCGGCACGTCCTTCAGATACTTCGACGTCAGCAGCCCCTGCGCGAGCGGCGAGAAGCCGATGCAGCCCACGCCCAGTTCGTCGAGCGTCGGCAGCAGGCCCTGCTCGATGCTGCGGTTCAGCATCGAATAGTTCGGCTGATGAATGAACAGCGGCACGCCTTCGGCGCGCAGGATCTTCTCGGCTTCGCGCGTCAGTTCCGGCGAATACGACGAAATGCCGACATACAGCGCCTTGCCCTGCCGATGCAGTTGCACGAGCGCGCCCATCGTTTCGTCGAGCGGCGTGTTCGCGTCGACGCGGTGCGAATAGAAGATGTCGACGTAATCGAGCTTCATGCGGCGCAGGCTCTGCTCGCAGCTCGCGATCAGGTGCTTGCGCGTGCCGGTCGGGCCGCCGTACGGGCCGGGCCACATCTGCCAGCCGGCCTTGGTCGAGATCACGAGCTCGTCGCGATACGGCTTGAAATCGGCCGCGAGCCAGCGCGAGAAGTTCTCCTCGGCGGAGCCGGCCGGCGGGCCGTAGTTGTTGGCCAGATCGAAGTGCGTGACGCCGCGGTCGAACGCGCGGCGCAGCACGGCGCGGCCCGTCTCGAACACGTCGACGCCGCCGAAGTTCTGCCAGAGGCCCAGCGAGATGGCGGGCAGCACCATCCCGCTGCGGCCGACGCGACGGTACGGCATCGCGTCCTTGTATCGATTCGAATCAGCCAGGTACTGCGTCATGGGTCGTCTCTCCTGAACCGTTGGGCTGCCCGGCTTCGCCGTTGCGAAACCGGGCGGGTCGCCTGCAAAACGCCAAGTGTAGGGACAGCCGGCGGTTCGGGGAAATTGATTCTGCAGATCGCATTCATCTATTTGCGGAATAGATCGACGATCCGGCAGCGCCCGTGCCGGTTCACGCCTTCGGCGCGTAGTGCATCTCGCCGTTGCCGAACGACCAATCCTCGCGTGCCACGTCCACCAGGTTGATCCAGACATCCTGCTTGCGCAGGCCGGTTTTCTCGTGGATGCCGTCGGCCACGGCGCGATAGAACGCCTGCTTCACGTCCACCGTGCGCCCGGCGTTCCAGGTGATCTGGATGAACACGATGGCCGGCGTGTAGGTGACGCCGAGATAGCCCTCGGCCGGATAGATCAGCTCGTCGGGCGCGTGCCGCGTGACGATCTGGAATTTGTCGTGCGGCGGCACGTTGGCGACGGCGATCATCGCTTCGTACACCGTATCGCCGATCGCCTTGACGACGTCCGGCGAGGTGTCCTTGGACAGGTTGATGCGTGCGAGGGGCATGGCTTTCTCCGTGAACGATGCGGCACTGGCGTGCAGCGGACGTTCAGAGTAGGCTGGCGGTCGTGTTTCCACAAGAGAATGATATTCATCATCAACATGATGAATCGGAATGATGATCGACGAACTCAGATCGTTTATCGCCGTGATCGACGCCGCATCGCTCACGCGCGCGGCCACCGGCCTGTACGTGTCGCAATCCACGGTATCGAAGCGCATCCAGCGGCTGGAGGCGATGCTCGGCGCGACGCTGTTCGACCGCAACGCCAAGCCGCCGCGCCCCACCGCGCTGGCGGGCCGCATCTACGAGCAGGCCGTGCCGCTGCTGCGCGCGCTGGAGCAGTTGCACGACATCGCGCGCGACGACGCCGCACCGTCCGGCATGCTGCGCTTCGGCCTGCCGCAGGTGCTGGCCGATATCGCGATGTTCGATGCGGTGGTGGCGATGAAGCAGCGCTTTCCGGCGCTGGAAGTGAAAGCGCTGACCGACCGGAGCACGCGCCTGCAGGCCATGCTCGAACGCGGCCAGGTCGACGCGGCGATGCTGATGCTGCCCGACGGCGCAGCGCTGCCGGACGGCGTGACGGGCAGCCTCGTCACGCGCTTCGACGTGAAGGTCGTGCAGAGCGCCGCCAAGCCGCTGGCCGATCGCCGCGCGGCAATGGCCGCGCTGGCGGCGCACGAATGGATTCTGAACCCGGACGGATGCGGCTATCGCGCGGCGCTCGAACGCGCGCTGGCCGATCAGGGCCACACGTTGCGGCTCGGCGTCGACACCTATGCGACGGACACGCAGTTGCGGCTCGTGGCGAGCGGGCTCGGCCTCGGGCTGGTGCCGCAAGCGGTGCTGAAAGCGAGCCCGTGGCGCCGCCAGTTGCGCGTGATCGAGGTGGACGATTTCGACCTGCAACTCGATATCTGGCTGGCGTTCCCGCAACAGCTCGGCAACTTCAAACGCGCGGTGGCGGTGCTGGCCGAATCGGTCGCCGCGTCGTTCGCCGAACAGGCGCGGCTGGGCAAGGCGCGTTAGGCCCGCCTGCCCGTCTCGGCCGGAATCAGCCCGCCACGCTCTCGCCCTGCGCACGCACCGCGCCGGGCGGGCGGCCGATGGTGCGCTTGAACGCGCGGCTGAACGCGGCGAGCGAGCCGTAGCCGAGCCGGTACGACACGGCCTCGATCGGCTCGCGGTCGCGTGCGATCCATTGCGCGGCCAGGCGCATGCGCAGCTCGGTCAGATAGCGCACCGGCGTCATGCCGGTGGCCGCCACGAAGCGCTCGGCGAACACCGAACGCGAATTGCCGGCCTCGGCGGCCAGCTCGGCCACCGTCCAGTTGCGGCCCGGCTCGCGATGCAGCGCGACGATCGCACGGCCCAGGCGCGGATCGCGCAGCGCCTGCACCCACCCCGCCGCATCGCCGCAGCCGCACTCCACCCAGCCGCGCACGATGAACGCGGCCACCACGTCGGCCAGCCGCGCCAGCACCGCCGCGAAGCCGGCGCGCTCGGAACACGATTCGCGCTCCATCGCATTGAGCATCGCGCGCAGTTCGGGATAGCGTTCGAGCAGCGTGCCCACGTGCATGATCTCGGGCATCGATGCCACCAGCGGCTGCATGCCGCCGAGGTCGAGCTCCATCCAGCCGCTGAAGATCAGCACGTCGTCGGCCACCTCGCCGCTCGCGAGCCGGCCTTCGTGCATCGCGTTGATCGCCGCGATCGTTTCGCACAACTTGGAACAGTCGAAATCGGCGATCTCGGTGCAGGCGACGTCGGGCGCCGACTGCAATGCGTGCAGGCCGCC
This sequence comes from Burkholderia sp. Ac-20379, assembly GCF_017104645.1. GTDB lineage: Bacteria > Pseudomonadota > Gammaproteobacteria > Burkholderiales > Burkholderiaceae > Burkholderia. The sequence continues at coordinate 15,897 of NZ_JAAGPF010000074.1, forward strand.
GTGCGGCATCAGCACGGCGTCGCCCGCGCGCAGTTCGAGCGTCTCGCCGCTGGCCGCGCGCAGCAGCACCGTGCCGCGCCCGACGAAGTGGAACTGCGCGCAATCGGCCGCGTTGTTGAAGCGCATGCCGAACGGCGGCGCGACGTGAATGCGCCGGTATTGCACGCCCTTCAGGCGCATGCCGAGCAGCAGTTCGCTGACGAGATCGTGGCTATCGGGGTCGAATACGCTGGAATCGGGCATCGTGTTTCGGACGAATGATCAAGTTTTGCGGATTGTATGTCATAGACCGTCATCCTGCCGGCCCGTAATCTGTGCGCTTGTCGTAAACCCTAAGCGGACGCCACAGACCCATGGAAATCGCCACCCCTACCCCCGATAACGCGATCCCCGTCGCACACCCCGCATGGAGCGCCGTGTATGCGATGTCGCTCGGCGTGTTCGGGCTCGTCACCGCCGAATTCCTGCCGGCGAGCCTGCTCACGCCGCTGGCCGACAGCCTCGGCATCACCGAAGGCACGGCCGGCCAGGCCGTCACCGTGACCGCCGCGGTGGCGCTCGTCACGAGCCTGCTGACCGCCGTGGTCACGCGCGGCATCGACCGCCGCCGCGTGCTGCTGGCGTTCTCGCTGATGCTGGTCGCCTCGAACGTGCTGGTGGCCTCGGCCGGCGGCTTCGGCGCGATCCTGGCCGGACGCGTGCTGCTCGGCATCGCGCTCGGCGGCTTCTGGACGATGTCGGCCGCCACCACGATGCGGCTGGTGCCGGCCGCGATGGTGCCGCGCGCGCTGTCGATCATCTTCAGCGGCGTGGCCGTGGCGACCATCGCCGCCGCGCCGCTCGGCAGCTATTTCGGGCACCTGATCGGTTGGCGCAACGTGTTCTACGCGGCCGCCGTGATCGGCGCGATCGCGTTCGCGGCGCAGTTCGCGACGCTGCCGTCGATGGCGCCGAGCGGCACCACGCGCCTGCGCACGCTGGTCGACGTGCTGCGCCGGCCCACCGTCGGCATCGGCATGTTCGCCGTCACGCTGGTGTTTACCGGCCACTTCGCGTTCTTCACGTACCTGCGGCCGTTCCTCGAGGACGTGGCCGGCGTGGGCGTCAACGCGCTGTCGGCGATCCTGCTCGGCTACGGCGTGGCGAACTTCCTGTTCACGCCGGTGGCGGGCCGCGCGCTCGAACGCGGGCTGCGCCCGATGATGATCGCGATGCCGGCGCTGATGGTGGTGCTCGGCGTGGCGCTGTCGCTGTTCGGCCGGCTGCCGCTGGTCGACGCGGTGCTGGTGGCCTTGTGGGGCGCGGCGTTCGGCGGCGTGCCGGTGGCCTGGTCCACCTGGGTCACGCGCATCGTGCCCGACGAGGCGGAAAGCGCCGGCGGCCTGATCGTGGCGGCGATCCAGCTCGCGATCTCGCTCGGTGCCGCGGCGGGCGGCGTGGTGTTCGACTCGCGCGGCGCAACCGGCGTGTTCGTCGCGGCGGCCGTGGTGCTGGTCGTTGCGGTCGCAACGATCGTGGCCGGCGTGCCGGTGCGGCGCGAGGCGAAGTAAGCGAGAAAATGTAAGCCGCGCCGCCACGGCGGAGAAGGCCACACGCCAGGCGTGTGGCCTTTTTTCGTTCGGGCTGCCGATTGCCGGCTCAGCGCGTCGCGCCCGCCGTCAGCAGCGCGTGGTAAGCGGCATCGTTGCCTTGCGCCTGCGCGAGCCGCAACGCCGTGGTGCCGCGCGCGTCGGCGTGATCGGGATCGGCGCCGCGCTTGACCAGCTCCGGCAGCAAATCGAGCCGCCCGAACAGCGCGGCGAACGACAGCGCCGTCTCGCCCGCGTTGTTGACCTGATCGATCGGGCACGGCGTGCTCATCAGGCGCCGCGCGGTGCCGAGCTCGCCCTTGAAGATCGCGCCCATCAGCGCGGTGTTGCCGTTGCGATCGCCCGCGCAGGCGTTCGCGCCGTGCGACAGCAGGAATTCCATCGCCTTCGGCTGTGCGTCGTAAGCCGTCAGGATCAAGGCGGTGTAGCCCTGGCGCGTCGCCGCGTTTATCGGGTACCCCGCCTGGAGCAGCGCGTCGAGGATATCGGTACGGCCGAGCCGGGCCGCGGCGAACCAGTCGTCGTCGTAATGGTGGAGATCCGGCACCGCGGCGCCGGGTTCCGGCTTGTGGAGCACCGGCGCCGTGCAGGCGCCGAGCGACAGCAGCAGCGCGGCAAGCGCGGTCTTGAAGCGGAGGAAGTCGATGCTGCGGAAGGGCATGTCATAGGGCTCCGTCGGGAAGAAAATGGGCGATGCGTGGATCGGCAGGCGGGCGCGCACGGCCGGTGCGCCCGCCTGCCCTGCCGGCGCCGCTTACTTGTCGCTCAGCGACGCGGCTTGCGACTGCACGCGCGACAGATCGGCGTGGGTCGCGGCGGCCAGACGCTTGCCGTAATCGGCATCGGCCTTGTAGAAGTACGACAGCATCGCGATCTTGTTGTCGTCGTTCGCGACGTGGTTCAGATCGGCCGACAGCGCCGTCACCAGGTCCGTCTTGCCCTGCGACGACAGCGACCGGTAGTACTCGCCGGCCTGCCCGAAGTTCATCGTCTTGTGGATCGCGGCCTGCTGGGTGGCGCCGCGCAGCGGCGTCTGCACGTACTTGTATTGCGGATCCTGCGGGATCTCGCCCAGCGTCGACGGCTCGTAGTTGACCTCGCCCTTGCGGTCGCCGCCATTCATCAAGCCATCCTGATTGTTGTTCACCACCGGCACGCGCGGGCGGTTGATCGGCAGCGAGTTGAAGTTCGGCCCGAGGCGGTACATCTGCGTATCGGCGTACGAGAACATGCGCCCCTGCAGCATTCGGTCTTCGGACGGCTCGATGCCCGGCACCATGCGCGACGGCGCGAACGCCGATTCCTCGGTCGATTCGAAGTAGTTGTCCGGCACGCGGTTCAGCACCATGGTGCCGATCTTGCGCTCCGGCACGTTGGTCCACACCTTGGTGTCGTCGAGCGCATCGAAATCGAACCTGTCGAGATCGTCCGGGTTCAGCACCTGGATGTAGAGGTCCCACTTCGGATCGTCGCCGCGCTTGAGCGCGCCGTACAGATCGTTCGTCATCAGGTTCCAGTCGCGGCCGATCGAGGCCGGGATGTCCTTCGGACGAATCCCCGCCATGCCCTGCTCGCTCTTCCAATGGAACTTCACGTAATGCACCTGGCCCTGCGCGTTGACGAGCTTGAACGCGTGCACGCCGAAGCCGTCCATGCGCCGGTACGAATCGGGCATGCCTGCATCGCTGTAGAGCCGCGTCAGCATGTGGGTCGCTTCGGGTGCGTGCGCGAAGAAGTCGAACGCGAGGTTCGCATCCTGCACGCCGGTCACGGCGCTCGGCTTGTTGGCGTGAACGAAATCGGGGAACTTGATCGCATCGCGGATGAAGAAGATCGGCAGGTTGATGCCGACCAGATCCCAGTTGCCCTCGCTCGTGTAGAACTTGGTCGCGAAGCCGCGCGGATCGCGGGCCTGCTCGGGCGAGCCGCGATAGCCCATCACCGTCGAGAAGCGCACGAACACCGGCGTGTGCGTGCCGGGCACGAACACCTTGGCGCGCGACAGGTCGGCAATATCGGCATCAGCCACGAACTCGCCGAACGCGCCGGTGCCGCGCGCATGCACGACGCGCTCGGGGATCCGCTCGCGGTCGAAGCGCTGCAGCTTTTCGATCAGATGGGAGTCCTGCAACAGGACCGGGCCGGCGGGGCCGGCCGTTTGCGAATTCTGGTTGTCGCCGACGGGCGAACCGTTATCGCGCGTCAGGTTCGCGGCAAATGCCGACGACGACATCAGCAGGCCGACAGCCACCGGAATCGCCCAACGCGACTGATTGTTGTGTTTCTTCATTTCGTCTCCGTGAGGAAGTGATACCACTGGGGATGTGGCAAATCGGGACGAAATGGATCCTATTTATTTGAATCGAAACGCTCCAATTGGAATTCGCAATAGCGGAAATAGCGATGCTCAATCAGATGTTGCAAAGGGCTGCCAGGCGGCCCCCAACGCCGCCACCAAAGCCTTTAAAACAAAGGGCCTCGATGTGTCTCAAGCAATTCTCAATTGATCAGCAATCCGATTCTTTTCTGCAATTCGAAGCGCGATTCTCAAAACCGTGATAGCCATTTTTGGAGAATTATTTATTGCGCCGCGTCAATTGCGATTGGCGGTTTTTACCGAATGCAATCGCACATCGGAAATAATTCTCTCGCATTTCCGTCAGGCAGTCAGGCTGCCCGTCATCCGCCCCGCATCGGCGCGCGCGCGTGCGGCCGCGCCGTGGGCCGGCTCGCGATCCTGAGCGTCGGCGTCGCCCGAGAAGTAATAGCCGGCGCGACGCACGGTGCGAATGAAGCGCTTGCCGTTCGGGTCGTGCAGCTTGCCGCGCAACTGCTTCACATGCACCTCGATCAGGTTGGTGCCCGGATCGAAATGATGCTGCCAGACAGCCTCGAGAATCATGCGGCGCGTGACGACGCGATCCTGGTTCTGCATCAGGAATTCGAGCAGCCGGAATTCGGTGGGACGCAGCATCACGAGCGTCGAATCGACGAACACGATGCGCCGGATCCGATCCAGCACGATGCCGGCCGCATGCAATTGCGAACTGGCCAACGGGTCCACCGGCACCGGCGCGCGCGATTGCCGCCGCAGCAGCGCGAGCGCCCGGGCGCCCAGTTCGTCGAAGTCGATCGGCGACGGCTGATAATCGTCGGCCCCGGCCTTCAGCATGCGCAGGCAGCGCTCGATGCTGCCGGCCGCATCGGTCGCCAGGATCGGCACGCTCACGCCGGTCGCCCGCATGGCGGCAACGATGGTCGGCCCGTCGACGTCGGCAATCTCGTGCGCCACGATCACCAGCGCATGGCCGCCGCCCGTCACGCGATGCAGCGCGTCGCGCGCCGTGACCGCCTGCTGCGGCCACAGCCCTTCCCGTTCGAGTACCGCCTCGATCTGCCGGTACTGCGCATCGTCGGGTTCGATCACGAGAATATGGCGCATCGGCTGCCTCCCATCGGTTGCCTGCGTTCGATCCTGCGGTTCGGCACGCGCGGGCGGGATCCGCCCGCGCGAGGCTTCGACACCGGCCTCATGGCTCAGCTGCCGAAATACGTGTTGCAGAAGCTGGCCGGGCCGGTGCAATCGGCGTTGGTCATCGAGGCCGAGGTTTGCGTCTTGGGCATCGCGGCGCGCTGCGCTTGCTGCGGCTGTTGCGGCTGTTGCGCTTGCGCCGTTTGCTCGGCGGCCACCTTCGCTTCGGCGGCTTGCAGCTTCGCCGGGTAATCGGTGTTTTCGCCGGCCGACGGGTCGTAGCCGGCCTGTTCCAGTTGCGTCAGTTCGGCGACGACCTGAGCGCGCGTGAGCGGCGCGTGGGTCTGAGCGAACGACAGCGACGGGATCGTGATGGCGCAGAGTGCGATGGCGAGAGTGGTCAGCTTGTTCATGGTCAGTGCTCCAGATAAAGGTTGAGGATGCATCGATCGGTGCGTTTCGTATCGCCCGTATAACATTCGGCATCCTTATCAATCGGAGGTTTTTCCTCCGCTCGGCAGGCCTGCCTGCTTCGCAAATCAAGGCCTGTCATATGGGCTAACACCGCCTCGATGCGAATATTCCGGTCCGATGCAAAAAACTTCGATTGCCTGCATGTCGAGCGTCGCGATTGCGTCGCTCAATGAATAGATCGTGCGCTGCGGGGATTCGGTTACATGCGTCGCGCGAAAAAATTCGCGGGTGCGGGCGGCGGGCGGAACGGCAGGCTGGGGGCGGCTGGGGGCGGCTGCGGGGGATGCGGGGGATGCGGGGGATGCGGGGGAACGGGATTCAGGCGGCCGGCTTGCGGCGGCGCTTCACAGCAGACGAAAGCGGCGGCGCGGCAGCAAGCGCAGGCGGCGCGACAAGCGCCATCAACGCCTGCACGGCGGGCGACAGCGAGCGCCCCTTCAGCCACACCATATGCAGCGCCCGCTCGATGCGCGGCGCGTCGACCTGCACGATTCGCAGGTCGCCTCGCGCGATCTCGTCGCGCACGCTGAGCACCGACAGATAGGCCAGCGCCGGCTGCGCGAGCAGCATGCGCTTGATCGCCTCGGTGTCGCCGACCGACATGCGCGGCACGATCGGCAGCCCGAGTTTCGCGTAGGCCTCCTCCACGATCGCGCGCGTGCCCGAGCCCGGTTCGCGCAGGATCACGGCGCGATCGGCCAGCACGGCCGGGTCGAGCCGTTTGCCGGCCAGCGGATGATTCGCGGCGGCCACCACGGCGATCTCGTCGGCGCCGATCGGCCGGGCGTCGAACACGGCGGCATCGAACGGCCCTTCCACGAAACCGAGCGCGAACCGCAACGCGCGCAGCCCCGCCTCGACCTGCTCGGTGTTGGCGACGGCCAGCTCGACCGCCACGCGCGGGAATTGCGCGTGAAAACGCGACACCAGATCGGGCGCCCAATACACGCCCAGCGTGTTGCTCGCGCCGAGCTTCAACTGTCCGGCGCCCAGCCCCGCCATCTCGTGCAATTCGGCCTGCGCCGCGTCGGCCAGCGCGAAGATCCGCGCGGCGTGATCGAACAGCACGCGCCCCGCCTCGGTCAACGCCACGCCGCGCGGCAGGCGGTCGAACAGCACGATGCCGAGCCGCGCCTCCAGTTCGCGAATCTCGCGCGTGACGGCCGGCTGGCTGACGCGCAGCCGCTCGGCGCCCGCGCTGACGCTGCCGGCGCGGGCCACTTCGTAAAACGCCAACAGATGCGTGAAGTTCATCGGATCGCGCGGCGGACAGCCGCGATGCGGGTGGGTGGATGGCCTGAGCGCGCCGCGTGCCGCCCTCGCGGGGCAAACACCGCGACGCGCCGTTTATTCCCGGGCCATGAAGAAAAGCGTGCCGCAAAGCATATCAAAAACGCATCGCATCGATCCTTAATATGTATTTTTTATATCCATGGCGCGTCGCTAGACTGGGTTCATCTTCTCCCGACCTCTGCGGAGTTCACCATGACACACCGTCTTGCCGTCCCCACCCCGCCCGCCGCCGCGCGCCCGGCCTGGCTCGAGGCCATCCGCCAGTTCACGCCGAACTGGTTCGCCGTGACGATGGGCACGGGCGTCGTCTACCTCGTGCTGAACGCGCTGCCGGGCGCGTCGCCGCTCAAGCCGCTGCTGGCCGGCTGGCTCTGGCGCATCGACATCGCGCTCTACGCGCTGTTCGCCGCGATGTTCATTGGCCGCCTCGTGCTGTTCGGCGAAACGGTGCAGCCGATGCTTCGTCATCCGATGCAGTCGCTGTTCCTCGGCACGCTGCCGATGGGGCTTGCGCCGATCGTCAACGGCATCGTGCTGTTCGGCGGCGCCCACGACGGCAATGCCGCCGCCTCGGTCGCGCTCGGCTTGTGGGGGTTCGACGCGGCGTTGTCGGTGGCAGTGGCGGTGGGCGTGCCGTACCTGGTCTTCACGGTGCAGGACCACAGCCTCGAACGGCTGACCGCCGCGCTGCTGTTGCCGATCGTCGCGCCTGAAGTGGCCGCCTCGAGCGCGGCGCTGCTGGCCCCGCATCTGAACGTGGAAACGGCGCGCTGGGTGGTGGGTGCGGGCTATGTGTTGTGGGCGATCTCGGTGCCGCTTGCGTTCTCGATCCTGACGATCGTGCTGTTCCGCCTCGTGATCCACAAGCTGCCGCATCGCGAGCTGGGCGTGACGAGCTGGCTCACGCTCGGCCCGATCGGCACCGGCGCGCTCGGCCTGATCACGCTCGGCGACGCCGCCGCGCACGCCTTCGCCGGCACCGCGCTGCAATCGGTGGCCGCGCTTGCCCGCGACTTCGGCGTGCTCGGCGCGCTGCTGCTCTGGGGCGCCGGCCTCTGGTGGCTGGCCTGCGCGCTGCTGTTCATGTGGCGCTATCGCCGCGAGGGGCTGCCGTTCAATCTGGGCTGGTGGGGTTTCACGTTTCCGATCGGCGTGTACACGCTCGCGACGTTCAATCTTGCCCGCGTGACCGGCTTCGGCGGCTTCACGCAGCTCGGCGAAGGCTTCGCCTGCCTGCTCGGCGTGTTGTGGATCGTGGTGCTCGCCCGCACGCTGCGGGGGCTGGTGGAAGGACGCATGTTCCGCGCGCCGTGCCTGGCGAACGCGCAGGCCTGAAGCGGGGAACGACGCGGATCGGCGCCCGGAACATCGGGACCGATCCGCTCGCGCATTGCGCGAAGGCCGATCAGTTGCCGCTCGGGCAGACGGTATCGGCGGCGATGCTGTCGCGCAGCGCGGCCGTGTGCTCCATGAACGCCGCATACATCAGCAGCGAGCAATCGCTGTCGCGCAGCGCGTGGCCCATCTGCTCGGTTTCGGCGTCGAGGCGGCGCAACAGCCCGTCGCGGTCGCGGCACTGCTCCATCATCGCCTTCAGCAGCGCCTCCTGGGCATGGACGCGGCCGAACAACACGTCGATCCGCATCTCGTCCTTGGTCATGCGCCCCGCCGCCGCCCCGCTCATGTCTCCCGCCATGCCCGCCTTCATCGTCCGCATTCGCTGCACGTCCATCTGCCCTCGCTCCTTTCCTCACGACCGGCTTCGCGCGCGAAGCCGCCTGGTTCCCGATCGCCTGCTGCGGTTGCAGTCCGGCGCCTCAAACGCCGAACATCGCGAGCGCCACGGCGCAAACGACGAACAGCGCGCTCGCCGCCAGGCAGAGCTTCTCGATGGTCGCGGCACGGCTGCGGTGTGCTTCGTGAAATAAGGTATTCATGGCCTCTCGCTATCGAAGTGCAATGACGCCGCCACGAGCGGCGCGACCGGATCATTGCGTGTTGACGGGGAATGTCCCGCACATCGAATGCATGGCTTATTTTCAATATCGCGGAATCAATGAAGCCGGCACCCCGGCTTTATCTCACCCACGGCATCAACGCCATTTTGTTATTGAAAACGATTACTTCGAATCACCCGCCGCACCGGCGTGAAGATGGCTGCGCGGCGCATCGATTATCGATGGCGCGAGGCCTGCCAATGGATACGGAAAGGCCCATGAACATGGGCCGGCGTCATTCTCCAACAAATTCCGGGAATATGCACGCACAGAAAATAGGATGTTTTACTCTACGCTCCGCATTTCATGCGCCAATGATATTCGAGCGATTTTTATAGTCCTGTACGCTGGCGCGCAAAACCCGGCCATTCGAATTACGGATCGAGCAGGCCGAGTGCGACGGCGCGCTTTACTGTCAGGGAAATGTGATTGACGGAAAATTTTTCATTCAGCCGCTTGTAATAGCCGTAGACGGTCGGCACCGCCACGCACAACTGCGCGGCGACCTGGTTCGCGGTATGGCCGCCGTTCAGCAGCGTCAGGATGCGCGTCTCGCGCGCCGTCAGCGCCAGCGCGCGGGACGCGTTGCGGCGCATCTGCCGCGCCAGCCAGTCGAGCAGTTCGCTGGCGAGCAGCCGGTAGAAGATGCGCTTCGCGTGCAACGCCGCCTCGCCCTCGCGCGGGCTGGCGTCGATGCCCACGTAGAGCACGCCGCTCAGGCCCTGCGTCGGCAGATGCGCCGGCGCGATCAGCTTGGCGCGAAAGCCGTGCGCCGCATCGTGCTCGCGCAGCGCGTGCTGGCCTTCCGTCTGGGCCGCGATGCCGGTGGCCACGATCGGCGTGGAGGTGCGGCGCGCATAGGCCACGCCGGGGTCCGCATCGAACCAGCGCCGCGCCCGGTAGGTGCCGAGCCAGCCCGGCTCCGCATCGGTCAACGCCAGTTCGTCGGCGGCCCGCAGCGGCGCGCCCTCGGCCGGCACCAGCAGGAATGCGAAACGTTCGCCGCCGAGCTGCCGCACGAGCCGCGACGCGATCGCGCGCACGGCCTCGCAATGCGGCGCGCGCTCGAATTCGTCGAACAGCCGCCAATCGTCGGCCTCGAAACCCGCCGGGCCACCGGCGCTCTGCCCTGCCTTGCTACGCGGCTCGTCCAGCAACACGCATGCCATCGTCATCAACTCCTTGCTCCTTGCATGTGAGGCCCCGCCAAGCGGCACCCGGCGCCCCGACGCAAAACTGTGATCGCAGATTATCCGGTCCGATGCCGTAAAAACGCGGTGCGATGCCCTCGCGGGCTGCGCACCGCCGAGCGATCGCCCGCCCGCATCGAACCCGGGCCGTTGCCGGCGCAACCGCTTGCGCCCGCAACGGCCCTGCCACCCGGCTCAGGTCGGCTGACCCGCGCCGCCGTCGATCTGATCGGCGGCTATGTCGCGCTCGCTGCGCGACAGCCGCATCGATACCGTCATCGCCACCGTGCTCGCATACACGTTCAGCGCGGTGCGGCCCATGTCGAAGAACGCGTCGACGCCGAGAATCAGCAGCACGGCCTCGGCCGGCAGGCCGATCGCCGCCAGCACGATCGTGATCGCCACCACCGCGCCCGACGGCACGTTGGCCGCGCCGTCGATCGTGATGATGGTCAGCACGAGAATGGTCAGCGCGAGCGGCCAGCTCCAGACGATGTGATAGGCATCGGCGAGATAGCCGACCGCGAGCGCCGTGTAGAGCACCGCGCCGTCGCGATTGAAAATGTAGGACAGCGGCAGGATCGTGGAGGCCACCGATTGCGGCACGCCCATTTCCGTCAGCTTCTTCAGATGGACCGGATACGTGATTTCCGACGAGCGCGTGGTGAACGCGAGGATCAGCGGCTCGCTGACCTTGCGGATCACGGCGAGCGGACGCTGGCCGGTGGCGATCACGATCGCGCTCAGCAGCAGCGCGAGGATCGCCATGCCGAGGTAGGCGATGCCGAGCAGGCGCACGAGCGGCATCAGGCCCGCCACGCCGCGGCTGCTCATCAGCCCGGCCACGGCCGCGAAGATCGCGAACGGCGACAGCGCCACGATCCACTCGACCATCTTGAACAGCCCCGCCAGCAGCGACGAGAACAGCGTGATGGCCGGACGCCCGGCCTCGCCCGCCGCGCCGAGCGCGGTGCCGAGCAGCACGCCGAACACCAGCACGGGAATCGCGTTGCCGGCCGCCAGCGCGGCCACCAGGTTCTGCGGAATCATGTCGGTGATGAAGCCGAGCCAATCGATGCTCGACGCCAGATGCTGCGGCAACGCACCCGATTCGGTCAGCGGCGCGCCCACGCCGGGCCGGAACAGCCAGTTCAGGCCCAGGCCGAGCGAACTCGAAATCGCCGTCATGACGATGAAGAACAGGATCGTGATCGCGGCCGTGCGGCCGAGCTGGCGGCGCTGCTCGACGGCGCGGAAGCTGCCCACCGTCACCGACAGCAGGATCAGCGGCATCACCACCATCTTGATCGCGTGGCCGAACATCACCGACAGAAAGCCGACGTCGGCCGCGAGGCGCGGCGCGGCCACGCCCGCGATCGCGCCCAGGATCAGCGCGGCGATCATCCACAACGGCAGGGAGGTCTTGCTATTCCTTTGATTCATGTGCGGCCCGGATCAGTTGAATGCGTGCAGGAGTGCCGTCGACGATATGACGCCACATGTGGGTGCGCGCCGCTTCGGGTTGCCCGTCGCGGATCGCGGCATAGATCGCCAGATGTTCCAGGGTGCCGCGCCGAACCGTTTCGTTGTCCTGACGCGGCAGTTCGTTCAAGGCCAGCGTTTGCGCCTTGAGCAGCTTGTAGAAATTGTGGAGCCGCTCGTTTTTCGCGGCCAGAAACATTTCCTGGTGAAACACCCAGCCGATGCGTTGTTCGGCCATGATGTCGGCCTCGCCGCTGTCGAGCAGGCGCGTCATGCGCTCCACCGAGGCCGCGAGCGCGGGCGTGGGCCCCTTGCAGGCGGCCAGATACGCCGCCGTGCTTTCGAGCGCGAGGCGCACTTCGAAGATCTGCTGGAGATCGTCGTGGGTGGGATCGGTGACGAACGTGCCGCGCTTGTCGAACACGGTCACGAGGTTTTCGGTGGCGAGACGCTGCAATGCGCTGCGCACCGGCATCTGCCCGATGCCGAGTTTGTTCGCCAACCCGCGGTGAGAAATTTTTTGCCCTGGTTCCAGCCTGCCGTCGAGAATTCGTGTTCGAATTTCGTCGTAAGCGTGGTCAGCGTCGGAATGTATTTTTTCTTCCATCCTGAGATCGCAGTATTGTCTTTACGTTGTCGCAATCGGCCCGCGACGAGCATACGCCGCCGCAAATCGCCGAACAACCGTCAGATTTGACGGGTTTTCATATCAGAATGAAGGTTTTTCCCGGTCCCGCTTCGGATGATGAATCAGGCTTCACTTTTTGAAATTCTCGGCGTGTCCGCCGACGAGGTGGTCCCGCTGCGCGCCCGGCTGCTGCTCGACGGCGACGAAATCGCCTCGCGCCTGGCCGGCGATCTCGCCGCCGATACGCTGCACCTCGGCGTGCAACGCGCCGGGGCGATCGTCGGCGTGGCGTCGGTGTGCCGCGAGGACAGCAGCGCGCAGGCGCCGAACGGCTGGCGGCTGCGCGGCATGGCGATCGACGAATCGCTGCGCGGCCTCGGCTTCGGCCGCCTGCTGGTCAACCTCGCCGCGCGCCATGCGCGCGAGCGCGGCGGCCAGATCCTGTGGTGCACGGCACGCGATTCGGCGAAGGGGTTTTACGAACGGCTCGGCTTCGCTTGCGACTCCGAGCCGTTGCGGCTGGCGGCCAAGCCCGACCTGCTGTTCTTCCGGATGGCGATGGCGATCTGACATGAAGCCCCGACCGATTCGCATCGAGCGCCGGACGTGACGAGCGTCGGGCCGTTCTCGGTGCAGGTGGCGGCGTTCGCCGCAGCCGCCCTGCTCGCCGGGCTCGCGGCGTTCGGCCTGCAACGGCGCGCGCGCGTG
>NZ_JAAGPF010000785.1 GCF_017104645.1 Burkholderia sp. Ac-20379
AGCCCGGCCGCCGCGCACAACAGGCCCAGCCCGAAGATCGCGCCGCGATGCGTGTTCACGCCGCCGGTGGCGGCCAGCATCGCGTGCTCGGCGCGCAGGCCGATCCGGCGCAACGCCGCCATCTCCGCGCGCGCCGCACCGGCTTGCGCCAGTTCGGCGAGGAACGGGCGAATCGCGGCGGCGCTGCGCGCGAAGGTGGCGGCATCCATGTCGTCGTGACTGCCCTGATCGACGTGGCTGACAAGGCCCGGCTTCGGCCAAGTCCGCACTTCGAGCCGCAGGCAACGCTCGGCGAAACCGGCGATCGCCTCCGCCGCCTCGGGCGGCGACGGCTTCGCTTCGCACGCAGCCACCCGCATCGGCCCGATCATCCCGCCTCCTTGTCGTGCACGCCATCGAGAAAGTCGCGCGGCGACAGCAGCGCCACGCCGGACGACGTCTTCGCGACGATTTCACCGCGCGCCGCCAGCGCCGCATGCAGCTCGCGCCAGTTGACGCCCGCGCCGTCGGCGCGAATCACTTCGCCGTCGATGCGCATCGGCGCCTCGCCGCCATCGGCCAAGGCCGCGACGTCGTCGAGCAACGCCGCGAGCGTCGCCCCGGCATCCGGGCCGACCGGCGCGTCGAACAGCAGATCGAGATCGGAACCCGACGACAAATACGTGAGGCCCGTCATCGCCTGCCAGGCCAGGCTGCCGAACGCGCGGCAGTGAACCCGATGACGCCGCGCGATCGCATCGAGCCGCTCGAGCGTGGCGCGCCACGCCTCTGGCGCGGCCGCCTGCAACAGCGCGACGGCCGGCGGCGGCTCGACCGAGACGAGCGCCGCCTCGGGCACCACCACGCCGATGCGGCGCTTGCCGAGCGACGGCGGCAACGGCAAGCCGAGCGG
>NZ_JAAGPF010000786.1 GCF_017104645.1 Burkholderia sp. Ac-20379
AGCCGCGGTTCGCGCCGCGCCGTCTGCGCGAGCAGCTCGGCGGCCAGCGCGGCGATGTCGGCGGGCCGCTCGCGCAGCGGCGGCAGCGCGATGTTGAGGATGTTGAGCCGGTAATAGAGATCGGCGCGGAAGCTGCCGGCTTCCACCGCGTCGAGCAGCGAGCGGTGCGTGGCGGCCACGATCCGCACGTCGATGCGGATCGGTTCGGTCGAGCCGAGCCGCACCACCTCGCGCTCCTGCAGCACGCGCAGCAGCCGGCTTTGCAGCGACAGCGGCATTTCGCCGATCTCGTCGAGAAACAGCGTGCCGCGGTGCGCGGCTTCGAACAGGCCCGCCTTGCCGCCGCGCCGCGCGCCGGTGAACGCGCCGTCGTCGTAGCCGAACAGCTCGCTCTCGAGCAGCGCCTCGGGGAACGCGCCGCAATTCATCGCCACGAACGGAAACGCGCGCCGCGCGCTCAGCGCGTGCAGGCTCTGCGCGATCATTTCCTTGCCGGTGCCGCTCTCGCCGAGGATCAGCACGGTGGCGTCCGATTTGGCGTAGCGCCGCGCCAGCTCGCGCACGTGCGCCATCGCGGCGGATTCGCCGATCACGTCGTCGAGCCGGTAGCGCGCCGAGAAGCGCTGCGCGTGCGGCTGCGAGCGCAGCGTGCGGTCGAGCCGCTCCACCGCGCGCGATTCCTGGAACGTCAGCACGCTGCCGGTGGCCGCGCCGCTGGCGGCCAGCGGGCCG
>NZ_JAAGPF010000787.1 GCF_017104645.1 Burkholderia sp. Ac-20379
GCGTCGCGGTCGCCCCCGACGACTGGGACGCGCTGCTCCTTCGCATTCAGGGCCGCTGCCTGCGCGGCATCTTCGCGCTGTGGTGCCTGATCGGCGCGGCGCGCGCCAACCTGTCGGCGCGCCATCCGGCCCGCTCGCCGCTGCCGCGCCGGCGCAACGCCACGCCGCTGGTGCTGGCGCACGTCGATTTCGGCTACCGGCTGCGCATCGTGCTCGGCACGGTGCTGCACATGGCCACGTTCGCGGTGTTCTGGAACCTGTTCGACTGGGTGTCCGCCTACGCGGCGCTCGGCATGCTGCTGAGCACCACGTTCTTCGTGGTCAGCACGCGCTCGCCCGCGCCGGTGCCCACGCTGCTGCGCATCTCGCGCGTGGTGGCGATCGCGCTCGGCATCGTGTTCGTGTACGTCACGGCGATCCTGCCGCACACGAGCTCGATGATGACGGTGGCGCTGGTGCTGTTCCCCGCGCTGTTCGTGCTCGGCCTGGTGGTGCCCGATCCGGGCAACGTGCTGTTCGCGGTGCTGCCGATGGCGCTGCTGCGGCTCGGCAACAACGGCCCGGCCGTCGATCTGGCGACCTTGCTCAACAGCGTGCTCGCACTGGCGATCGGCCTGTGCTCGGCGCTGCTGTGGATGGTGCTGGTGGTGCGGCTGCCGGCCGGCGGGCCGCTCGGGCGCGTGCAGCGCGAATCGCGCGCCGACCTG
>NZ_JAAGPF010000788.1 GCF_017104645.1 Burkholderia sp. Ac-20379
TCGACGGCGCTCGGCACGGTGGCCTCGACCGGCGTCACGACGGTGGGCGCCGTCGGCAACGTGGTCACGCAGACGGTGGGCGCCGTCGGCGCGGCGCTGCCGGGCGTGGCGATCACGCCGTCGTCGGGCACGTCCGGTTCGTCGGGCTCGTCGACGGGCGCGGGCACGCTGCTCTCGCCGGTGACGTCGCTCGTCACCACGCTGGCCGGCGCGGCGCTGCCGCGCAAGTAAGGCAAGCCGTCGCGCCACGGCGCGCGGCTCCGGCGACGCGGGCGTTCCGGCAACGGCGCGCCCGTCCACGCTCCCGGCCCATCCGGCCGGATCGCAGGCGGTACGACCTTCGCGTCGTGCCGCCTTTTTTCTTGCCGCGAGTGCCTTCGCGCTGTCCGCTCGGCCATCCCCAAGGGAACTCGCTCGCGACGCACGGTCGAACCCGCTTGCAGCACGACGCGCACGCCGGCCGCCGAGGCAGCCGCCAGGGCCACGTCTTATAGTGAAGCCCACCCGCCCCCCATGCCGGCGGCGCGCGGCGCCGGACGACACCGGCCGCCGATCCTGCAGAC
>NZ_JAAGPF010000789.1 GCF_017104645.1 Burkholderia sp. Ac-20379
TACACGCGCAGCCGCTCCAGCACGGCGGTGCCGAGCTGCCCGAGCCCGAGCACGCCGACGCGGCGCTCGCGCGCCGGCACCAGCGGCAGCGGCTTCCATTCGCGGGCCTGCTGCGCGAGTGCGTAGTCGAACAGGTCGCGATGGATCGCGAGCACCGCTTCGCTCACGTATTCGACCATGCCCTCGACGATACCCGGCTCGATCATGCGCACCACCGGCAGATGCGCGGGCAGGCTGGCCAGATCGAGCTGATCGACGCCCGCGCCCACCGAGAACACGGCTTCGAGATTCGGCAGCGTGTGCGCGAGATCGCCGGGCTGCCACGCCACGAGATAGCGGATACCGGCCGGATCGCCGATGTCGGGCCAGACGCGGAACGGCACGTCGGGCGCGCGTTGCGCGAACAGCGCGGCCCATTGCGCGCCGCGTACGGGGTCGGCCTTGTAGAGGACGGTCATCGCGGTTCAGGCCATCGCCTGGTTGATGATGCCGTAGGCGCGCCATGCGGCGTCGGGCTCGCCGCTGTGCGCGGCGGCCGGCGCGTTGCGCACCATCTTGACGACCGAATCCACCGGCGTGAGGCCGACGCCCGGCAGCCACGCCTCGATGCCGGCGCCGCCGGGCACGTCGATGCGCACGAAATCGCCGACATGCTGGCCGAGCCAGTAGGCGACCAGCGCCTTGGCGCGCGCTTCGCCCTCGGACGGCGCGGCGACCACCGGCCCGATCGCGACGCCGCGGCCGAACCGCCG
>NZ_JAAGPF010000790.1 GCF_017104645.1 Burkholderia sp. Ac-20379
CGGCGGCGTGTGCGCGCGGGCCGGCGCTGCCGGCCGCGCCCCATGGAGAACCGATCCGTTGAACTGCGTATCCCGCTTCGAGCCGTTCGCACATCGCCGGGCCGCATGCGGCATCCGTCCGGAGACGGCGCGATGACCGAACCCCGTCAAACGCCGGCCGCGCGCCCCGCGACGATCAGCGATGTCGCGCGCGAGGCCGGCACCGGCAAGACCAGCGTCTCGCGCTACCTGAACGGCGAGACGGGCGTGCTGTCGACCGATCTGCGCGCGCGCATCGAAGCGGCGATCGCGCATCTGAACTACCGCCCGAACCAGATGGCGCGCGGCCTGAAGCGCGGCCGCAACCGGCTGCTCGGGCTGCTGGCCGCCGACCTGACCAACCCCTACACGGTGGAGGTGCTGCAGGGCGTGGAGGCCGCGTGCCACGCGCTCGGCTACATGCCGCTGATCTGCCACGCGGCCAACGAAGCCGACATGGAGCGCCGCTACCTGCAACTGCTGACCACCTATCGCGTCGAGGGCATGATCGTCAACGCGCTCGGCGCGCGCGAGGACGCGCTGCTGCCGCTGCGCGGCTGCGGGATTCCGACCGTGATGGTCGACCGCCGCGTGGACGGCTTCGACGCCGATCTGGTGGGCCTCGACAACGCCGAGGCCGTGCGCGCCGGGTTGACGCATCTGCACGGCGGCGGGTTCGGCGAGGTGGTGTTCGTGGTGCAGCCGTACGAGCAGGTCAGCTCGCGCCGGCAGCGCGAGGCCGCGTTCCGCGCGGCGCTGGCCGAAGCCGGCCGCACGGCGCCGCCCACCGTGGTGGCCGATCTGGCCGACGCCGAGGCGCT
>NZ_JAAGPF010000791.1 GCF_017104645.1 Burkholderia sp. Ac-20379
TACCGGCGAGATCGTCCGGCATCTGTTCGAGGCGGCCACGGCGGCCGGCGTGACGCTCGACAAGGCCGAGTACAAGCCGGGGCACGATGCGTTCGGCCGCTTCGACACCTACACGGTGGTGCTGCCCGTGAAGGGCGATTACGCGCGGTTGCGGCGGTTCGGCGAGACGGTGCTGGCGGCCGTGCCGTACGCCGCGCTCGACGACCTGCGCTTCAAGCGCGGCTCGGCCGAGGATGCCGGCGTCGAGGCCAATTTGCGGTTCACCGCGTTCTTGCGGCCGGTGGCGATCGCGCCGTTGAGCGCGTCGGAGGCGGCGGCGATCGAGGCGGGTGCGGCCGTGGCGGCGTCCGGCGCGTCGGCGGCTTCGGCTTCGGCCGCGTCGACGGTCGATACGACTGGGCGCGTCGCGGCGTCGGGCGATGGCTTCGTGCCGCTGCCGGTGTCGGATGCGTCGGCGGGGCATGGGCTGACGGTGGTGCCGGTCGAGGCGCGGCCGCGCGCGGATGCGCCGCGGGCGAAGGTGCCGG
>NZ_JAAGPF010000792.1 GCF_017104645.1 Burkholderia sp. Ac-20379
CGCTCTTCCGGTCCGTGGTCGAGGTGCCGGTGCGGGTCGCCTCGCACACGCCACGGCTGGCCGCTGCCGTGCCGGTGTTTCGCGCCGCGCTCGGGCAGGCGGACGTCGGACGCGGCGCGGCCGGCGCACGGCTGTTCAGCGGCATCGACGGCGCCGTGGTGCTCGATGCGAACGAGGGCCTCGACAAGCTCGCACGGCAGATCGCCGAGCCGGTGGAGTGGGCCGCCTGCCTCGCGGCCTGCGTCGAGGCGGGCGCGAGCGCCTTTCTCGAACTCGGGCCGGGCCGCGCGCTGGCCGAGGTGGCGGCCGGCGCGTATCCGGCGATACCGTCGCGCAGCGTGGCCGATTTCCGTTCGTGGGATGGGCTGGCCGCCTGGCTGGCCAAACTCGACGCGGCTTGAATCCGGTTCGGGCGGCATCCTCAGCCGCTCTCGACAATCCTCTGATCAATGGGCCGCGTGGCCCGCTTTGTTCCCGCTTCGTTCCCGGTGCGGCCGCGGTTTTCGGCGCCGCGAACGCGCGTTCGTCGCCGCCGCGCCACGCTTCTCAGAAACCGCTTGCGAGGCAAATCGGCGTGACTACAATACGCGCCCGATGAGACCACACGCCTATCTGACCGCGCTGTCGTGCGCGGCGCTCGCCCTGGCTTCGCAGGCCGTTTCCGCGCTGCCCGCGCCGTTCGCCGGCGGGGAGGCGGGCGTCTATTTTGCCCATGCCGGCGATGTCTCCGGCGCGGCGGCCGAACTGGTGAGCGGCGCGCGCCGGCGCGTGCTGGTGGCCGGTTACGCCTCGGTGTCGCCCACGCTGGCGGCGGCGTTGCGCGAGGC
>NZ_JAAGPF010000793.1 GCF_017104645.1 Burkholderia sp. Ac-20379
CCGCCGCCTCGACGGCCTGCCGCTCGCCATCGAGCTGGCCGCCGCGCGCGTCGCCACGCTCGGCGTGGATGGCGTGGCCGCGCGCCTCGACGACCGGCTCGACCTGCTCAGCGGCGGCCTGCGCCTCGCGCTGCCGCGCCATCAGACCTTGCGCGCGACGTTCGACTGGAGCTACACGCTGCTCGACGCCGATGCGCGCGCGCTGTTCCGCAGCCTCGCGTTCTTTTCGGGCAGCTTCACGTTCGACGCCGTGTGCGCGGTGGCGACCGAGCCGGGCATGCCGATCGCCACGGCGATTGCCGCGCTGACCGAACTGACCGCCAAATCGCTGATCGCCGTCGAATTCCACGGCGCGATCGCGCTGTACCGGCTGACCGAATCGACGCGCGCCTACGCGATGGAGCGGCTGCGCGGCGAGGGCGAGCTGGCGCGCGTCGGACGCCGCCATCTGCGCTATCTGCAACGCTATATCGACGAGCGCGACGCGCACGCGCCTTGCCCGTCCCGCCATCCCGGCGCGCCGCTCGACGCGGCGCGCAGCGTCTGGGAATGGGCGTTCTCCGACGACGGCGACCCGGCACTGGCCGTCTCGCTGGCGGGGTCGCTGGTGGGCACGCTGCTCGATCCGTCGCTGGTGGCCGAGTGCCGCGAGCGCTCCGGCTGCGCGCTCGCCACGCTCGACGCGCTGCCCGAAGGCGCAGTCGATCCGGACTGCGAAATGCGCGTGTGCACCGCGCACGCGG
>NZ_JAAGPF010000794.1 GCF_017104645.1 Burkholderia sp. Ac-20379
GCGATCCGCGCGGCCGGCGCGGCGCCGCTGCCCGCCGCCGCGCCGCAACCCTGAAACCCCACGACGCGCGCGGCGCGAACCGTCGCCCCGACGTTTCGCCTCGCACGCAGTCGGCACGACGATTGACGAGACCACGGAGAACCACGATGAAAACACGCGTTACGAAGCTGCGCGCCGCGCAGTGGATGGGGCCGGGCGTCGTCGCGATGGCCCTGATGGCCGCTTGCGGCGGCGGCGGGGACAGCGGCGGCGGCGGGCCGGTCACGACCTCCACCACCACCTCGGGCAAGATCAGCGGCACCGCGGCGGTGGGCGCGGCGATGGCGAACGCATCGATCACGGTGGCCTGCGCGCAGGGCAGCGGCGCGGGCACGGCCACCGCCGCCGGCGCGTTCACGTTGAGCTTCGCGTTCTCCGGCCCGTGCGCGATCACGGGCAGCACGGGCTCGGCCACGCTGCACTCGCTCGCGAACGGCAGCGGCACGTTCAACGTGACGCCGCTGACCGAGCTGATGCTCGTCTACCTCGCGGGCGAACTCGGCACCGATCTGAACGGCCTGCTCGGCGGCCTCGGCTCGAACACGGCCTATC
The DNA here is from genome assembly GCF_017104645.1 of Burkholderia sp. Ac-20379. Classification (GTDB taxonomy): domain Bacteria; phylum Pseudomonadota; class Gammaproteobacteria; order Burkholderiales; family Burkholderiaceae; genus Burkholderia. The sequence goes on from NZ_JAAGPF010000794.1 coordinate 592, forward strand.
AGAGCGCGGTGGCCAACAGCGCGAATCTGAGCGCCGCGCAGGGCGGCGTGGCGACAGTGCTGAAGTCGATGTTCAACATCACGCTGTCGACCTCGGCGTTCCTGACCACGGCGTTCACGCCAGGCCAGCCGGGCGCCGACGCCGACCTCGACGCGTTGCAGGCGGCGGGCGCGTTCACGAGCGCTGGCACGCCGTCGGCGGCGTTGCTGGCGGCGGTGGCCGCGGCCGGC
>NZ_JAAGPF010000075.1 GCF_017104645.1 Burkholderia sp. Ac-20379
CCGCGCGCGTGCGGGACGCCGCGGACGCGGCGCGCATCGTCGCGCCGGTGGTGAGCACGCTCGCGCGCCACCGCTGGCCGGGCAACGTGCGCGAGTTGCAGAACGTGATCGAGCGGATCGCCGTGGAACTGGCCGAAGACGACGGCGGCGGCGATGGCCTGGCGTTGCCGCCCGATGCGTTGCGCGCGATCGCGCCGGAGCTGTTCGCGCCGGGCGAGATGGCCGATACGGACACGCTCGCCGCGCCAACCAACGCCGCCCCGACGCTCCACGAACGCCGCCGCCGCGTCGAGGCGGACGAAATCCGCGCCGTGCTCGACGCCTGCGGCGGCGACCGCGAGCGCGCCTGCGCCGTGCTCGGCATCAGCAAGACGACGCTGTGGCGCAAGCTGGCCGCCGCATCGAACACCGCATCCGGCCCCGGATCGCGCCCCGAACCGGGTACTGGATCGGGTGCCACGCCGCCGAAACGCCGCCGCTGACGGCGCGCCGGGCCGCCCGGCGCGTCACATCGCCTCACTACCCGACCGGCAAAACCCTTGCCCAGCGGGGCTTTCACACGTTTTCCCCGCAGCCGTTGGCCCGCGCTGTTGTTACATACCTACATGAGAATTACTTTAAAGATGACAATGATTCGCATTTAATTTATAGTCGCGGCTCAATAAAAGTGCCGTCCCGCTTCGTCCAGACTCGCAGGACCGATTGACGGAACGGCCGGCCCGCCCGGATTCCGAACGACGCCCTGGGACGGAGATTTCATCAATCCGTTAGTGCGTCCTATGTCATCCAGCAACCGTTCGCCCTCGTGGGCTCTCTCGCCGATTTCCCTGGCCTGCCTGTCGCTCGCGGCAGCCTGCGCCTTCCCTGCCGCCGCTTCGGCGCAAACCGCCACTGCCGCACCCGCCACCCCGGCCAGCACGTCCGCCGCGAGCGCCACCGCCTCGCTGCCGACCGTCGCCGTCAAGGGCAAGGTCGAGGAACTGCCGGGTGACCTCTCGCCGACGTTCGGCGGCGGCCAGGTGGCGCGCGGCGCGGATTACGGCGTGCTCGGCAAGCAGCGCAACATCAACGTGCCGTTCAGCATGACGACCTACACGTCGAAGCTGATCGAAGATCAGCAGGCGCGCACGCTGGCGGACGTGCTCGACAACGATCCGGCCGTGCGCACCGCGTTCGGTTACGGCAACTTCTCGCAGACGTTCGTGATCCGCGGCTTCACGCTGTCCGGCGACGATATTTCGATGAACGGCCTGTACGGCGTCACGCCGCGTCAGCTCGTGGCCACCGACGCGGTTGAACGCATCGACGTGCTGAAGGGCGCCAACGCGTTCCTGAGCGGCGCCTCGCCGACCGGTTCGGCGGTGGGCGGCGGCATCAACATCCAGCTCAAGCGCGCCGACGACAAGCCGCTCACGCGTGTCACGCTCGACGGCAGCACCGGCGGCCAGGTCGGCGAACACATCGATATCGGCCGCCGATTCGGCAGCACGGGCCAATTCGGCATTCGCGCCAACCAGGCGGTCAGCGGCGGCTCGACGGACATCGACGACGCTCACCACCGCGCCAGCACGCAAGCGCTCGCGCTCGACTATCGCGGCGACAAGCTGCGCCTGTACGCCGACTTCCTGCACCAGCGCGTGCGCGACGACGAAGGCCGCAACGTGGTCTACATCAGCGGCACGGGCGCACTGCCCTCGCCGCCGTCGGCCACCGGCAACTACTCGCAGCCGTGGGCGTTCAGCGATCTGGAAGACACGGTCGGCCAACTGCGCGCCGAATACGATTTCGCCCCGGGCTGGACGGCCTACGTGGCAGGCGGCGCGCGTCACACCGACGAGCACGGCGAATACACGTCGCCGACCTACAACGCCGCCACCGGCGCGGTCACGATGAGCCGCCTCGGCGTGCCGCACCAGGAAGACGCGCAATCGGCCGAAGCCGGCGTGCGCGGCCGCTTCACGACCGGCCCCGTTTCGCACATGGTGTCGCTCGGCGCGGCCTACACGCGCCTGAACTCGCAATCGGCCTACACGTTCGCGAATTCGTTCTCGTCGTCGCTGGTCAACCCGGCGGCCGTGCCGTATCCGGCCACGGTCGGCTCGGGCGGCAACCTGTCGGATCCGGAAACCACGGCCATGACCTGGACGCGCTCCATCGCCGTGTCGGACACGCTCGGCTTCCTGAACGATCGCGTGCTGTTCACGCTCGGCGCCCGCACCCAGGCGATCGCCACCACGAACTACGGCTACACGGGCACGGTCAGCAGCGTGTACAACAAGTCGGTCACGTCGCCGGTGTTCGGCATCGTGTTCAAGCCGACCAACGACTGGTCGATCTATGCCAACCGCACCGAAGCGCTGACGGCCGGCGATGCCGCGCCGCAGAACGCGCGCAACTTCGGCGAAGTGCTTGCCCCGTACCGCTCGAAGCAGTATGAAGTCGGCACCAAGTACGATGCGGGCAGCTTCGGCGCAGCGTTCGCGCTGTTCCAGATCGAAAAGCCGATGGCGAACACGGACCTGACGACCGGGATCTTCGCGGCGAACGGCACGGAACGTCACCGCGGCGTGGAATTCTCGGTCAACGGCGAACCGATGAAGGGCCTGCGCCTGATCGGCGGCGCCAGCTACCTGAACGCCACGCTGCAGGACACGGCCGGCGGCACCAACGACGGCAACCGTCCGATCGGCGTGCCGAAGTTCACGTTCACCGCGAACGTCGAATACGACCTGCCGATGCTGCAGGGCGCGACGCTGACCGCGCGCTGGATCCACACCAGCTCGGAATACGTCGACTCGGCCAACACGATGTCGATCCCGTCGTGGAACCGCTTCGACCTCGGCGCGCGCTACAAGACGCAACTGTTCAAGAAGGACACGACGTTCCGCATCACGGTGCGCAACGTGGCGAACAAGTCGTACTGGGCGGCGGCATCGAGCGGCGGTTACCTGACCCAAGGCGAACCGCGTTCGATCTGGCTGTCGATGACGACCGACTTCTGATCCCGATAGCGATGTGATGTAAAACCGGGCCGGTCCGCCGGCCCCGGTTTGTCGTAGCGGTGCTTGTATTTCTCGTTGTTCACGGCTTGCGGCGCGCGCCGGTTTCGATTGCGGGTCTCCTCCTCTCCTCGCATCGGGCCGGTGTCGCGCGCCGCTCTTCCTGCCACCTTCTCCGCCGCTTTCCCGCCCGGTCCGCCGCGCCGCTCCGGCTCAGCCTTCCTCGAACGATGCGCCGCCGCCCGAGCCCGCATGCGCCGGCTCGGCCAGCGCGCGCCGGATCGCCTCGAGCTGCACGAAATCGAGGCCGGACCCGGCCGCGAGGATCTGCTCGGGCGCGGCCGGCCGGCCCACCGCGTAGCCCTGCACGTAATCCACGCCGATCGAGCGCAGCGCCTCGAAGGTCTTCACGTCCTCCACCCATTCGGCGATGGTGCGCATGCCGAGGTTCTTGGCCAGGTTGACGATCGATTCGACGATCGCGATGTCGGCCGGGTGCTCGCACATGGTCTTCACGAATTCGCCGTCGATCTTCAGCGCATCGGCCGACAGCGCCTTCAGGTATTTGAACGAGGTGTGGCCCGCGCCGAAATCGTCGAGCGCGATGCGGATGCCCATGTCGTGCGCGCGCGCGATGAAATGCTGGCTCGTCTTGAGGTCGTGCAGCGCCACCGTTTCGGTGATCTCCAGGCACAGGAAATGGACGATCTCCGCGTGCGCCTCGAGCCGCCGGAAGATTTCGGCCACCACGCGCTCGTCGTTCAGCGACGCGCCGCTCAGGTTCACGCAGATGAAGCGCGTCTTGACCAGCGTGTGCTGGTTCGTCTCGATCCAGTCGAGCACCATCGACAGCACCCACAGATCGATCGCGCCGATCGTGCCGGAGCGCTCGAACGCGTCGATGAAATCGACTGCGCTGATAATCGCGCCGTCCTCGCGGCGCAGCCGCAGCAGCACCTCGAAATCGAGCGCCTCGCTCGCGTGCGAGACCGACACGATCGGCTGCATGGCCAGCAGCAGCCCGTCGGGGATGGTGTCCTCCTTGAGCGTGCCGATCAGCGCGATGTCGCGCGAACGGCGCTCGACGTCGAGCGCGTCGCTGCGGTAGACGATCACCTTGCCGTTGCCGTCGCGCTTCGATTCGCGGCAGGCGAGATCGGCGTGCGCGACCACGTCCTGCACCGACATGTTCGGCAGGCATTCGACCACGCCGATCGAGGCGCGCACGCGGAACGCGCGGCTGCCGATCGGATAGGGCAACGCGCTGATCGCGCTTTCGAGGCGGCGGCACAGCGCGGCGGCCTCGTCGACGCTGGTGTTGGCGAACACGCAGACGAACTCGTCGCCGCCGATCCGGCCGATCACGCCGCGCCCGTCGAGACAGGATTTCATGCGCACCACGAGCTGGCGCAGCACCTCGTCGCCCGACGCGTGGCCGAACATGTCGTTGATCAGCTTGAAGCGGTCGAGGTCGACATAAGCCACCGACCACGGCGTGCGCGCCGACAGCAGGCCTTCCAGCACATGCTCGATGCCGCGGCGGTTCAGCGCGCGCGTCAGCGAATCGTGCTCGGCCAGGTAATGCAGCCGCGCGACGGCCTCGGCGCGCTCGGTCACCTCTTCCAGCGAGCCCTCGTAGGCGCTCTCGGAGAAGATCGCACGCAGCGAATAGCGGTGGTTCGAGGTGGGGGCGCCTTGCGTGCCGTTGATTTCGATCGCGCTCGCGCCGCCTTGCATGGCCAGCGCGCGCAGTTGGGTCCACGAGCCCGCGTCGAAGAAGTCGGTCCAGAGACGCTGGCGGTAATTATCGCGATCGAGGCCGAGCATCGCGAGCAGCGCCGGGTTCGCGCGCGCGAAGCGGCCGTCGCGATCGAGCGTGAACAGGCCGATCGGCGTCAGCTCGTAGGTGTTGCGCAGCTCGGTTTCGGTTTGCTGGCGGCGGGCGCGATCGGCGCGCATCTGCTCGGCGATCGCGAACGCCGCCATCATGCTCGACGCCAGCGACGTGGCGACCGGGTTCAGCACGCCGAACAGCATGCGCGTGCCGAGCGCCGCCGCGAACACTTCGGACAGGATCGAGAACAGCACCACCGACAGCGAGGCCACGTACCAGATCACGGTGCGCGTGCGGGCGCGCAGCAGCATCCGCGCGAGCACGAACAGCAGCAGCAGCATGCCGGCGCCGGCCAATGCCCACAGCGCGGGGATATACAGCCGGTACGGCAACACCAGGGCCAGCGCGAGCAGCACGCCGCCGCCCACCTGGACGATCTTCAGCAGCCATAGCAGCGATACCTGGCCGATCTCGCGGCGGAACAGCCGCCCGAACAGCGAGACCGTCACGATGTAGTACACCGAGAACGTCAGTTGCCGAACGAAATCGATCCAGCCGGGCGGGATCGCGTGGTCGAGCCAGATGTTGTCGAAGCCGAGCGCGTTGGCGGCCAGGCGCTGGTTGCCGACCAGCCACACCGCGAACACCACGTAGGTCCACTCGCGGTTGATCACGGCCGTGACGAAGATGAAGATCGCCAGCATCAGCAACCCGCCGCAGATCAGCGAGGCGTTGCGCTCGAACTGCAGGCGCGTGGCCGACAGCGCACGCCCGGTCAGGCGGCTCGCCGTGACGTAGGCCGGGCCGCTGTAGAAGCCGCGGCAGAGAATGGCCGCGTGTTCGTTGGCCGCGTCGAGGCGCAGCGCGAAGCCGGCGGCGGCCGTCTGCATCGCGCCTTGCGTCCCAAGGCGGTCGGCGCGGCCGAGCGGCGCGAGCGTTTCGGCGTTCCAGCACGACAGCGATTTGGCGTGCCGCGACGCGAACGCGACGTAATCGTGGGTATCCGGTTGCGCGGCGGCCGGCTGGCTGTCGAGCCGCATCCAGACCGGATGCTCGGAAAGATGGGTGCCGAAGCGGAGCGTGAGCGGCGCGGCGTTCAGTTCGCGCGCGGCGTCGGCCGCCGAGGCCTGGCCGGTGCGATCGATATAGGCGTGAAAGTCGAGCGGAACGGTGTCGATCGCCACGTTGCTCGACGGCGACACCGAGAAGAACAGCGCAGTGGAAACGGCAAGCAGCGCGGGTACCAGATAGATGGAGAACAGGTCGAAGCCGCGGTCGAAAAATCGCCCGCTCGCCAGCTGTCTGAATCCTGAAACCCACTCGGACAACCGCATAACCCCTCTCCTCCTGTCGCACCCCGAAACGTTCCCGATTCTAATCGGCCTTCATGCAAATGGCTGCCTTTAAATGTGAAGGATGATGGTCGAAAGCGGCCTATGCGCCCGGCCCGCAGGCCGGGCGCACCGGTCATCGCAACACCCTGCCGCCCGGCCCGTGCATCAGGCCCGGCGCGGCGTCACGTCGATATCCGGATGATGCGTCTCGAACACGTAGCCATACAGAGGATGCTGTACTTCCGCCCAGCGGCGCTGCGCCGCCGCAACCGGCTTGGCCAGCACCCGGTGCGGCATGCCGCCGACGTGCGCCATCGGGAAGAACTCGTTCGCGCCGAACACGTCGTCGAACAGCATCGACTGGTAGTCGCGATCGAGCGGCGCGCGCGCGGTGATCACCATCCAATCGATCGCCGCTTCGCGGCAGTACGCGAACAGCGCCTTGCACAGCGCGACCTTCACCGCGCGGCCGATCATGCCGCCGCGCACCGCCAGCCGGGTTGCCTCGGCGAGCCGGCAATCGGTCAGCCAATCGGGCAGCGCCACCGACGATTGAAGCGGCAGCGGCCCCTGCGCGTTGGTCTGAATCCGCATGGTGCCGACCGGCTCGCGATCGAGCCGCGATTCGGCCAGCAGCACGACGGTGTCGTGACGGCGATCGATCGCCTCGACCGCCATCGTTTCGGCGAATTCCGGCGTGTGACGTCCATAGGCGGCACGACGCATGGCCACCACGCGCTCGAGATCCGCTTCGTCGTAGACGGCGCGGATCGTAAACGGCAGGCGTTCGCTGCGCAGCGGCAAATCGACGGGCGGGATGATCGGGTCGGCAAGCAACGAACCGGTGGCGAGAAGGGAGGGATGAACGCGATCCATGGTGAGCTCCGTAGCATTTCGTGGAAAAGACGTCTTGCGATGCGCCCGCCATTCGGGCAAACCGCGACGCAAATCGAGATTCGCACGAAACAACTATCTGAAACGTCACGAAAGACCGCTTACTTACCCGGAATAATTTATGCATTTGCATTCCCGATTCATTGAAATGAATACGGGGTCGGGAAACGCAACGAGGATCGCACCCCGCATCGTGCCTACAGATGCCGGGCAGCCTTCCGGAAAGCCTTTCCGAGTCAATCCCAGCGGCAATTTCCGGGGAATTTATGGGGTTGAGCTAATCGAGGTGCAACCCGGTTTCGATGTGGCTTTTTGAATACGGAACCAATCATTTTTACCAGGTGGTTCTCCGGCTCCGTAATAAATCAGCGGACGCTGAAAAGGCCGCCGGCGGCGAATCGAATCCGGGGCGGCGAGGCGCCCGCCAGAGGCGATCGATAAACCGCGCGGAATTCGTTGAGTGCGCAAGCAACTATCTGGATCGAGCGCGACGGCTTCTGGATGCATGCGTGACTCGAGCGGGCTGCGGCGCATTCACCGATGGCGCATGTTTCGGCGTGCTTCGGCGTAATTCGGCGTGTTGCCGCATCTTTCCGAAACCGGCCCGGAGCGGCCAAGGGAATGGGAGCGACAGCGCACCGGCGTCAAGCCCGCACCGCCGCCGGAACGACGCATCCGACAACGCACCAGCTCGCGATAAACAGACGCCCGATGACGCAATGTTTAGTGAAATATGACGGTTATCGGGTCTCGATCGCATCGAATGTTGCCATGCGACAACAGCTTGACAACGCCCGCTCGGCGGCATGACCACGACGCGACGGGCCTTGCGACGGATCGCCGTCATTCGGATCGAACCCCATCATTTAATTCACTCGCCAACCGGGCGATATCATGCTTACGATCTATTCCTTTTCGTTTACTGCGCTGCGATAAACAGCCTCATCGATGCAACTGCGCCGGGCGTTCGCCCGGTGGCGGCACCGCGCGTTCACTGCCAGACGCGCCGCGCCGACCGAATTCCTGTAAGCCCCGGCCGGGCGCCCTCGCCGCCTCATCGGCGCGCGGTCGCCCGGCCATGCAACGACGAATCACCATGCCGATCACACCCGCTTCTTTCGCGAAACCCGCCGTCACCCCCTGCAACCTCGAGGAAGTCGAGCGATACCGCGCCCCCGCGCTCGACAAGGGACTCGACATCCTCGAATTGCTCGCGGAGCAGAAAGAAGGCCTGACCCGCACCGAGATCACCAAGCAACTGAGCCGCAACGCGAGCGAGATCTACCGGATGCTCGAACGCCTGGTGGCACGCCAGTACGTCACGCGCTCGTCGGGCGGCGACCGTTACACGCTGAGCCTGAAGCTGTTCGCGCTCGCGCACCGCCATCCACCGATGAACCGCCTGATCGACGAAGCGCTGCCGCTGATGCAGCGCTTCGCCGACACGGCAGGCCAGTCCTGCCACCTGTCCGTCTACGATCGCGGCAGCCTGCTCGTGATCGCGCAGGTGGACGACCCGGGCGCGTGGGGCATCTCGGTGCGCCTCGGCTCGCGTCTCGGCCTGGCCGACACCGCCTGCGGGCAATTGATGCTGGCATTCCAGACCCCAGGCCAGCGCGAGCACATGGCCAGCGAGCACGCGAGGCTGGCCGGCGCGGCGCCGTTCGACGCCGCCGCATTCGAAGCCACCGCCGCAGCCCTGCGCGCCGACGGCTGCCTGTGCCAGGAATCGCGCCGCGCCTACGGCGTGACCGATCTGGCGTTCCCGGTGCTCGGGCCGTCCGGCCAGGCCATCGCCGTACTGACCTGCCCCTACGTGCAGCGGATCGACGTAACCGGCGGCCCGTCGCTCGACGAGGTGACCGAGCTGCTGCGCCGCACTGCGGGCGGGCTGTCGATGAGCGACCTGCAGGCGGCCTGAGACCGACGGGGCGCCGTTCCCCCGGAGGCGAAGCATCGAAGCGGGCCGCAGGGGAATCCCCCATGCGACAGAACGGCGCGCACGCCGCGGGGGGGCCGCCGGCGCCCGGCCACAGCGCTCCGGCAGCGGCGCGCGAACCGGCGACGGCAACCGCGCGCTGGATCGCATCGCCACACGACGCTAAAATGGCGGCCCCTTCCGCAAACGACGCCCGCTTTCCGAGCGGCGCGCTCACGATGACCCTCATGGCCAAACTTCTGACCGATCTCGAATTCCAGCGTTTCTCCGAACTTCAGCAGAAGCAGGCAAGCTTCACGATCACGCCCGAAGAGGCGGATGAACTGCGCGACATCGTTGCCCGCGCGCAGAAAAAGCGCGACGACCGGGCCGCCGCCATGCAGGCGATCGAGTCGTACATCGCCCAATTCGATATCTCGCCCGACGAACTGTTCTCGCCCGAACAGATCGGCGACGCGGCCCGCACCTACGGCCTGATCTCGGCCAGCAAGAAGGAACGCGTGCTGCCGCCGTCGATCACGTTCAACGGCAAGCCCTACCAGTGGACCAAGACGCTGCCCGACGACGTGCGCGCCGCCCTGTTCGACGCCTTCACCGGCGGCGAATCGGTGAAGCGCTTCATCGCAATGCCGAAGGACACGGCGCGTTCGGCACTGACAATCGCCCGCCTCGAACGCGAAACCGGCGCGGTCTACACGGAGCCGCTGCTCGAAGAGCTCGCCCTGTCGCGTGCACTGATCGACGACGCCGCCGCCAAGCTGGCCGCGTAAATCGCGTACAGCGTCGCGTGCAGCGCGGGCTTCTCGCCCGCCTGCGCCGGCGGCTGTGCGGAGCGCAGATTGCGCCACCCGTCGCTACTGCGTGGCCCCGGCGCCCATCACCTCCCGCAAAACCTCACCTTTCGCCTCCCGAACCTCCTCACCCTCTGCGTTTTCCTTCACGCGTTCAGTCTTGCAGCTTCATCCGGAACGCAACGACCCCCGGCTCCTCGCTCGACGACACCGTGAACCCCGCCGCGCGCGCCAGGCCGATCATTGCGCCGTTCTCGCGCAGCGCTTCGCCGATCAGCCACTGCGTGCCGCGCGAGCGCGCGTAATCGATGATCTGGGCCATCAGCAAGCGGCCCAGGCCGTTGCCCTTCTGATCGGGCCGAATCGCGATCGCGAATTCGGCCGTTTCGTTGTCCGGATCGGCCACGGCGCGCACCACGCCGAGCGTTTGCCGCTGCCCGCCCGCCACGTCGGCCGTGGCGATCAGCGCCATCTCGCGGTCGTAGTCGATCTGCGTCATGCGCGCGACCTGCGAGTGATCGAAGCTGCGGATCGAACCGAAGAAGCGCATGCGCAGATCGTCGGGCGTCATCGCGCCGAGCAGCGCCGTGTGCGCAGCCTCGTCCTCGGGGCGGATCGGCCGCACCGTCATGGTGGTGCCGCGCCAGTCGACGCGCTGCTCCAGCCGGCGCGGATACGGCATGATCGCCAGCCGCCCGCGCCCGGTGGCAAACCGCAAACGCACATCGTCAATTTCGATGCGCTGCGGCAGCACGCGTAACGCCAGCGACAGCCCGACCAGCTCCCGCACCTCGCACACCGCCTGCGACAACGCCATCAAGGCCTCGAGCAGCGGCTCCGGCGCGGCCCGCTGCGCGTGCGGAGAACGGCGCACCACCGCGCGCGCGAGCACCGTGTTGAACGGCGGCAATGCATACACGACGAACGGCGAGGACGCGCCATCGGCCGACGGCACCGAATAGCGGAACACCGGGCCGAAGTTCTGGTCGTCCATCATCTCCACCCCAACCGTCACGATGGGCGAATCGGTATCGGGTGCATCGCCGCGCGCGGCTCGCAGGCCGAAATGCGCGAGCCAGTTCGCCGCCGGCTCGCCGCTCGACTCGACGGGGCCGCGCGCGGCGGCCTCGCGCGCCTCCTCCTGAGCCTGCACGACCGAAGCCGGTGTTTCGGGCGGAGAGCCTTCCGGCGTCTGCATCAGCAATTCGCGGCCGAGCCGGTAATCGACGAGGCGCGCATAGGCGCGCGCCAGCCGTTGCGGCGTGGTGTGCACGGGAATGCCGTTGGTATGCAGCGCATCGCGCACGGCGGCATCCACGCCGCCGAAAAAGCACGCGACGATGCCGTGCGGCGCCTTGCGCTGCGCTTCGATCAGCTCGCGCGCCACCGAATTGACCGGCGCACTGTGGGACGTTGCATGCACAACGAACAGCGTGCCGGCATGGGGCTGGGCACCGAGCGCGCGCACCGCCGCGCCAAACGCCTCGGGCCGCGCATCGTCGCCGAGCAGCAGCGGGTTGCCCGCCTCGATCCCGCGCGGCATCGGCATCGCGGCTGACAGCGCGGCCGTGGCGGCGGGCGACCACGGCGCGAGCCGCAGGTCGCCCGCCGCGCCGAGCGCATCCACGGCGAGCTTCGCCACGCCCGCATCGCTCGTGATCACGGTGGCCGCGTTGCTGGTGGGGATGCGGCCGACGCCGAGCGTTTCGATCTCGTCGAGCAGATCGTCGAGCGCCTCCACGCGCACCATGCCAGCGCGTTGAAACGCGGCCGTGTAGAGCGCGTCGCCCGGATCCGCCCGGCCGGTACGCAAAGCGAGCACTGGCTTGTTGCGTGCGGCCGCGCGCGCCGCCGACATGAACTTGCGCGCCGATTTCACGCTGTCGAGTTCGAGCAGGATCGCCTTCGTGGACGGATCGCTCGCGAGGTAATCGAGCACATCGCCCGCATCGACGTCGGCCTCGTCGCCCAGCGCAACCGCATGCGAGAACCCGAGCCCGCGCGCATGCGCCCAGCCGAGCGCGGCGTTGGTCAGCGCGTTCGACTGCGACACCCAGGCCACGCCACCCGCATGGACGCGGTAGGCCGGTGCGCCGAAATGCGCATTCAGGCGCGGCGTGACGATGCCGAGGCTGCCGGGGCCGACGATGCGCAGCAAGTAAGGCTTGGCCGCCTCGAGCGCACGCTCGACCGAGGTACGCTCGCCCGCCGTGCGCGCCTCGCCGACCAGAATCGCGCCGCGCGCACCCAGCGCGCCGAGTTGCTTGACGATGCCGGGCCAGGTGGCGGGCGGCGTGCAGATCACCGCCATCGACGGCGCGGCCGGCAACTGCGAGACGCGGGCATACACGCGCAGGTCGCTCAGTTCGTCGTACTTCGGGTTGACGGGCCACACCGGCCCGCCGAAGTCGCCATCGAGCACGCGGCGCCAGACGATCGCGCCAATGCTGCCCTCACGGCGCGACGCGCCCACCACGGCCACCGACTTCGGCTGGAACAACGCATCGAGATTGCGAACGGTCACGGCGCCTCCTCCTCTGGATTGCCGCGTGGGATGCGACAGTGAGCCGTAGCATAGGCGAAGGCCCCGGGGCTGCCTATATGCCGAACGGCCGACTGTCGCGGCGCGCCGATCCACGTCACGATGTTTCCCGATCGCACGACGCAGCAGCGGAAGCAACGCGGTCGTCCGTCACGCAAAGGTGAGCCGATACGGGAGGCTGGGTGAGAACGTTCGGGAGCGAAGGTGAGGAAGTTCGGGAGCGGCCGCAAGGCGTGTTCCGCACGGCGCCGAATGGCGGCTGGCCGCAAGCCCGGCGCAACATGCCTGCGCGCGGCGCCGGTGCGCAAAAAGACCGGAATCGCCGGTCATTATGGGTATTTAACCGGCAATCTACACGGCGTTACGCTAAATCGCTTTCGGGAAACATAATTTCCGAATTGTTTCACACGCGCATGAAACCGGAAAAACAAAACGGCGCGAACGACAGGCTGTCGATTCACGCCGTTGGAGAAACCGTCAAAGGTGAGACTTTTCGGGAATCAATCCTTGATCAGGAAGCGGTTGCGGTTCTTGCCGAGCCAGGCGGGCGCGCGGCCACGGCCGCTCCAGGTGTCGCCCGTCTTCGCGTTCAGGTATTTGGGCGGGAGCGGCTTCTTCGGTTTGACGGCCGTGGCAGCACTGCGAAAACCGAGCTCTTCGGGCGTGATGTCGTATTCCGCGATTTTTGCCTTGATATCGGCAATCGCATCGCTGATCGCCTTTTCGCGTTCCTTGTCGATCTTTTGCTGCAGCTTCTCGAGCTGCACGGTCAGTTGCCTATAAGTCGCCATATCGGATCGCACTCCGTGTTTGGTTATTTGGACAGTATAGAAATCAAATTACGCGCGGTTGATATTTTTTTGTATTGCGTCCCGGCTGACCGACGAGACGCCACCGCTCAATTGGTGCTTTTGGCTTTACATGCGAACAGCAGCGTGCGGCTGCCGTTATCGACGGATTGCCGAACCGTATCGACATCGCCGCCGCAAATACCGCGCGCATTTTCGAAACAGGCATCCCAAGGGCCTGCGGCGGAGCAGGAAACCTGCGTCGTGGCGCGGCCGTCGGGCGTAAATAAAGGCGCGCCGCCGCCGCAGCCGGCGAGGCTGGCAAACAGGGCAAACGTCAGGAAAATTCGTGCGGCCGGCTTGCGCGCCGAGGGCGCCGACGCCAATCGATCTGTCATGGAGGGTTCCGGTCTGTGTGCTTTCGGGACGACGCGAGTATGCCACGCCGTAGGGCGCGGCAGTCGATTTGCCGGGCGAGAAAACACGTCATGTCCGATGCAAACGGTTCAATCGGCAAGCCCGTCGGCCAAACACGAAAGCCGGGCACGGCCATTGCCCCTCGAACCATGGCTTACCGGCCGCTTGACCGGGCCTGACGAATTCGCGGCGGCCAGCGCCATTTCGCCGTTAAACGAAAGCTCGCGATCCTGCCGTCTCGCCAAACCCGCATGCCGACGCCATATTCAAGGCCATAAGTCAGATTTATTCGATTTAAAAATGATGAATATTCTTAAACTCTCGATATACCGCTCCGTATATTCGGCCGCCATCCGCTTACGCGCCCGAGGTGTAATTGCGAGTCATGAACAATAAACGCGAACGCGCGAAATCCGCCGCCATGGCGATGTCAGGCATCGATACCGAGCGCGGCGATCTTTTTGTAGAAGGTCGTGCGCCCGATACCGATGCGCGCGGCCGCGTCCGCAACGCGGCCACTGCTCGCCGCCAGCGCCTCGACGAGGAAACGTCGCTCCCATTCGGCGAATGCATCGGCGTAGGCGACGGTTGCCGGAGCAACGGGTTCGGGCACGGCGGCGGCCGTCGGCGGCGCCTGCTCGATGTCGGCCACGCGCGGGCCGAGCGCGCCGGCCGCCGTGCCCGCACCCACGAACGGCGCCAGCACCTCGGCGTCGATCAGCGCGCTGTCCGAGAGCATCAGCGCGCGTTCGAGCGTGTTGCGCAGCTCGCGCACGTTGCCGGGCCAGGCTTGCGCGGCGAGCAGGCGCAGCGCGTCGGCGGTCAGCGTGCAGTGTGCGGCGTGACCGTGCTGCGCGGCCAGTTCCTCCAGCGTCGCATACACCAGCGCCTCGATATCCGAAGCGCGTTCCCGCAGCGGCGGCAGGTTCAGCGTCAGCACGTTGAGCCGGTAATAGAGATCGGCGCGGAAGCGGCCGGTGGCCACCAGCGTCGGCAGATCGGCCGAGGTCGCGGCGATGATCCGCACGTCGGCGCGTACGATCCGGTTCGAGCCCACCGGTTCGAACTCCTTGTCCTGCAACACGCGCAGCAGCTTGCCCTGCAGCGGCAGCGGCATGTCGCCGATCTCGTCGAGCAGCAGCGTGCCGCCGTCGGCCAGTTCGAACTTGCCGATGCGGCCCTTGCGATCCGCACCGGTATAGGCGCCCGGCGCCGCGCCGAAGAATTCGGTTTCGAGCAGGGCATCGGGAATGGCCGCCACGTTGACGGTCACGAGTGGCTTCGAGGCGCGCGCGGACGCCGCGTGGATCGCATGCGCAAGCAACTCCTTGCCGGTGCCGGTTTCGCCGAGCAGCAGCACCGGCGCATCCACGAGCGCGGCGCGCCGCGCCTGCCGCTTGGTTTCGAGGCTCGCCGCGCTGGTGCCCACGAAGCTCGCGAACGTGTACTTCGGGCGGCGCGCCTGCGCCAGCGAGCGTTGCGCGGCAAGCAGTTCCTGCTGCACCTGCATGTAGCGCGCGAACAGCGGCGTGAGCGTCTTCAGTTCGTCGAACAGCGCGAAGCCGATCGCGCCAACCGTCTCTCCGGCCTCGTCGAGCAGCGGCAGCCGTGTGACGACGAGCGGCTCGCGGCCGGTTTCCATGATGTCGAGCAGGGTGGGCCGCCCGGTCGCCACCACTTCGCGCATCAGGCTGTGCGGGATCACCGCCTCGCAATCGAGCCCGATCGCCTGCCGAGGATCGGCGAAACCGAAGCGGGCCGCATAACGGGAATTGATCCAGACGACGCGCGCGTCGCGATCGACGATCAGCGTGCCGGCGCTCGAATGCTCGAAGGTGCGGAACAGCGATTCGGCGGCGCGCGCCAGCACGTCGCCGTAGCCGGCCGGCAGGTTCGACCAGTCGTTCATCATGGTGTCGTCGTCTCCGTTTATTGTCGGAGCATGCGTGCCGTCTCCGAATCGGGACGCATTATCCCATTTCGGAGACAGCCACCAAAAACCCGCCGAGCAATACCCGGCAATCACTGCGCGTGGTTTTCCGGCACTGCGCGGCAGACTTTGTCCTGGAATCGGGACGGCTTCGGTAGAATCGATCGCGGCAATCGCTCGGCACACGGCGAAATCCCGGCCCAAGCGGCGTTCGGCGGCCGGCCGCCCAGGCGGCAAGCGCTCTGGCATGAAATCTGCACCACAGCGTCGTCCTGCGAATCGGGCGGCGCACGCACCGGCAGCAGGCGTGGACGGACACACCCCGTCCACATCGAAAGAATCAATAAATAGGAGACTCACTTGTCATTCATCATCGTCCTTGCTGCGCTGGCGTTCCTGATGTTCGCCGCCTACCGCGGCTACAGCGTGATCCTGTTCGCGCCGATCGCCGCACTGGGCGCGGTGCTGCTCACCGATCCCGCCGCCGTCGCCCCCGTCTTCTCGGGCATCTTCATGGAGAAGATGGTCGGCTTCGTCAAACTCTACTTCCCGGTGTTCCTGCTCGGCGCCGTGTTCGGCAAGGTGATCGAACTGTCGGGCTTCTCGGAGTCGATCGTCGCCGCCGCGATCCGCTATATCGGCCGCTCGCGCGCCAACGCGGTGATCGTCGCGGTCTGCGCACTGCTGACTTACGGCGGCGTGTCGCTGTTCGTGGTGGTGTTCGCCGTCTATCCGTTCGCGGCCGAACTCTATCGCCAGAGCAACATTCCGAAGCGGTTGATGCCGGGCGCAATCGCCCTCGGCGCGTTCTCGTTCACGATGGATTCGCTGCCGGGCACGCCGCAGATCCAGAACATCATCCCGTCGACGTTCTTCAAGACCACCGCGTGGGCCGCGCCCGCGCTCGGCACGATCGGCTCGGTGTTCATCATCATCGTGGGCCTGACCTACCTCGAATGGCGCCGCCGCGCCGCGATGGCCAAGGGCGAAGGCTACGGCACGTCGCTCGTCAACGAGCCGGAACGCGTCGAAACCAGCTCGCTGCCGAACCCGGTGCTCGCCGTCGCGCCGCTGGTGCTGGTGGGTGTCGCGAACTTCCTGCTGACCAAGTGGATCCCGCAGTGGTACAGCGGCGCGAACTACACGGTGCCGCCGGAAGTGCTGCCGGGCCTGCACGCGCCGGTCACCACGCCGATCAAGACGGTGGTGGCGATCTGGTCGGTCGAGGCGGCGCTGCTGCTCGGCATCCTGCTGGTGGTGATCACGGCGTTCCCACGCGTGAGCGCGCGTTTCGCCACGGGCACCAAGACAGCCGTCGGCGGCGCGTTGCTGGCCGCCATGAACACCGCCTCGGAATACGGGTTCGGCGGCGTGATCGCCGCGCTGCCCGGCTTCCTCGTGGTGAGCGACGCGCTCAAGAGCATCCCGAACCCGCTCGTCAACGCGGCCGTGTCGGTCAGCTCGCTGGCCGGCATCACCGGCTCCGCGTCGGGCGGCATGAGCATCGCGCTGGCCGCCATGTCGGACACCTTCATCAAGGGCGCGGAAGCCGCGCACATTCCGATGGAAGTCCTGCACCGCGTGGTGGCGATGGCGAGCGGCGGCATGGATACGCTGCCGCACAACGGCGCGGTGATCACACTGCTCGCGGTAACCGGCCTCACGCACCGCGAGTCGTATCGCGACATCTTCGCGGTCACGGTGATCAAAACGCTCGCCGTGTTCTTCGTGATCGCCGTGTACTACGCAACCGGTCTGGTCTGACGGATCGCGCCGCGCGCCGGCTTTCACGGCGGCGCGCGCCACACCTTGGTGCACGGGCTCGCGGCGCCACGCCACGCAGCCCGCTCGCACGCCGGGCAACGCCATCGCCGCTTTTCCCGCTAAGCGGAAAAGCGCCACGCCGGCCCTCCGGATCCGCATCGATTTTCCGCGTCGCCAGGCCACCGCGATGGCTGCTTCGATGAACGCGATATGTCAGACCAGTCGCCCGTTTTGCGGCGTCTCGAATCTCGAAATTGTCGTTGCAACTGGCCGGTTCGCGTTACACTGCGTCGGAGCAGTTCGCAAGACAACATCTTCCATTGACACGTTACGAGGAATTGTTCGATGCGCACGACCGGTGCTTCCGGGGCGATGGCCCTCCTGAGCGAACTGGATTCGGCCGACGGCCGCGAGCTGCGCTCGCTGCGGCTCGAAGCCACCGACGACGGTAAAAGCGTGTTGCTGATCGAGGTCGACGAGCGCAAGCCCGGCATCCATCGCGAAGTGCGCTACGAAATCACGCCGGCCGAGCTGATCGCCGCGATCCGTTCCCATGGCGCGGAACTGCCCGGCGAATCGCACGTCGCCGCCACGTTCGCCCGCACGCCCTCCTGATCTCTCGCCGTGACGGTGAGCCAAGCGCCAATCGCTTCGCTCACCGCTTCCTCAGGTCGCCCGACCTACGCTCAGTTGACTTGAAAATGGCCGATAATCGGCCCATCTGCGTTTCCTACGCCATCCTCTCTTTCTTGCGTCACGTTCGCCATGCTGCATGACCTCGTCGTCCGGTACGGACCGCTCATCGTGTTCGTCAATGTGCTGGCAGCCGCGCTCGGCCTGCCCGTGCCCGCGATGCCGACGCTCATCCTGTTCGGCGCGATGGCCACGCTGCATCCCGACATGATCGGCATGCAATTGCTGCCGGTGCTGCTGCTCGCCGTGGTGGCGGCGGTGCTCGGCGATTCCGCCTGGTATCTGGCGGGGCGCCGTTTCGGCGGCCGCACGCTCAAGACGCTCTGCCGACTGTCGCTGTCGCGCGACAGTTGCGTGAAAAAAACCGAGCAGTTCTTCGGCCGCTGGGGCGTGCGCGTGCTGGCGATCGCGCGCTTCGTGCCGGGCCTCTCGCTCGTCTCGGTGCCGATGGCCGGCGCGCTTGGCACGCGGTACCGCACGTTCGTCGGCTACGACGCGCTCGGCGCGATGCTGTGGGCCGCGGTCGGCCTGCTGATCGGGCTGCTGTTCGCCGAGCAGATCGACTGGCTGTTCGCCGGCGCGAGCCAGTTCGGCCAGGCCGCACTGGTGCTGATCGGTTTGCTGCTCGTGCTGTATGCCAGCGTGCGCTGGTCGCGCCGCCGCGCGCTGCTGCGCACGCTCGCCAACGCGCGCATCGACGTGGGCGAACTCGAACAACTGCTGCTGGCCAACCCCACGGCGCTGCCGGTGGTGGTGGACGTGCGCACGCTCGAACATCGCCGCCTCGATCCGTTCTCGATTCCCGGCGCGGTGTTCGCCGACGAGCGCAACGTGCGCGAATTCTCGCTGCGCTACCCGCTCGGGCAGAAGTTCGTCGTGTATTGCTCGTGCCCGAACGAAGTGTCGGCCGCGCTGATGGCCAAGCGCCTGTCGGACGCCGGCTTCACCGATGCCCTCGCGCTGCGCGGCGGCCTCGACGCCTGGCGCGACACCGGCCACCCGCTGGACGGCATCGCCGGCATCGAACCGGCCGGCATCGCGCCCACGCCGAAAACGGCCTGACGCAAAGCGCGGCTCGAAACACCCTCAGAACACCGACACCGGCAGGTTCACCACCAATCGGTATTCCTGATTGGTGCTGTCCGAGTAGTGCGCCGAGCCCACGTGCCACATCGCGATGAAGGTGATCTTCGTATCCTTGAAGCGGCCGTTCTGGATCGTGTACGAAGGGATGAAACCGAACTCGTGATGGCGGCCCTGCACGGGCAGGCCATCCTTCCAGTAGATGCCCGCGTGCGTCGGATCGTTCGCGGCGCCCGCCGAACCATCCGCGCCCCAGCCCGTCAGCCCCCACACCATCGCCTTGAAGCCGGGCAGCCCCGCGTCCTTGCCGTAGAACGTATAGCGCAATTGCAGCGATTTTTCGTGCGGCGCGTTGTAGTCCACGTCCATCGAGTCGACCAGGAAAATGCCGTTGGTTTCGTTCAGGTAATCGAAGTATTGATCGCCGAGCACCTGCTGGAAACCAAGCAGCAATTCGTGCGGGCCATGCTGCGCGGCGAGCGACAGGCTGTACGCGTTGTTGTCGATCTTGCCTTGCCGTGCATCGCCCGTGTCGTGCGTCGAATAGACGTTGCCGAAGCCCGTCCACTTCACGCCGCTCGGCGCGCCATAGCTCTGCCGCACCGACGCGTAATACTGGTTCCACACGTTCTCGGCCTGATTCGCGTAGAGCGCGACAGAACCGGCTGGCGAGTAATCCCAGGTGCCGCCGGCATACGTGAGGCGGTCGATCCGCGTGCCGCCGTATTGCGAGGTCAAGTCGACCAGCGTGGAGCGGCCGCGCGCATCGGTCTTCGTGAAGCTGCCTGCCTCGAGCATCACGTTGCGGAATTCGTTGCTGACGATGGTCGCACCGAGAAAGGTCGGCGGCAGCGCGCGATTGTCGTGCGGCTCCATGAACGGGTTGTCGACGATCTGCAGGCCGTATTTGATCACCGTGTTCGAGATCCGCGCCTTCACGTCGTAGACGCCGGGGTATGCCCAGCCGAGCTGGTTCGATCCGCCGCCGCCCTTCGCCACATGCACCATGTTGCCGCCGCCCGCGCCGCCGTCCAGTTTCAATGCTGCGTACACCGAAGCATCCACGCCGAAGCCGATCAGCCCGCCGGTGTAGCCCGATTCGAAATTCGCCATCACCGCCTGGATCCACGCATGGCGATGCGGGCCGCCCTTCGCGTCGAGCGCATCGGCGTAATTGCGGAACATCAGTTCGAGGTGGCTGTCCTGCACGAAGCCGCGCGATTTCGATTGCGCGGAAGCATCGACGTTCGGCGCGGGCGACGGCGCCTGGTTCGCCTCGGCATCGATCACGGCGTTCGGCGTGGTGGCTTGCGCCAGCGACGGCGCTGCGTGAGCGGCAGGCACGGCCGCGGCATCGTCGGCATGTGCCGGCACGGCGGCGATTCCAGCCAGCACGGGAAGCATCCAGGCAAGGCGCGGCGCACGGCGCAGGTGCCGTGGGGTAGCGGATCGGTTCATCGTTAGGGTGTCTCTCAGGTTTGGCCTGCGCCGCCGCGCGCGTGCATCGTCACGGCGCACGCATGCCCTCTGCCGCAAACGTTAAACACGGCAGGCACGCGCGAGCACCACCCTCGCGGCCTTGAAAACGGCGCGACGGACGTGACGATGCAAAACGGAAAAGCCGGCGGCGCAGCGAACGGTGGGCGCTGCGTGTTATGTGATGTGGCTAGGCGAAACGCGGGGGACTGTGGGACGTGCCATTCATGTCGTTATCCTGATTATCTCCGTGGGGACACCCCGTTCGGAGAAACGGAAGATGACCCGGCTTTTAGAAGAGTCGCGGTGTACCGACCCAGACCACCACCGATTCCTGCTTCGCGGTGTTGACCCAGCTATGCGGCACGGTCGACAGGTAATGCGCGCTGTCGCCGGCCTGCACGACGAACGTCTTGCCTTCCAGCGTCAACGATACTTCGCCCTCGATCACGTACAGGAATTCCTCCCCTGCATGCGTCGTGACTTCCGAGCGCTTTTGCCCCGGCGGCATGCGCACGAGAATCGCTTCGAGCTGCCGGCCGGCCGACACGTTCGTCAGTCGTGCGAACAAGTTGGCCGAATCGGCGAAGCTGAAGAAGCGCAGTTGATCGCCGCGGCACACCGAACGCTCCTCGCTCGGCGTCTCGACGAAATACTGCACGTTCACGCCGAGCGCCTGCGCAATGCCGGCGAGCGATGTGATCGACGGCGAAGCCAGGCCGCGCTCGACCTGGGACAAAAACGGCTTTGAAATACCCGCGGCGCTGGCCGTGTCGTCGAGCGTGCGTTTCAAGCGCTGCCTGAGCGCCCGAATCTTTCCGCCCAGCTCGACGGCCGCACTTCTGGGCCGCGTGTTTTCAGTGGAAGCAACCATAGCAGGCCGAAATCTGATCGTCAAAAAAAGTTTGATGGAAAGTAACGAAGTTTGATCGATATGGCTTAATCTTCGTCTTCGTGACCGTGTCAACGAGACGGCCTGCGCCTTGGCGCACCCCGCGCAACGCTGCTGCGAGGCGTCATCTTGCCAGATCGCTCGCGGAATTCGTGCCCGATTCGCAGCATTCCTGAACGAAAAGGTTTGCGCGGCGTGCCATCCCGGTCACGTAAAAACGGGTTGTCGCCGCATCGGTCGCGGGATTTCCCGAAGTGACGGGCGGCAACCGCGTCGTGACAATGCGGCCGCCCCGAAGCGCGACACCCTCGCGCCCGGCCCGTCGTCATGGCCGGCACACAGCCCACCGGCTGCCTGCCGCCTTGTTTCAAGCGTCCCTATCCGGCCGCACCGAGGTTCATCCGACATGAATGCCGTTCCCCGCCCCGCGCGCGCCATGCGCGCCCACGCTGCCCTACGGCCGCGATGCAAACGTTGTCGCCACCACGCCAGCACCGCGCCTCCCGCCTGAGCGTCGCCCCTCATGCCGGCGCGCCCGCCTCCCGGCGCCGCGCCATTCCGAACCCGCCGCACCCGTCACGCGCGATGCGGCGCTAAAAACGATATTCGAGGACAACGATGCCCGTCTCAACACCTGTTTCCAAAACGCGATCGTTCGCAACGGTCTTTCTGATCGAAATGTGGGAGCGCTTCGGCTATTACGGCATGGTCGCGCTGATGGTGCTGTTCATGGTCGAGAAGCTCGGCTTCGAGGACAGCAACGCGAACCTGATCTGGGGTGCGTTCGTGGCGCTGATCTACGCGGCGCCGTCGGTCGGCGGCTGGATCGGCGATCACGTGCTCGGCACGCGCCGCACGATGCTGATCGGCGCGGCCGTGCTCGGCGTCGGCTACCTGATGCTCGCGATGCCGAACGACAGTCTTCAGTTCCTCTACACATCGCTCGGCGTGATGGTGGTGGGCAACGGCCTGTTCAAGGCGAATGCCGCGAACCTCGTGCGGCGCATCTACGAAGGCGACGACGCGCGCCTCGACAGCGCGTTCACGATCTACTACATGGCGGTCAACATCGGCTCGACCGTCTCGATGCTCGTCACGCCGTGGATCAAGGATCGCTGGGGCTGGCACCCGGCCTTCGCCGTGTGCTGCGCCGGCATGGCGGTGGGGCTCGTCAACTACTTGCTGATGCAGCGCACGCTCAAGCACGTCGGCTCGCAACCCGACGACGCGCCGGTGCGCTGGGGCCGCGCGGCGGCCGTCGCGGCCGGCGGCGTGGCGCTCGCGCTGGTCACCACGTTCCTGCTCGGCCACAAGGCGCTGGCGGTGGCGGCGGTATGGACCGCCGCGTTCGTGGTGCTGGCGATCTTCGTCTACATGATCGTGCGGGCGAACCGCTCGGAGCGCTCGGGCCTGATCGCCGCGCTGGTGCTGATCGCGCAGGTGATCCTGTTCTTCGTCTTCTATCAGCAGATGTCGACCTCGCTGACCTTGTTCGCATTCCGTAACGTCGATCCGGGCTTCACGCTGTTCGGCACGACGCTGTTCACCTGGAGCGCCGGCCAGTTCCAGGCGCTCAATCCGATCTGGATCATGTTGCTGAGCCCGGTGCTGGTGTGGATCTACAACTCGCTGTCGAATCGCGGCGTGAACGTGCCGGTGGCCGTGAAGTACATGCTCGGCTTCGCCGTGGTGGCGGCCGGCTTCTTCGTGTTCGCGGCGAGCGGGCGCTTCGCCGTGGACGGCCGCGTGTCGTCGTGGTTCATGGTGGGCGGCTACGGCCTCTATTCGCTGGGCGAGCTGCTCGTCAGCGGCCTGGGCCTCGCGATGATCGCGCGCTACGTGCCGGCCCGGATGGGCGGCTTCATGATGGGCGCGTACTTCGTCGCCACCGGCATTTCGCAGTATCTGGGCAGCGTGGTCGCGAACCTCGCGCAGATGCCGTCGCACGATCTGCCGGCCACGGCGTCGCTGCCGCTGTACGTGCACCTGTTCTCGACCCTCGGCTGGGTGGCGGTGGGCGGCACGCTCGTGTCGTGCCTGCTGCTGCCGCTGATGGCGAAGCTCTCGCGCGCGCATCACAGCCACGCGCAGGCGCGCGAGAACGAGAACGCCGCTCTGCACGCGAACGGCGCGGCGGCTCGGTAATATCCCTCGGCGCGCGGCTTGCGCGCCACAGTCGGCCGGCGAAGCGCGCCGCGGCGTCCTACACTGAAAGCAGCCCGCCCCCGGGCCTGCTGGAGAGCGAGATGAACAAAAGGACGATCCGGATCGTGCGCACGCTGGCCGACATCCGCCGCGCGCAGCGCTGCACCGCGCTGCGTGCCGCGCGGGCGGCAGCCGAAGCGGATGCCGAACTGGCCCGCGCCGCCGATCCGTCGGACACCGCCGACGAAGCCCCCGAAGACGACCCCACGCCCGACTCCGCCTCCCGTATTCGCTCACCTTCGCGGTGAACGGCGCGGGCGGCCGGAATCCGACCTGGGAGCGCAAACGCGGGGATACGGAAACGGACGCGCAAGAAAAAAGCGCCGGAGCCCGGCGCTTCATGCTGTCGTGCCTTACGCCGGCGCGCGCCGCATGCGCTGCCACCAGCCGCCCGAGCTCGCGAGCATCAGCAGGCAGCCGAGCGCGACCGTATCGGCCGCGAGGCCCACGCCGAACGGCGAGAAGCGCGGGCTCATCGCCGCATGGTGCATCAGCGAATCGAGCGTGAGCGAGATCGCGGTGCCCACCACGTAACACACCAGCCCGCGCTGCCCCACGGCCACCACCGGCTGCACCGCGCGCGCGAGCTTGCCTACCCAGCCCGAACGCACCAGATCGGCCATCAACCACGCCACCGCGAGGAAGCTGATCACGCGCGGCCACGCCAGGTCGCGTTTCATCACGCCTTCGGGCAGCGGCAGCCCCGAGAACAGCTTGTAGTACGCGCACACCAACGCGATGCCGAGCGCCACGCCGGTCAGCACCGCGCCGTAACGGCTCGCGGCGAGCGTGCGATAGATCGGCTGGCAGCGCACCAGCGCGCCGAGCACGAACATCAGTTGCCACGCGAACGGGTTGAAGCTCCACTTGAACGACGGCGTGTCGAGCAATTGCGCGCCGAGCCACCCGGACGCAAGCCACGCGGCGCAACTGCCGGCGAACAGCCACACGGGCCAGCGGCGCGCGAGCGGCACGATGGCCGGCACGGCGAGCGCGAACAGCACGTACATCGGCAGCACCGACGCCAGATACGGCTGGCGCTGGAACGTCAGCACCTCGATCAGGCCCGTCAACGGCGTGGCCAGCATCACGCTGACATCGTCGAGCGCGAGATTCGGCGATTCGATGCCGTAATGATCGAGCACGGCGGACACCACCAGCATCAGCGTGGTGGTGGCGAGAAACGCGCGATAGATCTGCACCGCGCGCCGCATGAAGCGCTTCCGTGCGACGTCGGCGCCATAGCGCTCGGACATCGAGACGAACGCGCTCGCCGCCGCGAAGCCGCCGAGGAACACGAACACTTCGGCGGCGTCGCACAGCGCGAACGAATGCAGCGTGAACTTCGAGACGATGCTGCCGCCGATATGGTCGACGACGATCATCAACAACACGATGCCGCGAAAGAAGTCGATTTCGATCACGCGGCCGGAGCGCGCCGGTGCGGTGGCGTGGCGTGCGTCGGTCACTGCCATGACGCACGCTCGGAACGAAGCGGCGCGCGAACGCAGGCCCAACCGGAAATCGAAAGGAGAGCGAAGCATTGCGTGGCGAGGGGCGGCGACAAGCGCGCGGCGAGACACGTATGCCTGACTCGCATGCACCGTAGCGCGGGGGCGAAGACTGGACCGTTCATCGGGAAGAGACCGCATGCGAAAGTGGGACGGTCCGGAAAGTCTATACGCCGCTACGGGCATACCCTAAGTAACAAAATGCAACGAATTCTTCCGTTTAGTGACTGTCAGCCTTGCCAGACAAGCGTCAGCGATCCGTCATCGGTTTTTGTCATGTTTGATCGCAGAACGAAACAATCGAAACGGCGCACGCGGAATTTACTATGCGATCCGAAAGAAAACACGGGAAGCGGCGCGACGCGCACACGCGTGGTGCGCGCCGCCGCATACCATCAGTGCGCCTGCACGCGACGCAGGATCAGATAGCTGTGCCACGCCGTCAGGGCGACGGCGATCCAGATCGGGAAATACGTGCCGAGTTGCTGTGCGCTCAGCGATTCGCCGAGCAGCAGCACGGCGGCCGCGACGATCAGCACCGGCTCCACGTAGCCGAGGATGCCGAACAGCGCCATCGGCAACATTCGGCTCGCTTTCAGA
The DNA here is from genome assembly GCF_017104645.1 of Burkholderia sp. Ac-20379. Lineage (GTDB taxonomy): Bacteria > Pseudomonadota > Gammaproteobacteria > Burkholderiales > Burkholderiaceae > Burkholderia. The sequence goes on from NZ_JAAGPF010000075.1 coordinate 25,693, forward strand.
TAGCAGCCGAGCGCGAGCGTCGACAGCACGCCGAGCCCCGGCAGCCACACCGACAGCAACAGCGTGTGGCCGCTCACCGGCGTGCCGATCGTGAGCAGCGTGAGCACCGCCACCGGCAGCAGCGCGAGCATTTCGACGGCGAACAGCGTGAGCGGCTCGACATCCATGCGCCGGCGCAGCATGAAATACGGCGGATAGCCGATCGCCACCACCAGCGTCGGCCACGCGAACGCGCCGGTCACCCACAACTCGTGCAGCACGCCGAGCGCCGCGAATGCGATCGCGCACCATTGCAGCATCGACAGCGATTCGCGATAGACGAAGCGCCCCACCAGCACCATCGTCAGCGGCAGCAGGAAATAGCCGAGCGACACCTCGAGCATGCGGCCATGCAGCGGCGCCCACAAAAACAGCCACAGCTGCATGCCGAGCAGCGCCGCGCCGCCGATCACGGCGAGCGCCACACGCCGGTTGCCGGCCATGCGCCGCACGAGTGCCGCGAGCTCGCCGAGGCGGCCGCGCATCGCCACCAGCGCGAGCGCGCCGGGCAAGGTCCAGACAATGCGCCACGCGAAGATGTCGAGGCCTGTCAGCGGCGCGAGCAGCTTCGCATACACCGACATCAGCGCGAACAGCGCCGACGCGGCCACCGACAGCGCCAGGCCGCGCCGCGCCTCCGGAAATTCGTGAATCATCGATCCCGCGGCCCCGATCAGTTTTGCTGGAATCGCTCGAAGCGCTTGTCGGTCTGGCGTTCCTCGAACTCCACCTCGCTCACGCGCGCGGCGGGCGGCCCGTGACGCAGCCAGGCGAGCATCCGGTCGATCTCGGCGGCCGGCCCCTGGATCATCGCTTCGACCGAACCGTCCTCGAGATTGGAGACCCAGCCGCGCAACTTCAGCGAATGCGCCTCGCGCACGGTGGCATGACGAAAGCCGACGCCCTGCACCACGCCGCGCACGCGCACGTAGATCGTTTCCACCCGTTCGTCGAGATCGTTGCCGCTCATGTCGTTCCCCATCCGTTTGCATCGAAGCCCCGCATTGTAGTCGCGTCGCATGGCGCGCGCCGGGCGCCCGCGCCATGCGCAGCACGTACAATCGCGCATCACGCATAACCGCCGCGCGCCGCGCGACATCAAGGAATGGCATGACTGATACACAACGCGATCTCGTACTCGTGACCGGCGCGTCCGGCTTCGTCGGCTCGTCGGTGGCGCGCATCGCGCAAGCCAAGGGCTATGCGGTGCGCGTGCTGGTGCGCGCCTCCAGCCCGCGCACCAACGTCGCCGGGCTCGACGCCGAGATCGTCACCGGCGACATGCGCGACGAGGCCTCGATGCGCCAGGCGCTGCGCGGCGTGCGCTACCTGCTGCACGTGGCGGCCGATTACCGGCTGTGGGCGCCCGACCCGCTCGAGATCGAGCGCGCCAACCTCGAAGGCGCGGTCGCGACGATGCGCGCCGCGCTGGCCGAGGGCGTCGAGCGCATCGTCTATACCAGCAGCGTGGCCACGCTGAAGGTGACCAGCTCGGGCCAGTCCACCGACGAAACCTCGCCGCTGACGCCCGAAGGCGCGATCGGCGTCTACAAGCGCAGCAAGGTGCTGGCCGAGCGCGCCGTGGAGCGGATGATCGCCGAGGACGGGCTGCCGGCCGTGATCGTCAACCCGTCCACGCCGATCGGCCCGCGCGACGTGAAGCCCACGCCGACCGGGCGCATCATCGTCGAAGCGGCCACCGGCAAGATCCCGGCCTTCGTCGACACCGGCCTGAATCTCGTGCACGTGGACGACGTCGCGCACGGCCACTTCCTCGCGCTCGACAAGGGCCGCATCGGCGAGCGCTACATCCTCGGCGGCGAGAATCTGCCGCTGCAGCAGATGCTGGCCGACATCGCGCAGATGGTGGGCCGCAAGCCGCCGACCATCGCACTGCCGCGCGGGCCGCTCTACCCGATCGCATACGCCGCCGAGGTGGTCGCGAAGTTCACCAAGCGCGAGCCGTTCGTGACGGTCGACGGGCTGAAGATGTCGAAGAACAAGATGTATTTCACGTCGGCCAAGGCCGAGCGCGAGCTCGGCTATCGCGCGCGGCCGTATCGCGAAGGTCTCGCCGACGCGCTCGGCTGGTTCCGCGAGGCGGGCTACCTCGCGCGCTGAGCGCCGGCGAGGTGCCGGGTGCGTGCATCGCCGCATTACCAGCACTTTGTTACACGTCGGGGTCGAACCGGGCGCGATGCACCGGTTAAAATCGCGGGTCCTACGTAGAGAAGGCACGCATGAACCTGAACGACCAGATCGAAGCGCTCGGTGCGGGCATCGATCAGCTCATCCACACCGCGCAAACGGTCGCGGGCGCCGCGAAGGCCGCAATCGAATCCGCGGCTGCCGATCGGGCCGCCGCCCAAGCCGCCGGTGAGGAAGCGAGCGCCGCACGCGCCACCGCCGAACAGTTTTCCGCCGGGCAGGCCGCGGCCGAGCTCGCCGCCAAGCAGGCCAGCGCCGACCGCGCGGCCACCGAAGCCCTCCATGAACAGATGCGCGCCGTGCAGGCCGCAGCCGAAGCGGCCGCCGCACAGGCCGTCACCGACAAGACGGCCGCCGAAGCGCTGGCCGTGCGCGTCGGCGCCGATCGCGAAGCGGCCCACGCCGCGCTCAAGCAGGCCGCCACGCAACGCGAAGCCGCGGAAACCGCAACAAAACGGGCTGCAAGCGAGCGCGATGCCGCAGAACGCGCAATAAAGCAGGCGCAGACGGAACGCGAAGCGGCCGATCTCGCCATCAAGCAGGCCACGACCGAACGCGACGCCGCCGAACTCGCCACGCAGCAGGCGGCGAGCGAGTGCGCCACGGCCAAGGCCGCGATTTCGCAGGCGCTGGCCGAGCGCGAAGCCACGCAAGCCGAAGCGCGGCAGGCGGCCGAGGATCGCGAAGCAGCGCAAGCCGCAGCGAAGCAGGCGGCCGAGGATCGCGCCGCCGCCGAGGCCGCGCGGCAACAAGCCGCAGCCGACCGGGCAGCGGC
>NZ_JAAGPF010000795.1 GCF_017104645.1 Burkholderia sp. Ac-20379
CGCTCGGCGGCTTCGGCGAGCAGCGCGCCGGCCTGCTCGCGGTGCGCGCCGGCCCAGTCGCGCGCGGCGTCGCGTTCGGCGTCGGGCCAGCGGCGCGAATCCGCGCCGTAGGCCTCGACGATGATGCGGAATCGTTCGGGTGTCATCAGAGTTCCTCGCTGCGGCCGTCGTTGGCCAATTGCGCGCGCAGATTGCGCCGGGCGCGCGAGAGCAGGCTCTCCAGCGCGTCCACCGTGATGCCCATCAGGCCGGCCGCTTCGATATTCGACAGTTCCTGATAGTACTGGAGCACGAGCGCTTCCCGTTGCCGGGCGGGCAGCGCCTCCAGCGCCGCGCGCACGCGGGCGTCGCGTTCGAGCGTTTCGAGCCGCGCGTCGGCGCGCGGCTGCGGATCCGGTTCGTCGGGCATCTCGTCGTGCGGCTCCTCGCGCCGGCCGCGCAGCCGGTCGTAGCAGAGATTGAGCGCCACGCGGTGCAGCCAGGTGTCGAAGCGCGCCTCGCCGTCCTTCCAGCGCGGCGCCTGTTTCCAGATGCGGATGAACGCTTCCTGCGCGACGTCCTCGGCTTCCATGCGGTCGCCGAGCAGCCGCGTCGCGAGCGCG
>NZ_JAAGPF010000796.1 GCF_017104645.1 Burkholderia sp. Ac-20379
TCGGGACGGCGGCGCAACAGGCTCAGGCCGTCGCCCACCGGCAGCGTGTGCGCGATGCGCGGCGGCGCGCTGCAGCGCTCGGCGGCGGCCGGCAGGTCGGACGGCGCGCGCCCGAGCAGCACCGCGAGCGAATACAGCGCCGCCTGGCGGTTGGCTTCGAGGTTCGGGATCGTGGCGGCCTGCGCCTGCTGCTGCGCCTTCGCCTGCAATACGTCGACGTCGGCCGCCGCGCCGTGCGCGTGCAGCCGCTCGGCGAGCCGGTATTGACGATCGGCGATGCCGAGCTGATCGCGCGCGTTGGCCAGCGCGGCGTTGCCTTGGCACGCGAGCAGATAGCCGTCGACGGTGTTCACCACCAGCTTGATCTGCGCGGCCGCGAACGCGAAGTTTTGCGCGTCGTAGGTGGCGCTGGCTTCCTCCACCGCGCGGCGGATCCGGCCGAACAGGTCCACCTCGTACGACACGCCCAGATTGATGCCGGCCGCGTTGAAGCGATGCAGGCCCGACGCGCCGTAGACGTTGTTGCGCTCGCGCGCGTAGCTCGCCGACACGCTGGTGGACGGCAGCCACGCCGCGCGCGCCTGATCGAGCGCGGTTTGCGCGGCGGCCAGCGTCGAGGCGGCCTGGCGCAGGTCGAGGTTGGCGCGCAGCGCTTCTTCCACCAGTGCGTTGAGGTCGGGATCGGCGTAGAGCTTCCACCAGTCGTCGGGCACGCTGGCGGGCGTGTAGAGCTTCGCCGGGTCGGCTTGCGGCACGCCGGCCGCGCTGCGGCCCAGCGCGGGCAACGCCGTGGAGCATGGAAGAGCGTCGTGT
>NZ_JAAGPF010000797.1 GCF_017104645.1 Burkholderia sp. Ac-20379
CGCGGTCGCTCGGCGTCGGCGCGCCGCGCATGCGCGAATCGCGCGATCCGCACGCGCGCCGCCTCGACCGCGCCGGCACGCTGAGCTTCACGGCCGCGCTCGGCTGCTTCACCTGGGGCCTGATCGAAGCGCCCACGCGCGGCTGGGCGTCGCCGGTCGTGATCGGGCTGCTGGCGGCGTTCGTGCTGGGCGCGGCGGCGTTCGTGATCGTCGAGCTGCGGGCCGAACGGCCGATGCTCGATCTGTCGCTGTTCCGTTATCCGCGCTTCGTCGGCGTGCAGGTGCTGCCGATCGCCACCTGCTACTGCTACATCGTGCTGCTGGTGGTGCTGCCGCTGCGCCTGATCGGCGTCGACGGTTACGACGAGATCCACGCCGCGTGGCTGATGCTGGCGCTGTCCGCGCCGATGCTCGTGGTGCCGTTCGTGGCGGCCACGCTGACGCGCTGGCTGTCGGCCGGCGCGATCTCGGGCATCGGGCTGGCGATCGCGGCGGCCGGGCTGCATCTGCTGGCGGCGGCGCTGCGCGGCGGGCAGGACGCCGCCGCGATCGGGCCGATGTTGTTGATCGGCGTGGGCGCGGGCTTGCCGTGGGGGTTGATGGATGGGCTGTCGATCAGCGTGGTGCCGAAATCGCGCGCGGGCATGGCGGCCGGCATCTTCAGCACGACACGCGTGGCCGGCGAAGGCATTGCGCTGGCGATCGCGGGCGCCCTGCTCGCGGCGCTGACGCAACCGGGCCTGCACGACGCGGCCCCCACCGCCGCGCCGGCCGCGCTCGTCGATGCCGCCGCGCGGCTCG
>NZ_JAAGPF010000798.1 GCF_017104645.1 Burkholderia sp. Ac-20379
TGCAAACCGTCGCCGCGCAGGGCGTGGCCCAGCGCTTCGACGTCGGCGCGCAGCCGGTGCCCGAGTGGTGGAAGCAATACCGCTCGCCGCAGCTCGACGCGCTGGTCGACGAGGGATTGCGCGCCAGCCCGACGCTGGCCGCCTCCACCCACGCGCTGCAGGCCGCGCGCGAGCAGTTGCGCGCGCAGGTCGGCAGCTCGCTGCTGCCGGAGATCGATCTCGGCGGCCAGACCTCGCGCCAGCGCGGCCTCGGCGTGCCGAACCTCGGCCCGCCCACCGCGCTCTACAACCTGTTCGAAGGCCAGTTGCAGGCCAGCTACACGATCGACCTGTTCGGCGCATCGCGCTTCGCGAACCGCGAATTGCAGAAGCGCGTCGACGTGAGCGCGTTCCAGCTCGATTCGGCGCGGCGCGCGCTGGCGGCCAACATCGTCACGGCCACCATCACGTCGGCCGCGCTGGCCGAGCAGATGCAGGCCACCGAACGGCTGGTCGCGCTGGCCCGCGAGCAGGCCGACGACGCCGTGCGGCGCAACCGGCTCGGTTCGGCCTCGCGCGCCGACATGCTGAGCGCGCAGCAGAGCGCGGCCAGCCTGGAAGCGTCGCTGCCGGCGCTGCGTCAGCAATGGCTCGGCGCGCGCCACGCGCTTGCGGTGC
>NZ_JAAGPF010000799.1 GCF_017104645.1 Burkholderia sp. Ac-20379
TGCTGGGCGTCGATATCGACGAATTGCGCAAGTTCGTCGATGCGCAACTGGCGCGGCGCTTTCCGGAACTGGCCACGGCCGGCGGAACACCGGACGCGACGGACGCGACGGATGCGACCGGCACGCCGGGCAGCGACGGCGAAGCCGCACCGGCCGCCGCCGCTCGCCCCGACACGATCGCCAGCCAGGCCGACGTGATCCGCCGGCTCGACGAGCTCTGCGAATACTACGAACGCGCCGAGCCGTCGAGCCCGCTGCCGGTGCTGCTCAAGCGCGCGCGGCGGCTGGTCGGCAAGAGCTTCGCCGAGGTGCTGGAAGATATCGCGCCGGGCGGGATGTCGGAGCTTCGGACGCTGGCCGGGCCGAACCCCGACTGAGCGCAGCCGAGCGATCGCGCCGCACGCGGGATCGCTCATGCGCCCGACGCCAGCCAGCACCACGCGGCGCAGGCCAGCGCGCCGATCCCCGCCAGGCATATCGCCACTCGCCACAGCGAGACGCCGCGCGCGGCGGTGTCGCCCGACTCGCGCATCGGGCCGGCCGCCTCCGCCCGGCGCCAGCCAGC
>NZ_JAAGPF010000800.1 GCF_017104645.1 Burkholderia sp. Ac-20379
GCCCCGGCCCACAAGGCGCCGGCCAAGCGGGCCCGCGCCCCGCGTGCGCGCCGTCCGCGCGCCGCGGCCGACGAATCCTGATACGCCGGCCGCGATGCGTGCGCCCGATTCCGCCACGCTCGACGCGCTGCGCGACGGCTGCGATGCCTGTTTCGGCACGCCGGCCGTCTGGCCGCACATCGAGCGGGCGTATCGGGAGCCGCAGCGCTTCTATCACACGCTCGCGCACCTGGCCGAGCTGTTCGCGCATCTCGCGCCGTATCGGCAGATCCCGCATTGGAAGGCGATCGAGCTGGCGGTGTGGGCGCACGATGTCGTCTACGCCACCGCGCCGCCCGATTACGCCGAGAACGAGCCGCGCAGCGCGCGCTGGCTCGACGCGATCACGGCCGCGCACTGCCCGCCCGGCTGGATGGCCGAGCATGCCGCGGCCATCGGCTTCGCACATGAACTCGTGATTGCGACCCAGTCGCACCGGCTGCACGACGCCTGGCAAGCCGATCCGGACCGCCATCGTGCCGCGGCCCTGTTTCTCGACGCCGATCTCGCGATCCTCGCCGCGCCGCCCGAGCGGCTGGCCGCTTACGACCGCGACATCGCCCGCGAATGGGGCCAGGCGCCCGACGCGCCGTCGCAAGCGTTCCGCGACGGGCGCCGCCGCGCGCTCCAGCAATTGCGCGCACACGCGCCGCTGTTCCTCTCCGCCGAATTCGCGCCGCTCACGGCGCGCGCGCACGCCAACCTCGACGTGCTGATCGCGCGCTACGCGGCTTCGCCGGCCGCCGGCGCCTGAGCG
>NZ_JAAGPF010000801.1 GCF_017104645.1 Burkholderia sp. Ac-20379
TTTTTTTTTCAAGCAGAGGACGGCATCCGGGTTACTCTATGGTGCCTGGAGTTCCGACGTGTGCTCTTCCGATCCCGCCGCCGGCGACGATCAGGCGCGTGGCGTCCGGCGCGGCGGCCTGGACGAGCGGGGCGGCCTGCGCGGCCGTGAGCGATGCGTTCATGGGGTGATCCTCAGCGCACGCGGTAGCCGCCGTCGACGGCGAGCGCGGTGCCGGTGATCCAGCGGCTCGCGTCGGACAGCAGGAACAGCGCGGCCTGCGCGATGTCGTCCGGTTCGCCGAAGCCGAGCAGATGGCTGGCTTCATAGGCGGCCACGGCGTCGTCGGGGCTGCCGCGCGTGAGGCGCTCGTGCATCGCGGTGCGCACCGCGCCCGCGGCGATCGCGTTGACGCGGATCCGGCGCGGCGCCAGTTCGCAGGCGAGCGAGCGCACCAGGCCTTCCACGCCGGCCTTGGCGGCCGAGTAGGCGGTCATGCCGACCTGGCCCGTCGAGGCGGCCACCGACGACATCAGCACGAGCGAGCCGCCGTCGGCCAGCACGCCCTTCTTCGCGGCGGCGCGGGCGATGCCGAACGCGGCGAACAGGCTGCCGCCGAACGTGTCGTCAAGCTGCGCCTGCCTGGTCATGCGCGCGGGGCGGATCAGCTCGGCGCCGGCCGCGTGG
>NZ_JAAGPF010000802.1 GCF_017104645.1 Burkholderia sp. Ac-20379
CTACGCCGACGACACGACCACCGACGCCTACGACGGCAGCGACACGGCCCCCGCCGCCGCCACCGAACGCCTGTTCCTCGACCGCGACGGCAAGCTGCTGCCGCCCGCGCAGAGCGCGGCGGGCGGCCGGCCGGTGGGCGCGCCGGGCATGCTGCGGATGCTCGAACTCGCGCATCGCGCGCACGGCAAGCTGCCGTGGCGGCGGCTGTTCCAGCCGGCGATCCGGCTCGCCACGCAGGGCTTCTCGATCGGCCCGCGCCTGGCCGCGCAGATCGCGCGCGATCCGTGGCTGCGCAACGATCCGGCCGCGCGCGACTATTTCTACGAGAAGGACGGCCGGCCCAAGGCCGCCGGCACGCTGCTGCGCAATCCGGCGCTGGCCGCCGCGCTGCGGCAGATCGCAGCGGGCGGTGCGAACGCGTTCTACGGCGGGCCGCTCGCGCGCGACATCGCCGCCAAGGTGGGCCAGTCGGCCAATCCCGGCCTGCTGAGCGCGCAGGATCTCGCGCGCTATCGCGCCGTGCCGCGCGCGCCGTTCTGCAGCGATTACCGCAAGTGGACGGTGTGCGGGATGCCGCCGCCGTCGTCGGGCGGCATCGCCGTCGCGCAG
>NZ_JAAGPF010000803.1 GCF_017104645.1 Burkholderia sp. Ac-20379
TCTTCTGGAACTCGTACACGGCGGCCGGGCAGAAGCGCGCTTCCGGGCCCGCGTAGGTGTGCAGGTTCACGTTCACCGGCACGCTCGGATCCTTCAGCGTCAGGTGGGCCGGCTGGTTCTCCTCGTGATTCGTGTTCGAGATGAACACCGACGAGAGGCGGTCGAACGTCAGCTTGCCGTCCGGCTTCGGATACGGGATCGGCGTGCATTGCGAGGCCGGCTTCAGCATCTCGTGGTCGGCGTGCTGGTGATGCAGCGTCCACGGCACGTTGCCGCCCAGCAGCTTCTGCTCGATGCCCACCATCAGCGTGCCCAGATACAGGCCCTTCGCCATCCACTGCTTGAAGTTGCGCGCCTTGTACAGCTCGGTGTAGAGCCATGACTGCTTGAACGCTTCCGGGTAGGCCGTCAGCTCGTCGCGCTCGCGGCCGGCCTGCACGGCCTCGAACGCGGCGTCGGCGGCCAGCATGCCGGTCTTGATCGCGGCGTGGCTGCCCTTGATGCGCGAGGCGTTCAGGAAGCCGGCGTCGTCGCCCACCAGCGCGCCGCCCGGGAACACCGTCTTCGGCAGCGACACCAGCCCGCCCGCGGTGATCGCGCGCGCGCCGTACGACACGCGCTTGCCGCCTTCGAGGAACGTGCGGATTTCCGGGTGCGTCTTGTAGCGCTGGAATTCCTCGAACGGCGACAGATACGGGTTCGAGTAGCCGAGGCCGACCACGAAGCCGACCACCACCTGGTTGTTGTCGAGGTGATACAGGAACGAGCCGCCGTAGGTGT
>NZ_JAAGPF010000804.1 GCF_017104645.1 Burkholderia sp. Ac-20379
CACGCGCAGCAGTTCGGCCGCGAAGCCGTGATCGCCGCGCGCCTCGCCGTGCCGCTGCGCGCGATCGAGCCACGCCTGCGCCTCCTCGATGCGCCCGGCCCGGGCCAGCGCCTCGGCGCACGCCGCCACCAGCGGCGCCATCATCCGCTTCAGGCCCCGCGCGGACAATTGCGCGAGCCCCGCTTCGAGCTTCGCGAGCCCCTCCGCTTCGCGCCCGGCCTGCCAATCCATCTGCCCGGCCAGGCAATCGGCGTAATCGCCCCAGCCGTCGAAACCGTTGAGCGCCGCCTGCGATCGCAACAAGGCCAAGTGGCGCGAAGCCGCCTCGGTTTCGCCGCAGGCCAGCGCGAGCGGCACCACCACCGCCGCCAGCAAGTGGCACAGCGACGGCTCCAGCATGTCGGCGCGCACGTGGTTCAGCGCGCGCTCGGCCAGCCGCCACGCCTGCGCGGCATCGCCCTGCATCCAGACGATGCGCGCCAGCGTGCCGGTGCCGAAGATGCGCGGATCGACGGCGAGATCGGCGTCGGCGCGCTCGGTCGGGCTCACCGCGTCGAGCTCCGCGAGCACGCGCTCGAGCCGCTCGCGCGCCTGCCGGTGCTCGCCGAAGCAATGCAGCGAGGCCGCCAGCGTGGTGCTCGCGCACAAGGCCAGCCAGCGCGAGCCGCTGCCCTGCGCGCGCGATTCGAAGCGCGTCGCGTAACGCAGCGCCGCATGCACGTCGCCCTGCGCCATCGCCGCATTCCACAGGCCCCACAGCGCACGCGCCGCGAAG
>NZ_JAAGPF010000076.1 GCF_017104645.1 Burkholderia sp. Ac-20379
CCAAGACCTGGGCCGTCTGGATCGGCGCGCTGGCCGCGTTCGGCGGCGAGCCGGCGGCTCGATCCAAAGCGGCCAAGCCGGCCGCGGTGGCGGGCGTTCGTCGAGGCGCGTTGCCCGCGCCGCTCACGGTGCTCTGGATCACGCCGATGCGCGCGCTCGCGGCCGACAGCGCCCGTGCGCTGCAAGGCGCGGTGACCGACCTGTCGGTGCCGTGGACGGTCGGCCTGCGCACCGGCGACACGCCGTCCGCCGAACGTGCGCGGCAGGATCGCCGGATGCCGTCCGCGCTCGTCACCACGCCCGAGAGCCTGTCGCTGCTGCTGACGCGCGCCAACGCGCGCGACACGCTCGCGCACCTGCGGCTCGTGGTGGTCGACGAATGGCACGAACTGCTCGGCGGCAAGCGCGGCACGCAAACCCAGCTCGCGCTCGCGCGGCTCGCCGCGTGGCGGCCCGAGTTGCAGGTGTGGGGGCTGTCCGCGACGCTCGGCAACCTGCCGCTCGCCGGCGACGCGCTGCTGCATTCGGTGCGCACGCCGCGCGTGGTGGTGAGCGGCGCGGTGCCGAAGCGGCTCGTGGTGGACACGCTGATCCCCGACACGATCGAGCGCTTTCCGTGGGGCGGCCATCTCGGCACGCGCCAGGTGGGCGCGGTCGCCGACGAGATCGACGCGGCCGCGAGCGCGCTGGTGTTCACGAACACGCGCGCGCAGGCCGAGCTTTGGTATCTGGCGCTGCTCGAACGGCGGCCCGACTGGGCCGGCCTGATCGCGCTGCATCACGGCTCGCTCGACAAGCAGGTGCGCGACTGGGTCGAGCTCGGCCTCAAGGAGGGCCGGCTGAAGGCGGTGGTGTGCACGTCGAGCCTCGATCTCGGCGTCGATTTCCTGCCGGTCGACCGCGTGTTCCAGATCGGCTCGCCGAAGGGCGTCGCGCGCCTCATGCAGCGCGCGGGCCGCTCGGGCCACGCGCCGGGCCGCACCTCGCGCGTGACCATCGTGCCCACCCACGCGCTCGAACTGGTAGAGGCCGCGGCGGCGCGCGAGGCGATCGGCGAGGGGCGCATCGAGGCGCGCGAGATGCCGCTGAAGCCGCTCGACGTGCTGGTCCAGCATCTGGTGACGGTGGCGATCGGCGGCGGCTTCACGCGCGACGCGATGCTCGCCGAGGTGCGCAGCGCCTACGCCTACCGCGACCTGAGCGACGCCGAATTCGACTGGGCGCTGGCGTTCGTCGAGCGCGGCGGCGGCTCGCTCGGCGCGTATCCCGACTATCACCGCGTGGTGGCCGGCGACGACGGCGTCTACCGCGTGCCGCGCGACGAACTCGTGCGCCGTCATCGCAACAACGTCGGCACCATCGTCGGCAATGCAACGATGCAGGTCGCGTTCCTGTCGGGCGGCCGGATCGGCGCGATGGAGGAGGCGTTCGTGTCGCGGCTGAAGCCGGGCGACGTGTTCATGTTCGGCGGCCGCGCGCTCGAGCTGGTGCGCGTGCGCGACATGACCGCCTACGTGAAGCGCGCGACGTCGGCGCGCGGGGCGATGCCGCAATGGGCCGGCAGCCGGATGCCGCTGTCGTCGGAGCTGGCCGACGCGGCGCTCGCGATGCTCGCGCGCGCCGGCGACGGCATCTACGACGAGCCGGAAATGCGCGCCGTGCGGCCGCTGCTCGAGTTGCAGGCGCGCTGGTCGGCGCTGCCCGCGCCGGGCGTGCTGGTGGCCGAGTCGATCCGCACGCGCGAGGGGCATCACTTCTTCTGCTATCCGTTCGCCGGCCGCACCGCGCATGTCGGGCTCGGGTCGCTGATCGCGTGGCGCGTCGCGCGCGACCAGCCGAGCACGTTCTCGATCTCGATGAACGATTACGGCTTCGAACTGCTGTCCGCGCAGCCGTTCGACTGGCGCGCGCTGATCGACGGCGGGCTGTTCTCCACCGACGATCTGGCGCACGACATCCTCGCGAGCCTGAACGCGTCGGAGCTGTCGGCGCGGCGTTTCCGCGAGATCGCGCGCGTGTCGGGGCTGGTGTTCCAGGGGCATCCGGGGCAGCAGAAGAGCGCGCGGCAATTGCAGGCGTCGAGCGGTTTGTTCTACGAAGTCTTTCGCAAGCACGACAGCGGCAATCTGCTGCTCGCGCAGGCCGACGAGGAGGTGCTGGTGCAGGAGCTCGAACTGGGCCGGATGCGCGCCGCGCTCGAACGGATGGGCACGAGCCGGCTCGCGCTGAGCACGCCGAACAAGCCGACGCCGTTCGCGTTCCCGCTGATCGTCGGGCGGCTGCGCGAGAAGGTGACGACCGAGACGCTCGCCGATCGCGTCGCGCGCATGCTCGCCGATCTGGAAAAGGCCGCGATGCGCGGCACGGGCGGAGGCGCGCGATGACGGCCGACGCACTGACCATCGACCTGCATGGCCACGCGCTGGTGCTGACCGCGCAACGGGCCGCGTTCGATCCGGCGCTCGGCTGCCTGTTCGTGGCTGACGCGCATCTGGGCAAGGACGCCGTGTTTCGCGCGCGCGGCATTCCGGTGCCGGCCGGTTCGACCGGCGAAACCTTCGCGCGGCTCGATCGGCTGATCGCCACGTATCTGCCCGAGTCGATCGTGTTTCTCGGCGATCTGCTGCATGCGCGCGAATCGCACGCCGACGACATGCTGACGCCGCTGCGGGCCTGGCGGCGTGCGCATCGCGGCTTGCGGCTGGTGCTGGTCGAAGGCAATCACGACCGGCACGCGGGGGAACTGGCGGCGGAGTTCGAGGTGGAAACGGTGACCGAGCCCTACCGGCTCGGGCCGTGGGCGCTGTGTCATCACCCGCGGACGGTCGACGGCGCCTACGCGCTGGCCGGCCACGAGCATCCGATGCTGCGCCTGTCCGGGCGCGGCGATCATGCGCGGCTGCCGTGCTTCCGGTTCGGCGAGCGGCTCGGCGTGCTGCCCGCGTTCGGCGCGTTCACGGGCGGCTACGACATCGGCACGGCGCGCTCGCGCGACCGGCTCTATGTGATCGGCGGCGACCGCGTGTTCCGCGTCGGGCCGTGATGCGCCGCTACGCCGTGACGAGATCGGCCGCGAGCGCGCCGAGCCGCGCGATCGCGCGCTCGAGCTCGGGGCGCCAGCGGTAGCCGGCATTGACGCGCAGGCAATCGTCGAACGCGCCGTCGATGCCGAACAGATGCCCGGGCGCCACGCCGATCCCTTCCGCTCGCGCCCGCTCGAACAGCGCACGCGTGCTGGGCCGGCGCGCGCCGTGCGACGGCAGTTGCACCCACAGCACGAACCCGCCGGCCGGCTCGCTGACGGCCGTACCCGCCGGGAAATGCCGCAGGATCGCCGCGCGCAGGCTGCGCTGCTGCGCTTGCAGGGCGGCCTTGAGCCTGCGCAGATGCAGCGCGTAGCCGCCGCTCGCGAGCAGGTCGGCCACCACGGCCTGCTGCAATTCGGCGGTCGCCATGCTCGTGGTGAACTTGAGCGCCTTGACGCGCTCCGTGTAGCGCCCGGCCGCGATCCAGCCGAGCCGCAGGCCGGGGCACAGGCTCTTCGAGAAGCCGCCGCACAACAGCACGTTGCCGGCCGTGTCGAACGCGCGCACCGGGCGGGGGCGCGTGTCGCCGAAGCAGACGTCGCCGAAGATGTCGTCCTCGATCAGCGCAATGCCGCGCGCGGCCAGCAGTTCGACCAGCGCGCGCTTGGCCGCGTCCGGCGCGACGCTGCCGACCGGGTTGTTGCCGTTCGCGATCGTGACCACGGCCTTGACCGGCGCGCGATCGAGCGCGTCGGCCAGCGCCGCGAGATCCATGCCGTCGCGCGGGGTGCACGGGATCGGCAGCACGGTCAGTTCGAGCGCGCGCAGCATCTGCAGCAGCCCGAAGTAGGTCGGCGATTCGACCGCCACCACGTCGCCGGGCCGCGTGACCGCGCGCAGCGCCAGGTTCATCGCCTCGACGCAGCCGTTCGTGACGATCACTTCGTCCGGATCGAGTTCGCACGCGTATTGCATCGCCTGGCGCGCGATCTCGCGGCGCAGCTCGGGGTAGCCGGTGCCGCGCACGTAGGCGCCGAGCAGGTCCTGATGGCGGTAGGCGAGGCGGCGCAGCAGCACGCCGAAGCGCTCGACCGGGTACAGCGACGGCTCGCCGGCGGCCAGATCGAGCTGGAATTCGCACGGTGCGCCGACCATCGCCAGATGATCGCGCGCCTGGGCGTCGAGTTCGGGCAACGGCGCGGCCCAGCGCGCGGGGCGGGTGGTATCGCCAGCGGTTTGGCCGGCGGGCGCGGCGACGAAATAGCCCGAGCGCGGCCGTGCGCGGATCGCGCCTTCGGCCTCGAGCCAGCGCAGCGCCTGCAGGGCGGTCGTCACGCTGACGCCGTGCTGCGCCGCGAGCACGCGCACCGACGGCAGGCGGCTGCCGTCGGCGAGGCCGGCCTGCGCGATGCCGTCGCGCAGTTGCCGGCCGAGTTGCTGATAGCGCGGGAGCGGGGCGGGGGCGTTCGGCATCGTCGTGGGGGTGAAGGCGGGCGTTCGGGCGAATCTGTTATGTAACAGATCGCGCGCTGTTGTGTATAGGCGTGCGATGGGCCGGATGACACCATCGGTGCTCGTTTCCGGTGAGGCCGTGGCTCAGGCCGCCGCACCGGGTATCACCCGCCGCGCGACCCGCGCGCCCCGACCCGCGAGGACACCCACCATGAAAGCCGCCAATTTCTCTTTACCACGCTATGTCGACCGGATCGGCTACGACGGCCCGCTCGCCGCCGATAGCGCAACGCTCGCCGCGCTGATGCGCCATCAACTGTTCGCCGTGCCGTTCGAGAACCTCGACGTGCAGGCGCGGCGTTACGTGTCGCTGGTGCCGGAGGAGATCGTCGAGAAGATCGTCGAACGGCGGCGCGGCGGCTATTGCTACGAGGTGAACGGGCTGTTCGCGATGGCGCTCGACGCGCTCGGCATTCCCTATCGCTTCGTTGCCGCACGGCCGATGTTCTACCCGGTGCGCCGGCCGAAGACGCACATGGCGGTCGTCGCCTCCGTCGACGGCGCCGACTGGCTGTGCGATCTCGGCTTCGGCAGCTACGGGATTCGCGCGCCGATGCGGCTCGACCGCCTTGGCGCCGAGATCGCGCAGGACGCCGACACGTTCCGGCTCGACGATGCCGGCGCGGACGGCTATCTGCTGCGCGCCCGCGTGAACGGCGAGTGGGCCAATCAGTACGCGTTCGATCTGTCGCCGCAGGAGTGGGTCGATTTCGCGCCGGCCAACCATCTGAACTCGACGCATCCGGACGCGGTGTTCGTGCAGCGGCTGGTGGTGGTGCGCTTCGACGCGCGCGGGCGCACGATCCTGTTCGGCGATTCGCTGAAGACGATCGCCGATGGCGTCGTCACGCAGCGCACGCTGGCGCGCGATGAAACGGCGGAGGTGCTGCGGCTGACGTTCGGCCTGGAGGCGGAGCCGGAAGCCGTGGCCGGCTGACGCCGTGCGAAGGGCGGGAAGGCGGGGAGATGGGGCAAGGCGCGGGCGGCGGATCGACAGACGCCCGCCAATCCCCGACAATACGCGGCTCTTCTCACGCACCCGCCCGGCACAGGCCAGATGACATTCGATAAGTGGATCCTCGCGGTAACGCTCGCTTGCGCCGCGCATGCCGCCTCGGCAGCCGGTTACGGCTTCTCGCTGAGCTCGACGCAAAGCTGCCCGGGCCTCGACCGCTTCACGTCGAATCACAGCGTCGGCGACGTCATGACCGAGCTGCGCACGATGCCGCACGACGTCGAGGACGCGAATCCGGCGAACCAGAGCGCCTGCACGCCGCACTACGGCGCCTACCTGCAGAGTTCGAAATCGGGGCCGAGCTGCCGGATCTTCGGCGACGACGCGATCGGCGTCGCGCTGTTCGGCATGGAGGATTCGCAGACGAAAAGCCTGATGGGCAACGGCGCGCTGCTGTATTTCCTGTCCGACGCGGCGGGCGCGCCCGAGCGTGTGGGCAAGCATCTGCGCGCGGAAGGCTTCGCGCGCGTGCCCGACGCCGATTATCCCGGCCTGATTGGCCGCAAGCTCGCGGCGAGCGAGCAGCTCGACATCTATCGCAAGGGCGACCTGCTCGTCACGCTCAATCGCGACCTCAAGCAGCACCGCCTGTCGGCGATGATCTCGGATCGCTCGATGCTCCAGATCGTGAACCGCGACGAGTCGAAGTGCGGCAAGTGAGGCGCGTGGCGTACCGGCAAGCCCAATAAAAAACCCGCGAAGCGTAGCGCCTTCGCGGGTTTTTCTTTGCTGCCGGCTGCGGGTACAGCCTCGGGTGTCAGGTGGTGGAGACGGCGGGAATCGAACCCGCGTCCAGAAGCGGTCCACGACCAGTTCTACATGTTTAGTTCTATCTTTTGATTTAACCGCCACGTCGCGGACGAACACGCTGCGGGACGGCGATCCACTAAATTTTCGACCCTGCTGTCGTGGCGCCGGCAGGGCTTAACTGACGTATATGACCTCTGTCGGTATTGCTACCGGTCTTGCGACACTAGCCCGTCAGTGAACTAGGCAGAGGACGGCGGCCGTTAGGCTGCCAGTGCGAACGTATCGTCGTTTGCAGTTACGATTTTCCCATTGATTAACGAGGTGACGGGTCCTCGACATGCCCTAGCCGCTTCGCAACCCCTGTCGAAACCAGGTCGCCCCCACGGATCGGACATTATAGCGCAACATTGCGCAGAAGCTCACGCAGCGCATCGGTCGTGGCGGCCAGATGCTGCGCCTGCCAATCGGCCGGCGCCACGCCGTCGCCGCAATAGCCGAACGCGGCGGCGATGGTGGCCATGCCGGCCGCGGTGCCCGCCTGGATGTCGCGCAGGTCGTCGCCAACGTAGACGATCCGTTCCGGGGCGATGTTCATCAGCCCGGCCGCGTGCAGCAACGGGGCCGGATGCGGCTTCGCGTGCGCGGTGGTATCGCCGCAGACAACGCACGCCGCGCGCGGCACGAGCCCGAGCAGCGCCACCAGCGGTTCGGTCAGGCGGGTGGCCTTGTTGGTCACGATGCCCCAGCGCACGCCGCGCGCATCCAGTTCGTCGAGCAATTCGGCGATGCCGGGGAACAGCACGGTTTTTACGCAGATCGCGGCCGCGTAATTGGCCAGGAACTCGAGGCGCATGGCTTCGTAACCGGGCGCGTCCGGCTTGATGCCGAAGCCGCCGCCCAGCAACCCGCGCGCACCGGCCGAGGCCAGCGGGCGCAGCAGGTCGAGCGGCGTTTCGGGCAGGCCGCGATCGCGCTGCATCTTGTGGACGGCGCCGGCCAGGTCGGGCGCGGTGTCGGCAAGCGTGCCGTCGAGATCGAACAGCACCGCGTCGCAGGCGGCAAGGCTCGGCAAGGCGGGCGCGGCGGACGGGGAAGGGGACGTGCTCATGCGGTCGGACGAAATCGGAGTGGGCGCTTACGCGTGACGGCGGCAGGCGACGAGGTAGTTCACGTCGGCGTCGTTCGACAGCGTGAAGCGCTTGCCGAGCGGGTGATAGGTGATGCCGCGGATTTCGGCGACATGCAGGTCGGTCGCGCGGATGAAGCCGGCCAGCTCGGACGGCTTGATGAAGCGCGCGTAATCGTGGGTGCCCTTGGGCAGCAATTGCGCGATGTACTCGGCGCCGATCACGGCCAGCAAATAGGCTTTCACGTTGCGGTTCAGCGTCGAGAAGAACACCCAGCCGCCCGGCTTCACGAGCGCCGAGCAGGCGGCCACCACGCCGGCCGGCGACGGCACGTGCTCGAGCATTTCCATGCAGGTCACGACGTCGTAGCTGCCCGGTTCGCGTTCGGCGATGGCTTCGGCGGCGATCGCCTCGTAATCCACCGTCACGCCGCTTTCGAGGCTGTGCAGATCGGCCACGCCGAGCGCTTCGGTCGACAGGTCGATGCCTTTCACCTGCGCGCCGAGCCCGGCCATCGATTCGGACAGGATCCCGCCGCCGCAACCGATGTCGAGCACGCGCTTGCCGGCAAGGTGCGCATGCGAGTCGATCCAGCCCAGGCGCACCGGGTTGAGGTCGTGCAGCGGCTTGAACTCGGCGTTCGGATCCCACCACTTGTGGGCGAGATCGCTGAATTTCTGTAGTTCGTGCGGGTCGGCGTTGGTCATGTCGTCAAGCGGATAACGCGGTGATGGAGCGAGCCCCGAGTATATAAGCGGTGCGCCATGGCTGCCAGCAAGCGGCCAGCGGCAGGGCGCCACAATGAAAAAGCCCCGCCGAGGCGGGGCTTCAAGGCTGCGGTAACCCGAGAGGTTACTGCCGACCCATTTACTTCTGCACTTGCTGCGTGCCGACCACTTCGACTTCCACGCGGCGGTCCGGAGCCAGGCACGAGATGAGTTGCTTGCGGTTGCGTTGGTTGCAGCCCGTCGTGACCGGATTGCGCTTGCCCTTGCCTTCCGTGTAGACCTTGCTCGACTCGACGCCCTTGCTGACCAGGTACGACTTGACAGCTTGTGCGCGACGCAGCGACAGACGGTCGTTGTACTTGTCCGAACCGATGCGGTCCGTGTAGCCCGTTGCGACCACGACTTCGATGTTCATGCCTTGGATCTTGGCAGCCAGCTCGTCGAGCTTTTGCTTGCCCAGCGGCTTCAGCGTTGCCTTGTCGAAGTCGAACAGCGCATCGGCTTGATACGTGATCTTCTGGCTCGTGATGGCCGGCGGAGTGACCGGAGCGACCGGCGTCGGCGCTGCGGCTTGCGTCACCAGTGCGCCATCGCACTTTGCGTTTGCCGTTGCCGGCGTCCAGAACGCATCGCGCCAGCAAAGCTCGTTCGTGCCGTTCATCCACACGTACTCGCCCGTGCCATTCACCCAGTTGTCATTCACGGCTTGTCGCGATGCCGGCACCGATTGCGCCGATGCGGATGCAGCCACTACTGCGGTAGCTGCAATGAACGCGAGCTTTGAAAATTTATTCATATTTCTCCTCTCGAAATTGAGATTACCGCAGGTTTACTGCGAGCCTTATGACGATGACAGGTCATAGATTGCTCGGAGTATAACATTGGTGCGGCACAAAAAACGGGGCACCGCTCCCGTAGGGCGGCGTCTGAATTTCAGTGCTTCGGCATTTTGCCATATCGTTCCCGTCCGGCGAAAAAAAAACTCCCCATCGCGTCGAGGCCGTCCCGATTGTGGTGCCAGTGCAACATTTGCTGCAGGATGTTTCATTAATTGTCAAGAAAAACCTGCCTGCGATACACGCTTTCGACACAATCTTCGTTTTTCCTGCACATTTCCGCGCCGCGCAAAAATGGTCGATGCTGAGCGCGCGCGATGGCAGCCATGTGTCGATCGCGGGGCAAAAAATGGGGCGGGGCGCCCGGCGCGCGCCGGCCGATCCGGCCCTGGCGTGCGAAATGGCTGCGGCCAATTTTCGCTATATACATATAGTGCGGGTGGCGGGCTTCGGCGCGGTTTTGCCGCATGATAGAATCGCACGTTGCGTCGTGACCACGGCGTTTACGCGAAAGGCGGTCCCGTCTTCGCTCCGAAACGATACGGATACATGGATCAATTCGCCAAAGAGACTCTGCCCATCTCCCTAGAGGAGGAAATGCGCCGTTCGTATCTCGATTACGCGATGAGCGTGATCGTCGGACGTGCCCTCCCGGATGTCCGCGACGGCCTGAAGCCCGTGCATCGGCGCGTGCTGTTCGCGATGCACGAACTGAACAACGACTGGAACCGGGCCTACAAGAAGTCGGCGCGTATCGTCGGCGACGTGATCGGTAAGTACCATCCGCACGGCGACAGCGCGGTATACGAAACCATCGTCCGGATGGCGCAGGATTTCTCGCTGCGCTACATGCTGGTCGACGGTCAGGGCAACTTCGGTTCGGTCGACGGCGACAACGCCGCCGCGATGCGTTACACCGAAATCCGCATGGCGAAGATCGGCCACGAGTTGCTGGTCGACATCGACAAGGAAACGGTCGATTTCGCGGCCAACTACGACGGCAGCGAAAACGAGCCGACCATCCTGCCCGCGCGGATCCCGAACCTGCTGATCAACGGCTCGTCGGGCATCGCGGTCGGCATGGCGACCAACATCCCGCCGCACAACCTGTCCGAAGTCGTCGACGCCTGCCACTTCCTGCTGGCGAACCCGCAGGCCACGATCGACGAACTGATCGAAATCATTCCGGCTCCGGATTTCCCGACGCGCGGCATCATTTATGGTGTCGCCGGCGTGCGCGACGGCTATCGCACCGGCCGCGGCCGCGTCGTGATGCGCGCGGCCACGCACTTCGAGGAGATCGATCGCGGCCAGCGCATGGCGATCATCATCGACGAGCTGCCGTATCAGGTGAACAAGCGTTCGCTGCTCGAGCGCATCGCCGAGCTCGTCAACGAGAAGAAGCTCGAAGGCATTTCCGACATCCGCGACGAGTCCGACAAGAGCGGCATGCGCGCCGTGCTCGAACTGAAGCGCGGCGAAGTGCCCGAGGTCGTGCTGAACAACCTCTACAAGTCCACGCAGCTCCAGGACACCTTCGGCATGAACATGGTCGCGCTCGTCGACGGCCAGCCGAAGCTGCTGAACTTGAAGGAGATGCTGGTCTGCTTCCTCGCGCATCGCCGCGAGGTGCTGACGCGTCGCACCATCTACGAACTGCGCAAGGCCCGCGAGCGCGGCCACGTGCTCGAAGGCCTGGCCGTCGCGCTGGCCAACATCGACGATTTCATCGAGCTGATCAAGGCCGCGCCTACGCCGCCGATCGCCCGCCAGGAACTGATGGCGCGCTCGTGGGATTCGTCGCTGGTGCGCGAGATGCTGGCGCGCGCCGAAACCGACAACGCCGCGGCCGGCGGCCGCGAGGCGTACCGTCCGGAAGGGCTGAACCCGAGCTTCGGGATGCAGGCCGACGGCAAGTACCACCTGTCCGAAACGCAGGCGCAGGAAATCCTGCAGATGCGTCTGCAGCGCCTGACCGGCCTCGAGCAGGACAAGATCATCGGCGAGTACCGCGAGGTGATGGCCCAGATCGCCGACCTGCTCGACATCCTGGCCCGCCCGGAGCGGATCACCGCGATCATCTCCGACGAACTGACGGCCGTGAAGGCCGAGTTCGGCGATGCGCGCCGCTCGCGTATCGAGCTGAACGCCACCGAGCTGAACACCGAGGATCTGATCACGCCGCAGGACATGGTCGTGACCATGTCGCACGCGGGCTACGTGAAGTCGCAGCCGCTGTCCGAATATCGTGCGCAGAAGCGCGGCGGCCGCGGCAAGCAGGCCACGCAGATGAAGGAAGACGACTGGATCGAGACGCTGTTCATCGCGAACACGCACGATTACATCCTGTGCTTCTCGAATCGCGGCCGCGTCTACTGGGTCAAGGTCTACGAAGTGCCGCAAGGCTCGCGCAACGCGCGCGGCCGCCCGATCGTCAACATGTTCCCGCTGCAGGAAGGCGAGAAGATCAACGTCGTGCTGCCGGTGCGCGAATTCTCGGCCGACAAGTTCGTGTTCATGGCGACCTCGCTCGGCACCGTCAAGAAGACGCCGCTCGAAGCGTTCAGCCGTCCGCTCAAGAAGGGCATCATCGCGGTCGGCCTCGACGAGGGCGATTTCCTGATCGGCGCGGCCATCACCGACGGCGCGCACGACGTCATGCTGTTCTCCGATTCGGGCAAGGCGGTGCGCTTCGACGAGAACGACGTGCGTCCGATGGGCCGCGAGGCGCGCGGCGTGCGCGGCATGCATCTCGAAGAGAGCCAGCAGGTCATCGCGATGCTGGTGGCCGGCGGCGAGGAGCAATCGGTGCTGACCGCCACCGAGAACGGCTTCGGCAAGCGCACGCCGATCACCGAGTACACGCGTCACGGCCGCGGCACGAAGGGCATGATCGCGATCCAGACTTCCGAGCGCAACGGCAAGGTGGTCGCCGCGACGCTGGTCGAACCGGAAAGCGAGATCATGCTGATCACCACCGCCGGCGTGCTGATCCGCACGCGCGTGTCGGAGATCCGCGAAATGGGGCGCGCCACGCAAGGTGTTACACTCATCAGTCTCGATGAGGGCACCAAGCTGTCGGGCTTGCAGCAGATCGCCGAAGCGGATGCGGATAGCGAAATCGATGCGGAAGACGCGCCAGATTCCGAGGGCGACGAAGCCTGATCCAGCGCCGGCCGCCGGGGCCGCGCCGCGAGGCGGCCGGTTCCGGCGGTGCAACTATCGTTCATGTTTCCAAAAGGGAGTGATGATGCAAAAACAATTCAAGCAACTGGTCCTGCTGGCAGCCATCGTGCCGACGTTCGCCATGGCGCAATCGCTGTCGAACCAGGCGCCGGCTGCTTCGGCTGCTCCGGCTCCGATCGATGCTGACAAGAAGGCGGCCATCTCCGACCTGCTGAGCGCCATCGACGCACCGAAGCTGGTCGGCGCGATCGCGAACAGCGCGGAAATGCAATCGAAGCAGCTGGTTCCGGCGATCCTGTCGGATGCGCTGTCGGAGAACAAGACGCTGACCGACGCACAAAAGCAGGCTGCTGTCCCGACGCTGCAAAAGAATGCAGTGCAAAAGCTGGTTGACGGCGCAGGCAAGGTGTTCGATACGCAAGGCTTCAAGAACGACGCGATGCAAGCTCAGTACGACGCTTACGCGAAGTATTACAGCACCTCGGAAATCAAGGATCTGACGACGTTCTACAAGAGCCCGACGGGTCGCAAGTTCATCCAGGTTCAGGATCAGGTCGGCCGCGACGTCGTCAACGGCCTGATGCAGAAGTACATGCCGCAAGCGATCAAGGCTACCCGCGACCAGGCCGACAAGGAAGTCGCATCGGTCAAGCCGGGCAAGTAAGCACGCGTTTCGCCCCCGCCGGCGCGCCCGCGCCGGTTTGGCGGGGCGGCAATGTCGGTGCGATAATGGCCGTTTGCGCGCGAGCGCAAGCGGCCATTCCTTTTCCGGCGCGGTATCCGGCCTCATCCGGGTGCGCCGTGTTTCTCCCGAGGTTTTACGATGCGCGTGTTTAATTTCTCCGCCGGCCCCGCGGCCATGCCCGAGGACGTGCTGCGTCAGGCGGCCGACGAGATGCTCGACTGGAACGGCAGCGGCATGAGCGTGATGGAAATGAGCCATCGCGGCCGCGAATTCACGTCGATCCACGAAGCGGCGCTGGCCGACGTGCGCGAACTGCTGGCGATCCCGAGCAATTACCGCGTGCTGTTCCTGCAGGGCGGCGGGATCGCCGAGAACGCGATCGTGCCGATGAACCTGCTCGGCACGCGTCAGACGGTCGATTTCGTCGTGACCGGCTCGTGGTCGCAGAAGTCGTTCAAGGAAGCGCAGAAATACGGCACGCCGCATCTGGCCGCAACCGGCCGCACCGAGGATGGCTTCACGCGCGTCCCGGCCTTCTCCGAATGGCAGATGTCGGCCGATCCGGCCTACGTGCATCTGTGCAGCAACGAAACGATCGACGGCGTCGAGGCGTTCGACATCCCTGACACCGGCCGCGTGCCGCTGGTCGCCGATGTTTCGTCGCACATCCTGTCGCGCCCGATGGACGTTTCGAAGTACGGCGCGCTGTTCGGCGGCGCGCAGAAGAACATCGGCATGGCGGGCGTCACGCTCGTGATCGTGCGCGACGACCTGCTCGACCGCGCGCTGCCGATCTGCCCGTCCGCGTTCGAGTGGAAGACGGTCGCCGCCAACAATTCGATGTACAACACGCCGCCCACCTACGCGATCTACATCGCCGGCCTCGTGTTCAAGTGGCTGAAGGCGCAGGGCGGCCTCGCCGCGATCGAGGCGCGCAACGTCGAGAAGGCGGCGCTGCTGTACGACACCATCGATTCGAGCAGTTTCTATTTGAACAAGGTGGAGAAGGGCGCGCGCTCGCGCATGAACGTGCCGTTCTTCCTCGCCGACGAAACGCGCAACGAAGACTTCCTCGCCGGCGCGAAAGCGCGCGGGCTGCTGCAGCTCAAGGGCCACAAGTCCGTCGGCGGCATGCGGGCGTCGATCTACAACGCGGTGCCGCTCGCGGGCGTCCAGGCGCTCGTCGAGTACATGAAGGATTTCGAACGCGCGCAGGCCTGAGGCCGCCAGCGTTCATCAAGCACGCCTAATGAGCATGGACGACGAACTCAATTCCCGCCTCAAACCGCTGCGCGAGCGCATCGACGCGATCGATACGCAATTGATCGCGCTGCTGAATCAGCGCGCCGCGGTCGCGCTCGAAGTCGGCGAAGTCAAGAAGGAATTCAACGCGCCGGTGTTTCGCCCCGAGCGCGAGCAGCAGGTGATCGCGCGTCTGCAGGACATGAGCGCGGGCCCGCTGGCCGGCGAGCACATCAACGCGATCTGGCGCGAAATCATGGCCGCCAGCCGCGCGCTCGAAAAAACCATTCACGTCTCGTTCCTCGGGCCGATCGGCACCTACAGCGAACAGGCGATGTTCGAGTATTTCGGCCAGTCGATCGAGGGGCTGCCGTGCCCGTCGATCGACGAGGTATTCCGCGGCGTCGAAGCCGGCGCGTCGGAGTTCGGCATCGTGCCGGTCGAGAATTCGGCCGAAGGCGCGGTGTCGCGCACGCTCGACCTGCTGCTGCACACGCAGTTGCTGATCGGCGGCGAGCTGTCGCTGCCGATTCATCACAACCTGATGTCGCGGGCGGGCACGCTCGACGGCGTGAAGCGCGTCTGCGCGCATCCGCAGGCGCTGGCGCAGTGTCAGCGCTGGCTGGCCGCGAACGCGCCGCACCTGGAGCGTCAGGCGGTGGCCAGCAATGCCGAGGCCGCGCGCCTGGCCGCGGACGATCCGAGCGTCGCCGCCATCGCCGGCGATCGCGCTGCGCTGCATTACGGCCTGCAGATCGCCTACTCGATGATCCAGGACGATCCGCACAACCGCACGCGCTTCGTCGTGATCGGCAAGGCGCCGACCGGGCCTAGCGGTTGCGACCAGACCTCGCTGATCGTGTCGGTGAAGAACGAGCCGGGCGCGGTGTTCAAGCTGCTCGAACCGCTGGCGCGGCACGGCGTGTCGATGACGCGCTTCGAATCGCGGCCGGCGCGCGTCGGCACCTGGGAGTACTACTTCTATATCGACATCGAAGGCCACCGCGACAGCGAGCAGGTGGCGGCGGCATTGACGGAACTGGGCGCCAAGGCCGCGTTCCTGAAGGTCCTCGGTTCGTATCCGCGCGCGCGCTGAGGCGCCGTGCCACGGCCTTGCCCGCGTGTGCCGCGGTGCAAGGCCGTTCGTTCATTCCGCGCACGGGCTGCTGCCCGTGCGTTTTAACCAGGCGGCTGCCGTGTCTGACTTTTCGTTCAACAAACTGGTGGTGTTCGGCGTCGGCCTGATCGGCGGCTCGCTCGCCCGCGCGCTGCGCGAACGCGGTACGGCGCAGGCCGGCCGCGTGATCGGCGTGGGCCGCTCGGCGGCCTCGATCGAACGCGCCCGCGAGCTGGGCGTGGTCGATGCCACCGCCGCGCTCGACGACGACGCGCAACTGCGCGCCGCGCTCGACGGCGCCGACGTGGTGCTGCTGGCCGTGCCGGTGGCGCAAACCGGCCCGCTGCTCGCACGCATTGCGCCGTTCCTCGATCCGGCCACGATCGTGACCGATGCCGGCAGCACCAAGTCGGACGTGGTCGCGGCCGCGCGCGAGGCGCTCGGCGCGCGGATCGCGCAGTTCGTGCCGGCCCACCCGATCGCCGGGCGCGAATCGAGCGGCGTCGAGGCCGCGCTGCCCGATCTGTACGTCGGCCGCAACGTGGTGGTGTGCGCGCTGCCCGAAAATGCGCCGGCCGCCGTCGCGCGCATCGAGGCGATGTGGCAGGCCACCGGCGCCGTGGTGCGCAACATGGCGCCCGATCAGCACGACCGCGTGTTTGCGTCCGTCAGCCACCTGCCGCACGTGCTGTCGTTCGCGCTCGTCGAGCAGATCCTCGGCCAGGCGGATGCGGAACTGAAATTCTCGTTCGCGGCCGGCGGCTTCCGCGATTTCACGCGGATCGCCGCATCGAGCCCTGAAATGTGGCGCGATGTCTGCGTCGCGAACCGCGCGGCGCTGCTCGACGAGCTCGATGCCTACACGCAGGTGCTCGCGCGCCTGCGCGCGGCCATCGACGCCGGCGACGGCGCGGCGCTCGAAGCCGTGTTCGTCCGTTCGCGCGCCGCGCGCACGGCCTGGCAGGAGCGCGGCGGCAAGCCGGCTGCCGGCCCCGTTCAGTCTTAACCGGATCTCTACAGGCCTCATATGGAATTCCTCGATCTCGGTCCGTATTCCCGCGCGTCGGGCACGGTCCGCCTGCCCGGCTCCAAGAGCATCTCAAACCGCGTGCTGCTGCTGGCCGCGTTGTCCGAGGGCGCGACGACGATCACCAACCTGCTCGATTCCGACGACACGCGCGTGATGCTGGCGGCGCTCGGCACGCTCGGCGTGCCGCTGGCGCGCGACGGCGACACCTGCGTGGTGACCGGCACGGGCGGCGCGTTTCCGGTCAAGACGGCCGACCTGTTCCTCGGCAACGCCGGCACGGCGGTGCGTCCGCTGACCGCCGCGCTGGCCGTGAACGGCGGCGATTACCGCGTGCACGGCGTGCCGCGCATGCACGAACGGCCGATCCGCGATCTCGTCGACGGGCTGCGCCAGATCGGCGCCGCGATCGATTACGAGCAGAACGAAGGCTATCCGCCGCTGCGCATCCGCCCGGCCGCGATCGCCGTCGATGCGCCGATCCGCGTGCGCGGCGACGTGTCGAGCCAGTTCCTGACCGCGCTGCTGATGACGCTGCCGCTGGTCGGCAAGCCGGGCGGCGCGAGCGTCGTCGAGATCGACGGCGAGCTGATCTCGAAGCCGTATATCGAGATCACCATCAAGCTGATGGCGCGTTTCGGCGTGACGGTCGAGCGCGACGGCTGGGCGCGCTTCACGGTGCCGGCCGCGCGTTACCGCTCGCCGGGCACGATCATGGTCGAGGGCGATGCCTCGTCGGCCTCGTATTTCCTCGCCGCGGGCGCGCTGGGCGGTGGCCCGCTGCGCGTCGAGGGCGTGGGCCGCGCCAGCATCCAGGGCGACGTGGGCTTCGCCAGCGCGCTGATGCAGATGGGCGCGAACGTGTCGATGGGCGACGACTGGATCGAGGTGCGCGGCATCGGCCACGATCACGGCCGGCTCGAACCGATCGACATGGATTTCAACCTGATCCCCGATGCCGCCATGACGATCGCCGTGGCCGCGCTGTTCGCCGACGGCCCGAGCACGCTGCGCAACATCGCGAGCTGGCGCGTCAAGGAAACCGACCGGATCGCCGCGATGGCGATCGAGCTGCGCAAGGTCGGCGCGACCGTGGAAGAGGGCGCCGATTATCTGGTCGTCACGCCCCCCGCCGCGCTGCTGCCGAACGCGGCCATCGACACCTACGACGATCACCGCATGGCGATGTGTTTCTCGCTCGTGAGCCTCGGCGGCGTGCCGGTGCGCATCAACGATCCGAAGTGCGTCGCCAAGACGTTCCCCGATTATTTCGACCGCTTTACCGCGCTCGCGAAGCCCTGAGCCCCCGAGGCCCGTTTGTTCAGATGAAATCGACTCGACCTTTCCATCCCACGCCCGTCATCGCGATCGACGGCCCGACCGCGTCCGGCAAGGGCACGGTTGCCGCCTTGGTGGCCGCGCACCTCGGCTTTCACCTGCTCGACAGCGGCGCGCTGTACCGGCTCGCGGCGCTCGCGAGCCAGCGCTATGGGATCGAGCCCGACGACGAGCCGGGGCTGGCGAAGCTGGTCGACGACCTGCACATCACGTTCCGCGAGGGCTGCGCGCAGCTCGACGGCGTGGACGTATCCGACCAGATCCGCGCCGAGGCGGTCGGCAACCGCGCCTCCGCGATTGCCGTCCATCAAACGGTGCGCGCCGCGCTGGTGGCGCGTCAGCGGGCGTTTCGCAAGACCCCGGGGCTGGTCGCGGACGGCCGCGACATGGGCACCGTGATCTTCCCGGATGCCGGCCTGAAGGTGTTCCTGACCGCGAGCGTCGAGGCCCGCGCCGCGCGCCGGCATAAGCAATTGATGCAAAAAGGTTTTTCTGCTAATATAGATGACTTGCTCCGGGATTTGCGTGAGCGGGACGCGCGAGACAGCAACCGCGCGGCCGCGCCGCTCAAGCCTGCGGCGGATGCGAAGCTGCTCGACACGTCGAGCCTGTCGGTCGAACAAGCGGTCGAACAGGTTCTGGCGTGGCACCGGGAAGCCTTCGGTTCCGCCGTCTGAGCAACGTATGTAGTGGCAGTACCCGTAGTGGCAGCAGGTGCTTCGGGCAGTCGGCAAGGGCCGGCGCCGGAAGCGTGTTTCAACCCTAACCCCGTGTGGCGTTCGCTCCGCCAACCCGGCCAGGTGGCCGAGGTACGAGACGGCGCGGTACCACGCACAATTCGATTTTTATGTCCGATCTGCAAACCTCCACCCCGAATACCGAATCCTTTGCGGCCCTGTTCGAAGAGTCGCTGACCCGTCAAGACATGCGCGCCGGCGAAGTGATCTCCGCCGAAGTCGTGCGTGTCGACCACAACTTCGTGGTCGTCAACGCGGGTCTCAAGTCCGAGGCCTACATTCCCATCGAGGAATTCCTGAACGATCAGGGCGAGGTTGAGGTTCAGTCGGGCGATTTCGTTTCCGTCGCGATCGACGCGCTGGAAAACGGCTACGGCGACACGATCCTGTCGCGCGACAAGGCCAAGCGTCTGGCCTCGTGGCTCTCGCTGGAAAAGGCTCTCGACAACAACGAACTCGTGACCGGCACGATCACGGGCAAGGTCAAGGGCGGCATGACCGTGATGGTCAACGGCATCCGCGCGTTCCTGCCGGGTTCGCTGGTCGACACGCGTCCGGTCAAGGACACGACCCCGTACGAAGGCAAGACGCTCGAATTCCGCGTCATCAAGCTCGACCGCAAGCGTAACAACGTCGTGCTGTCGCGCCGTGCCGTGATCGAAGCAACCCAAGGCGAAGAGCGCGCGAAGCTGCTCGAAACGCTGAAGGAAGGCGCGATCGTCAATGGCGTGGTCAAGAACATCACCGACTACGGCGCATTCGTGGATCTGGGCGGCATCGACGGCCTGCTGCACATCACCGACATCGCATGGCGTCGCGTGCGTCACCCGAGCGAAGTCCTGTCGGTTGGCCAGGAAGTCACCGCGAAGATCCTCAAGTTCGACCAAGAGAAGAACCGCGTCTCGCTGGGTATCAAGCAACTGGGCGACGATCCGTGGGAAGGCATCTCGCGCCGTTACCCGTCGGGCACGCGCCTGTTCGGCAAGGTCACGAACATCACCGACTACGGCGCATTCGTCGAAGTGGAATCGGGCATCGAAGGCTTGGTCCACGTATCGGAAATGGACTGGACGAACAAGAACGTCGCACCGTCGAAGGTTGTTCAGCTCGGCGACGAAGTCGAAGTCATGGTCCTGGAAATCGACGAAGACCGTCGTCGTATCAGCCTCGGCATGAAGCAATGCAAGCCGAATCCGTGGGATGACTTCAGCCGCAACTTCAAGAAGGGCGACAAGATCACGGGCGCAATCAAGTCGATCACCGACTTCGGCGTGTTCATCGGTCTGCCGGGCGGCATCGACGGCCTGGTCCACCTCTCGGATCTGTCCTGGAGCGAGACGGGCGAAGAAGCCGT
Organism: Burkholderia sp. Ac-20379; assembly: GCF_017104645.1. Taxonomy (GTDB): domain Bacteria; phylum Pseudomonadota; class Gammaproteobacteria; order Burkholderiales; family Burkholderiaceae; genus Burkholderia. The sequence continues at coordinate 19,681 of NZ_JAAGPF010000076.1, forward strand.
TCGCAAGTACAAGAAGGGCGACGAAGTCGAAGCCATCGTTCTGGGTATCGACGTCGAGAAGGAACGCATCTCGCTGGGTATCAAGCAGCTCGAAGGCGACCCGTTCAGCAACTACGTTGCAATGAACGACAAGGGCTCGATCGTCGACGGCGTCGTGAAGACGGTCGATGCGAAGGGTGCAGTCGTGACGCTGTCGGGCGAAGTCGAAGGCTACCTGCGCGCTTCGGAAATCTCGCAAGATCGCGTGGAAGACGCTCGCAACGTGCTGAAGGAAGGCGACAAGGTCAACGCAATGGTGATCAACATCGATCGCAAGTCGCGTGGCATCAACCTGTCGATCAAGGCCAAGGATTCGGCCGAGCAGCAAGAAGCCATCCGCGGCATGCAGTCCGACGTCAGCGCAGCAGCAAGCGGCACGACGAACCTCGGCGCGCTGCTGAAGGCAAAGCTCGACGGCCAGAACCAGTAAGCCTCGCGAGGTCTGCTGAAGTATGACCAAATCAGAGTTGGTCGCCCAGTTGGCAGCGCGATTTCCGCAACTTGTCCTCAAGGATGCGGATTTCGCGGTGAAAACGATGCTCGATGCGATGTCGGACGCCTTGGCGAAAGGTCATCGCATCGAAATTCGCGGCTTCGGCAGCTTCGGTCTCAACCGCCGTCCGGCCCGTGTGGGCCGCAATCCCAAATCGGGCGAGAAGGTGCAGGTACCCGAGAAGTTCGTACCGCACTTCAAGCCCGGCAAGGAATTGCGCGAACGCGTCGATGGCCGCGCCGGCGAACCGTTGAAGAACGACAGCGGCGACGACGATCAGTAAGCGTCATTGCCCGGAGCCCTGCCTGCCGGCATGGCTGTAAAAAGCGCCCTTCGGGGCGCTTTTTTATTGCCCGTCGTTTTCGGATCGCGATGCCGCCGCCGTGCGGGGCGCCGTGCGATCCGTGCGGTGGCACAGCCCGGTCCGAGATCGGATTCACGGATCGCGAAACGCTTCCATTACAATACGGGCACTTCAGACGCGGCGGGGCAGGATGCCGCCCGCGCAACATGACAGGAGGGCTTCATGAAATTCGTCGTCTGGCTGATCCGTGTGCTGGTGTTCGTGCTGCTGCTCGTGCTGGCGCTGGCCAACACGCAAAGCACCACGCTCAACTTCCTCGCCGGTTATGCCTGGCAGGCGCCGCTGATCCTGATCGGCCTTGCATTCTTCGTGGTGGGCCTGCTTGCCGGCCTGCTGTCGGCGCTGCCGGCCGTGCTGCGGATGCGCCTCGAAAACGGCCGCCTGAAGCGCGATTTGCGCTCGGCGCGCGAAACGCCGGTGGTGATCGATCAGCCGCCGATGCCGCCCGTCATTTAACGATTAGCCGGGCCGCCTCGGGCGGCGCCGGCCTTGCTTCGATACCTCATGGATCTGGATTTCTGGTGGCTGCTGGCCATCCCCGTCGCGTTCGCATTCGGCTGGATGGCGTCGCGCTACGACCTCAAGAAGCTGCTGTCCGAGAGCGCCAGCCTGCCGCGCTCGTATTTCCGCGGCCTCAATTTTCTGCTCAACGAGCAGCCCGATCAGGCCATCGACGCCTTCATCGAGGTGGCCAAGCTCGACCCCGAAACGGTCGAACTGCACTTTGCGCTCGGCAACCTGTTTCGCCGCCGCGGTGAAACCGATCGCGCGATCCGCGTGCACCAGAACCTGCTGAACCGCAACGATCTGCCCGTCAACGAGCGCGACCACGCGCTGTACGAACTGGGCCAGGATTTCCTCAAGGCCGGCCTGCTCGACCGCGCCGAGGAATCGTTCCACATGCTGGCCGACGGCGATTACGCGCTCGGCGCGCAGCGTGCGCTGCTGACGATCTACGGCATCGAGAAGGATTGGAACAAGTCGATCCAGACGGCCCGCAAGATCGAATCGATGGGCGGCGGCTCGCTGGCCACGGAAATCGCGCAGTTCCATTGCGAACTGGCGCAGGACGCCCTGGCGAAAAAGAACGCCGAAGCCGCCGCCAGCCAGTTGCGCGACGCGCTCGCCGTCAATCCGCAGAACGTGCGCGCGACGATCCTGTCGGGCGACGCCGCCGCGGCAGCCGGCAATCACGAGGCCGCGATCGGCCACTGGCAACGCGTCGAGCAGCAGAACGCCGCATATCTGCCGCTCGTGGCCGACAAGCTCATGAAATCCTATCTGGCGCTCGACCGCGCCGCCGAAGGCGCGGCGCTGCTGACCGGCTATGCCGATCGCTATCCGTCGAACGACCTGCTCGACGTGGTGTTCCAGTACGTGTCCGAATTGCGCGGCGCCGATGCCGCGCATACGCTCGCACGCACCCAGATGCAGAAGGCGCCGAATCTGTCGGGTATGCTCCACCTGCTCGACGCGCAGATCGCGACGGCCGACGAGCCGCGCCGCGCGGAGCTGGAAATGATGCGCACGCTGGTCAAGCAGCGCACCAAGAACCTGCCGCGCTATACCTGTCACGACTGCGGCTTCCGGGCGCGTTTGTTCTACTGGCAATGCCCGGGCTGCAGCGGCTGGGAAACCTACGCACCGCGGCGCGTCGAAGCCGGCGTCTCGAACTAGGCACGGAATCCTGCTCAACCTCCGGAACGAATCACCGGGAAACCTATGAAAATCACCATCATCGGCACCGGCTATGTCGGTCTCGTCACGGGCGCCTGCCTCGCCGAGATCGGCCATGACGTGTTCTGTCTCGACGTCGATCCGCGCAAGATCGAGATCCTCAACAACGGCGGGATCCCGATCCACGAGCCGGGTCTGCAGGAAATCATCGCGCGCACGCGCGCGGCCGGCCGGATCACGTTCTCGACCGATATCGAAGCGAGCGTCGCGCACGGCGAGATCCAGTTCATCGCGGTCGGCACGCCGCCCGACGAGGACGGCTCGGCCGACCTCCAATACGTGCTCGAGGCGGCGCGCAACATCGGCCGCTACATGGCCGGCCCGAAGGTGATCGTCGACAAGTCGACGGTGCCGGTCGGCACGGCCCAGCGCGTCGGCGGCGTGATCGAGCAGGCGCTGGCCGCGCGCGGCCTGGCCGACAGCGCCGCGCATCGCTTCTCGGTGGTCTCGAACCCCGAGTTCCTGAAGGAAGGCGCGGCCGTCGAGGATTTCATGCGGCCCGACCGGATCATCATCGGCGTCGACGACGATGCCGCCGGCACGATCGCGCGCGAGAAGATGAAGAAGCTCTACGCGCCGTTCAACCGCAACCACGAACGCACGATCTACATGGACGTGCGTTCGGCCGAATTCACGAAGTACGCGGCGAACGCCATGCTGGCCACGCGCATCTCGTTCATGAACGAGATGTCGAACCTGGCCGAACGCGTCGGCGCCGACATCGAATCGGTGCGGCGCGGCATCGGTTCCGATCCGCGCATCGGCTATCACTTCCTCTACGCGGGCGTCGGTTACGGCGGCTCGTGCTTCCCGAAGGACGTGCAGGCGCTGATCCGCACGGCGGCCGAAAACGGCCAGCCGTTGCGCATTCTCGATGCCGTCGAGGCCGTCAACTACGCACAGAAGAGCGTGCTGCCCGCGAAGATCGAAAAGCAGTTCGGCACCGATCTGGCCGGCCGCAGCTTCGCCGTGTGGGGCCTCGCGTTCAAGCCGAACACCGATGACATGCGCGAGGCGCCGAGCCGCACGCTGATCGCCGCGCTGCTCGAGCGCGGCGCCTCGGTGCGCGCCTACGATCCCGTTGCGATCGACGAGGCGCGTCGCGTGTTCGCGCTCGACTTCGCCGGCAACGAGGCCGCGCTGGCCCGCCTGAGCTTCGTCGCCACCAAGGAAGAGGCGGTGGCGGGTGCCGATGCGCTGGTCGTCGTCACCGAATGGAAGGAATTCAAGAGCCCCGATTTCGCGCATCTGAAATCGGTGCTGAACGCGCCGGTGATCTTCGACGGCCGCAACCTCTACGAACCCGAGGCGATGGCCGAACTCGGGATCGACTACCACGCAATCGGACGTCCGCATGTCGCAGCTCAATCCTCCGCGCGCGGCTGAGGCCGCGTCGAGCGTCGCCACGGTGCCGCGCGAGCGGCTGGCGAAGTCGCGCGTGCTGGTGGTGGGCGACGTGATGCTCGACCGCTACTGGTTCGGCAACGTGAACCGCATCTCGCCCGAGGCGCCGGTGCCGGTGGTGCACGTGCAGCGCCAGGAAGAGCGGCTCGGCGGCGCGGCCAACGTGGCGCGCAACATCGTCACGCTGGGCGCGAACGCGGGGCTGCTGTGCGTGGTCGGCACCGACGAGCCAGGCGAGCGCATCGTCGGCCTGCTCGGCGAGAGCGGCGTCGAGACGCACCTCGAACGCGACGCGCAATTGCCGACCACCATCAAGCTGCGCGTGCTCGCGCAGCAGCAGCAACTGCTGCGCGTCGATTTCGAAGCCTCGCCGCAACACGAAGTGCTGCTGGCCGGCCTCGCGCGCTTCGACACGCTGCTGCCGACGCACGGCGTGGTGCTGATGTCCGACTACGCCAAGGGCGGCCTCACGCACGTCACGACCATGATCGCCAACGCGCGCGCGGCCGGGCTGCCGGTGCTGGTCGATCCGAAGGGCACCGATTGGGCGCGTTATCGCGGCGCGTCGCTGATCACGCCGAATCGCGCCGAATTGCGCGAGGTGGTGGGCCGCTGGCATTCCGAGGACGACTTGCGCGCCCGGGTGCGCGAGCTGCGCGGCGCGCTGGCGCTCGACGCGCTGCTGCTGACGCGTTCGGAAGAGGGCATGACGCTCTATACCGACGCGGGCGAGTTGAACGTGCCGGCGCTCGCGCGCGAGGTGTTCGACGTGTCGGGCGCGGGCGACACCGTGATCGCGACGGTCGCGGCCATGCTCGGCGCGGGGCTCACGCTCGACGAAGCCGTAATGCTCGCGAATCGCGCGGCCGGCATCGTGGTGGCCAAACTCGGCACGGCCACGGTCGAATACGGCGAACTGTTCAACTGACATTCAACTGAACGAGCGCGCGGCACGCTCAGCCTGCTGCACGCTTCCTTCACTTTCCGACAAGGACGATCATGACGCTCATCGTCACCGGCGCCGCCGGTTTCATCGGCGCGAATCTCGTCAAGGCGCTCAACGAGCGCGGCGAAACGCGCATCATCGCGGTCGACAACCTGACCCGCGCCGACAAGTTCAAGAACCTGGTCGATTGCGAAATCGACGATTACCTCGACAAGACCGAATTCGTCGAGCGTTTCCAGCGCGGCGATTTCGGCAAGGTGCGCGCGGTGTTCCACGAAGGCGCCTGTTCGGACACGATGGAAACCGACGGCCGCTACATGATGGACAACAACTTCCGTTACAGCCGCGCGGTGCTCGACACCTGCCTGGCGAACGGCACGCAGTTTCTCTACGCATCGTCGGCGGCGATCTACGGCGGTTCGACGCGCTTCGTCGAGGACCGCGAAGTGGAAGCGCCGCTGAACGTGTACGGCTATTCGAAGTTCCTGTTCGATCAGGTGATCCGCCGCGTGCTGCCCGACGCGAAGAGCCAGATCGCGGGCTTTCGCTACTTCAACGTGTACGGCGCGCGCGAAACGCACAAGGGCCGCATGGCCTCGGTGGCGTTCCACAACTTCAACCAGTTCCGCGCCGAGGGCAAGGTCAAGCTGTTTGGCGAGTACAACGGCTATGCGGCCGGCGAGCAGACGCGCGATTTCGTTTCGGTGGAAGACGTCGTGAAGGTCAACCTGTTCTTCTTCGATCATCCGGAGAAGTCGGGCATCTTCAATCTCGGCACGGGCCGCGCCCAGCCGTTCAACGACATCGCCACCTCGGTCGTCAACACGCTGCGCGCGATCGACGGCCAGCCGCCGCTCACGCTCGCCCAGCAGGTCGAGCAGGGGCTCATCGAGTACGTGCCGTTCCCCGACGCGCTGCGCGGCAAGTATCAGTGCTTCACGCAGGCCGATCAAAGCAAGCTGCGCGCGGCCGGCTACGACGCGCCGTTCCTGACCGTGCAGGAAGGTGTCGATCGTTACGTGCGCTGGCTGTTCGGCCAGCTGTAAGCCACGCCGGATCGTCCCTACACTGGGTCTCACGGTCGGCAGCCGCCGGCCGTTTTTCTTGATGGGAGATCCGGATGCTGAAGAAGATTCTGTTGGTGGCGATGTGCTGCGCGGGGCTGGCTCAGGCGTGGGCCGCGGTCGACGTCAATCAGGCGAGCGACGACGCACTGCGCGGCATCAAGGGCATCGGGCCGGCGAAGGCCAAGGCGATCGTCGACGAGCGCACCGCGCATGGGCCGTTCAAGGATGCCGCCGATCTCGCGCGGCGCGTGAGCGGCATCGGCGAGAAATCGGTCGAGCGGCTCGTGGCCGACGGCCTGACGATCGGCGCCGCGAAGGCGCCGGCCGCGCGCGCCGCTGCTGCCGCGCCGGCGAAGCTTTCCGGCAAGTGATCGGCACATGATCGTCAAGTAGCCGGCGCCACCCGGTCAGGCGGGAGCCGCGTTAGGCGCGCGGCTCGCAATCCGCCGCGATGGCTCCTTCAGCCGTCGTTCGTCGACGGATTCCCGCGGCAGCATCGCGGGTTTTTTGCGTGACGCGGCGGGCCGCGATCCCGCCCCGCACGGCGGAACCGACGCTGGATTACAATCTTCGGATTCATCGGCCTCGCATTCACACTACGTTCATGGCTTACAAAACTATCGAAGACACGATCGGCAACACGCCGCTCGTGCAGCTCGTCCGGCTGCCGGACGACGAGATTCGCGCGCGCAACAACGTGATCCTCGCGAAGCTCGAAGGCAACAATCCGGCCGGCTCGGTGAAGGACCGGCCCGCGCTGTCGATGATCCGCAAGGCCGAGGAGCGTGGCCGGATCAAGCCGGGCGACACGCTGATCGAGGCGACCAGCGGCAACACCGGCATTGCGCTGGCGATGGCTGCCGCGATCCGCGGCTACAAGATGCTGCTGATCATGCCGGAAGATCTGTCGGTCGAGCGCCGTCAGAGCATGGCCGCCTACGGCGCCGAAATCGTGCTGACGCCCACCAAGGGCGGCATGGAGCTGGCGCGCGATCTGGCCGACCAGATGCAGCGCGAAGGCAAGGGCGTGATCCTCGATCAGTTCGCCAATCCCGACAACCCGCTCGCGCACGTCGAAACCACCGGCCCCGAAATCTGGCGCGACACCGAAGGGCGCATCACGCACTTCGTGTCGGCGATGGGTACCACGGGCACGATCATGGGCACCTCGCAGTTCCTGAAGAGCCAGAGCGAGAAGGTCGAGATCGTTGGCGCGCAGCCCGAGGACGGCTCGCGCATTCCGGGCATTCGCAAGTGGCCCGAGGCCTACATGCCGTCGATTTTCGACCGCAGCCGCGTCGATCGCGTCGAGAGCGTGAGCCAGGCTGCGTCGGAAGCGATGGCGCGCAAGCTGGCGGCCGTCGAAGGGATCTTCTGCGGCATCTCGTCGGGCGGCGCGTGCGAAGTGGCGATGCGCATCGCGCGCCAGGTCGAGAACGCGACGATCGTGTTCATCGTCTGCGACCGCGGCGACCGCTATCTGTCGACGGGCGTGTTCCCCGCCTGAGCGTTCGCTTCGCGATCCGGCGCGCCCCGCATGGCGGCGCGCGCATGAAAAAAGCGCCGTCTTGAACGGCGCTTTTTCTTGTGCGGCGCAAATGGCGCGGCGGCTTACTGCGTCGCGAGCATCTTCTGCTTCACGCGCTCGCCGAGCTGGTACACGGACAACGCGTAGAAGAAGCTGCGGTTGTAGCGCGTCAGCACGTAGAAGTTCTTCAGGCCGATCTTGTACTCGGTGGCGCGGCCCGGGCTCGGCAGGTCGATCACGAGCACCGGCGTGTTCGCTTCGGCTGCCGCATTGACGGACGGCTCGTCGAGCACGAGGCCGGCCTGCGTCAGTTGCGACAGCGGCAGGTGCGGCTCGGGCTTGCCGTCGGCGGCGGCCTGCGCCACACCCTGGCTGCCCGCGTCGGCGGCGATGTTCCACACCACCGGGCGGCCCGGCTCCCAGCCGTGCTGCTTCAGGTAGTTCGCGACGCTGCCGATCGCGTCGGCCGTGCTGGTGCGCAGGTTGATCTGGCCGGTGCCTTCGTAGTCGACGGCATAGCTGCGGATGCTGCTCGGCAGGAACTGCGGAATGCCGATCGCGCCCGTGTAGGAACCCTTCACGCTGGTCGGATCGATCTGGCTGTCGCGCGTCCAGACGAGGAAATCCTCGAGGTTCTTGCGGAACGTGGCCTGGCGGTCGTCGCGGTTCGGCGTGTCCGGGTAGTCGAAGGCCAGCGTGGTCAGGGCGTCGAGCGTCGGGAAGTTGCCCATGAAGCGGCCGTAGATCGTCTCCACGCCGATGATGCCGACGATCACTTCAGGCGGCACGCCGAATTCGTTCGACGCGCGCTGCAGCGTGGCCTGATTCGCGCGCCAGAACTTCACGCCCGCGTTGATGCGGATCGTGTCGAGAAAGCGCGATTGATAGACGCGCCAGTTCTTGACCGACGGCGACGGGGCCGGACGCACGAGCCGCACGGCCGTCGCCGAATAGTTCGCACTGGCAAACAACGCGTGCAGGCGCGCCGGATCGAGCCCGTCGCGGCCGGCGATCTCGTTGATGAAGGCATCGACCTTCGGATTGTTCGCGTACTGCTGCGGCACGATCTGTTCTTCCGACGGCGACAGGCCCATGGCCGGCGACGGCT
>NZ_JAAGPF010000006.1 GCF_017104645.1 Burkholderia sp. Ac-20379
GCCGCGCGCGCTCGCCCTCGGCCAGCCCGCTGTGCAGCGTGACGATCGCGCCGGGCGGCAGCACGGCCGCGAAGCGCGCGCGAAACGCCGCCTCGAACTGCGGCGTCAGGTTGATTTCGGGAACCATCACCAGCGCCTGCGCGCCGGGCCGTTCGTCGAGCAGCGCGGCGAGCGCGTGCAGGTAGACCTCGGTCTTGCCGCTGCCGGTCACGCCGTGCAGCAGGAACGGCGCGAAGCCGCGCGCGGCGCGGATCGCATCGAGCGCATCGGTCTGCTCGGCGTTCAGCGCCGGGGGCACAGGCGCGGACACCCGGTTATCCACCGCTTGTCCACCGGCGTCGGCCACCGGGATTTCGTCGCAGGCGGCCCAGCCCGATTCGCACCAGGCGTCGAGCGTGGCCTGCGCCTTCGGATGCAGCGCACGCAGTTCGGGCAACGTCAGCGAGGCTTCGTCGCGCAGTGCCTCGGCGAGCCGGCGCAGCGCGGCGGCGCGCGCGGGCAGGGCGTCGGGCAAGGCCTCGCGGCCGGCCGGCAGCAGGCGGTAACGGATTTCGGGAGCGAGCAGGCGGCCCCAGCGCGACGCATCGCGCAGCGCCTGCGGCAGCGCCGGCAGCGCCACTTCGCCGCGCCCGCGCTGGTAGTAATCGGCCGCGAACGCGACCAGATCGAGCCACGCATCGGCCAGCGGCGGCAGCTCCGCGCAGAGCTCGGCCACGTCGCGCAGGCGGTTCGCGGGCACCTCGGTGTGAGTGGCGACTTCGCAGACAAGCCCCACCGCCAGCCGCTTTCCGAACGGCACCTGCACCAGCATGCCGACCTGCGGCGGCACCGCGCCGCGATAGCGGTAGTCGAACAGCGTCTGCAGCGGATGATCGAGCGCGACGCGCACGTAGAGATCCCTGCTCATCGGCCGCCCAGCGTGCCTGACGAAGCCATCGATGGCGCGATCGACGGCCGGCTCTCGGCCGGCGACGCGAAGTTAAAGTAAAACATCACTTTCGGCGCTAAGTTTCGGATTCTGATTAGGAATCGGCGGAAGCCGGCCCGGCCTGTGGATAACTTTGTTGAGAACTCGATCTTGACTGTCTCAAACTGGCCTCTCCGCGTACCGGACGCTGCTTTTCGGGGCATCGGACCGCCTGTCGCGGAGCCTTGTCCAGCAAGGCTGCTATCCGATTTTCAACGCAATAGCATGGGCATTTTGTGGATGGGGCGCTCTACCGCGCCGCAACGAGCAAAATGTGCATAAGTCAAGTCTTGACAAGCCGGGAAGTGCCGCTCGGCGGGCACCTGCGCCCCGATTACGCCGGCAGGCCCGGCCGCCGCGCGCTGCGGCGCAGCATCGCGGCCCGCCGATCGAACCCGTGCGGGGCCGCCCCTCGGCCGGCGTTCAGCCCAGCGAACCGGCGCGCAGCGTGCGGCTATGGCGATGCACTTCGTCCACCAGCTCCGCGACGCTTTCGGGCGGCGTGAACTGCGAAATGCCGTGGCCCAGGTTGAAGATGTGGCCCGGGTGATTGCCGTAGCTGTCGAGCACCGCGCGGGCTTCCATGCGGATCGTCGCCGGCGGCGCGAACAGGATGGTCGGATCGAGGTTGCCCTGCAGCGCCACCGAGCCGTTCACGCGCGCGCGGGCCTGGCCGAGATTGACCGTCCAGTCGAGGCCGACCGCATCCACGCCGCTGGCCGCGATGTCCTCGAGCCAGAGGCCGCCGCCCTTGGTGAAGGTGATGACCGGAATCTGTTCACCGTCGTGGTTGCGCTTGAGCTGGGCCACCACGCGTCGGATCGGATCGAGCGACAGGCGCTGATACGCGCCGTCGGCCAGCGCGCCGCCCCAGGTGTCGAAGATCATCACGGCCTGCGCGCCCGCTTCGATCTGCGCGTTCAGGTAGGCGGCCACCGCGTCGACGTTGACGTCGAGGATCTGCTTCATCAGGTCGGGCCGCGCGTAGGCCATCGATTTCACGGTGCGGAAATCGTCCGAGCCGCCGCCTTCCACCATGTAGCAGGCGAGCGTCCACGGGCTGCCCGAGAAACCGATCAGCGGCACGCGCTGGCGGCCCTGCGCATCGGTCAGCGCGCGGCGGATCTCGCGCACGGCGTCGGTCACGTAACCGAGCGTCGCGCCGATGTCGGGCACGGCGAGCTTGGCGACGTCGGCTTCGGTGCGCACCGGGTGCGCGAATTTCGGCCCTTCGCCCTGCAGGAACTCGAGGCCGAGACCCATCCCGTCGGGAATCGTCAGGATGTCGGAGAACAGGATCGCGGCGTCGAGCGGGTAGCGCTCGAGCGGCTGCAACGTCACTTCGGTCGCGTATTCCGGGTTCTTCGCGAGGCCGAGGAAGCTGCCGGCGCGCGCGCGCGTCGCGTTGTACTCGGGCAGGTAACGGCCGGCCTGGCGCATCAGCCAGATCGGCGTGTAGTCGGTCGGCTGGCGGCGAAGCGCGCGCAGGAAGGTGTCGTTGAGCAGGTTATGAGCCACGATATGAGCGACGAAGCGTGTGCAAACGCGCATTCTACCGGAGCCGCCCGCCGGCGGCGGCGGCCCGCTATCATCGGGCCACAGACGACACACGACGAAAGGCGCGCCGCACGCCGCCCTTCGCCGCTTCCGGAGACAGATCGATGATTCCCGCCCGCCGCGCTTCCATGTTCGCGTCAACGCGCCTGGCCGCCTGCGCACTGGCCGCCTGCGCCACGTTCGCCGCCGGTGCGGCCCATGCCGCGACCGACGCCGATTCCGCCGCCCCGGCCGCCGCCCCCGCCTCGCGGCTCGACGCGGTGCTCGCGCGCGGCACGCTGCGCGTCTGCACCACGGGCGACTACCGGCCCTATACGTATTACCGGCCCGACGGCCGTTTCGAAGGCATCGACATCGACCTGGCCGAATCGCTCGCGCGCTCGCTCGGCGTGAAGACCGCGTTCGTCAAGACGAGCTGGCGCACGCTGACCGACGATTTCGTCGCGCGGTGCGACATCGCGGTGGGCGGCATCTCCACCACGCTCGACCGCCAGCGCCGCGCGTTCTTCACGCAGCCCACCGTCAAGGACGGCAAGACGCCCATCGTGCGCTGCGCCGACGCCGCGCGCTTCCAGCGCGTCGATCAGATCGACCAGCCGTCCACGCGCGTGATCGTGAACCCGGGCGGCACCAACGAGCGTTTCGCGCGCCAGTACCTCACGCACGCGCAGTTGACCGTCTACCCGGACAACGTGACGATCTTCCGCCAGATCCTCGACGGCCACGCCGACGTGATGGTGACCGACGCATCCGAAACCCTGCTGCAGCAGAAGCTCAACCCCGGCCTGTGCTCGGTGCACCCGGAGCAGCCGTTCCAGTTCGGCGAGAAGGCGTACATGGTGCCGCGCGGCGACGTGGTGTTTCAGCAGTACGTCGATCAATGGCTGCACCTCGCCCACGAAACGGGCGAATTCCAGGCCGTGACGGACACCTGGCTGAAGTGAGCGCGCAAATCGCGCATCGGCGGCCGCCGCGCTCTGTTTCCGTTCCTTACGACGCCCGGCGAACGTAACGGCGCGGGCGGCGGCGGCCGGCCCCCGTCGGCGCGTTCCTGCTGCAAGACTTGCCGCAGTCTTGCAGCGTTCGCAAGCGTCGCCCCGAACGTGTCGCAAGCCGGCAATTTGCCCGCTCCGGCCAGCCCGATTGCGCACCGCTGCGATGCATTGGCCGATCGGCAGGATTGTTTCCCTTCGAAATATGAGGGATTATCCTCATGCACCAAATTAAAAATTTGCTCAGTGCGGGAACGACTATTCAGCACCGCATGAAAAAACAAAATAATTAACAAAAAGATCGGCGGAAAAGACGGTAAAAATGACCCCGATTTTAGCCCTCCGGCGGAGTAAAAAATCCCGCATCGCCTTATCTGGCGGGCGTTACAACCGGATACACTTTGTTACCGCATAGGCCCTCTAATTCGCCCACAATGGCTCTCACGGTTTCAACACGGATGTGGTCTTTCTTGTGCGGCGTGTGAGCGGATACGATGCGCAGCGAATAGTCCGTCGGTTTCATACCGAATCCCTTCTCAGGGGCATCCTTGTTGGAATCGTGATCGGCGCAAGCCGATTGCTTCCACCTTTGGTCTCCTCGCGCTAACCCCGTAGCGTGTGGTTTTTAGCGGACTCTTAAGTCCGCTTTTTTTCGTCCATAGCAAACGCAAGCGCCGGCCTTCAGGCCGTTTTCTGCTGCGTCAGCCCCAGTTCGTCGATCATCGCCTCGCGCATCACGAACTTCTGCACCTTGCCCGTCACGGTCATCGGCAAGGCATCCACGAAGCGCACATGGCGCGGCACCTTGTAGTGCGCGATCTGGCCGTCGCAATAGGCGCGCAGCTCGGCTTCGTCCATCGTCGCGCCCGCGCGCAGCACGATCCACGCGCACACCGCCTCGCCGTATTTCGCATCGGGCACGCCGAACACCTGCGCGCTCTGCACCTTCGGATGACGGAACAGGAATTCCTCGATCTCGCGCGGATAGATGTTCTCGCCGCCGCGGATCAGCATGTCCTTGAGCCGTCCGACGATGTTGCAGAAGCCGTCCGCGTCGAGCGTGGCGAGGTCGCCGGTGTGCATCCAGCCGTCGACGATCACCTCCTGCGTGCGCGCCGCGTCACCCCAGTAGCCCGCCATCACCGAGTAGCCGCGCGTGCAGAGTTCACCCGTTGCACCGACCGGCACGACCGCGCCGCTCGCATCGACGATCTTCGCCTCCAGGTGCGGCTGGATCCGGCCGACCGTGGTGGTGCGCTTTTCGAGCGAATCGGTGGTGGTGCTCTGGAACGACACGGGGCTGGTTTCCGTCATGCCGTAGGCGATCGTCACCTCGGCCATGTGCATCTCGGCCACGACGCGCTTCATCGTCTCGATCGGACACGGCGAGCCGGCCATGATGCCGGTGCGCAGCGAGCGCAGGTCGAAGCGGCCGAATTCGGGATGATCGAGCTCGGCGATGAACATGGTCGGCACGCCGTGCAGCGCGGTGCAGCGTTCCGCCTCGACGGCCTCGAGCGTGGCGAGCGGATCGAACGCCGCGCCGGGGAACACCATCTTCGCCCCCACCGACACGCAGGCCAGCACCGCCAGCACCATGCCGAAGCAGTGATAGAGCGGCACCGGGATGCAGAGCGCGTCCTGCTCGGTGAGTTGCATCACGCTGGCGATCGCGCGCGCGTTGTTGACGATGTTCCGGTGCGTCAGCGTCGCGCCCTTGGGGCTGCCGGTGGTGCCGCTGGTGAACTGGATGTTGATCGGATCGGTATCGGCGAAGCCCGCGCCGAGCACGTCGAGCCCGGCGTGTGCGCGCAAGGTCCGGCCGTGCGCGAGCAGATCCGCGAAGCGCAGCATGCCGGCCGGCGCCGCCTCGCTCATCGACACCACCGTGCGCAGCGTCGGCACGCGTGCGGCGCGCAGCGCGCCCGGCGCGTGCGTGTCGAGTTCCGGCGCGAGCGTGCGCAGCATCTGCGTGTAGTGCGAGGTCTTGAACGATTCGGCCGCGATCAGCAACTTGCAGCCGACCTGGTTCAGCGCGTAATCGAGCTCGGCGAGCCGGTAGGCGGGATTGATGTTGACGAGGATCGCGCCGATACGGGCCGTGGCGAACTGCGTCAGCAGCCATTCGACGCGGTTCGGCGCCCAGATGCCGACGCGCTCGCCCGGTGCGATGCCCAGCTCGATCAAAGCGGCGGCCAGCGCGTCGACCGCCTCGCCGAACTCGCGCCAGCTCCAGCGCACGCCCTGCTCGCGGAACACCACGGCCGGGCGTTCGGGGAAGCGTGCGATGGTATCGGCCAGGAAGCGGCCCACGGTGGCGTGGCTCAGGGCGGGCGTGGCCGCGCCGCGAACCTGGGAGAGGCCGTCGAGCGGAGCGATGCCGTTCTCGCGGCGCTCGCCGCCCTTGCCTGCCTGATCCAAGCCGTTTGGCCGATCGTCGCTGTGCAGGCGGCCGGCGCCGTCTGACGCGCCGTCGCTGCCTCGATCGCCCGGGTTCGCCGCCATCGTCGCCATCGCTGTCTCCGACCGTGCCTTGAGCGAGCGATTCTGCCCTGCCTGACAGTCGGCTGACATCAGGGTTAGCGCGCCTGTACATCGGCGGCGATGCGCCGGCGCCGGGCGAAAAAAAAGCAGCCCGAAGGCTGCTTCTTCCTGCCTGCGCGCAAGGCGCGGGCGTGTCAGTTCTTGCTGCGGATCTTCGCGAGACGCTGGATCGCTTCGAGCTGCGCCATGGCCGTCGCGAGTTCCGACTGGGCCTTGGCGAGGTCGATGTCCGACTTCGCGTTCTGCAGCGTTTCCTCTGCACGGCGCTTGGCTTCTTCCGCCTTCGCGCTGTCGAGATCCTTGCCGCGGATCGCGGTATCGGCGAGCACGGTCACGGCGCCCGGTTGCACCTCGAGGATGCCGCCGGCCACGAACACGAACTCGTCCGCGCCGCTTTCCGACTCGATGCGCACCGCACCCGGACGGATCCGGGTGATGAGCGGCGTGTGGCCCGGCAGAATGCCCAGCTCACCCGATTCGCCCGGCAGCGCGACGAACTTCGCCTGGCCCGAGAAGATCTGCTCTTCCGCGCTGACGACGTCTACTTTGATGGTTGCCATATGGACTCCTGTCGGCGGGAGCTACTGCTTCGGCACTTGCTCCCGCCCCATGCCGCAATTGGCAAGCGTTGGCGCTTCAGCGCCTATTCTTGCCTTGCGGCGGTCGACGGGAGCAAGCGCGTCAGCGCTTGCTCCGATCCTGCACCCTTACTGGATCTTCTTGGCCTTTTCGAAGGCTTCGTCGATCGTGCCGACCATGTAGAACGCCTGTTCCGGCAGGTGGTCGCACTCGCCGTCGACGATCATCTTGAAGCCGCGGATCGTTTCCTTCAGCGGCACGTACTTGCCCGGCGCGCCCGTGAACACTTCGGCGACGTGGAACGGCTGCGACAGGAAACGCTGGATCTTCCGTGCGCGGGCGACCGTTTGCTTGTCTTCCGGCGACAGTTCGTCCATGCCCAGAATCGCGATGATGTCGCGCAGTTCCTTGTAGCGCTGCAGCGTCATCTGAACGCGACGCGTGATCGTGTAGTGCTCTTCGCCGATCACGTTCGGGTCGATCTGGCGCGAGGTCGAGTCGAGCGGATCGACTGCCGGGTAGATACCCAGCGAGGCGATGTCACGCGACAGCACGACGGTAGCGTCCAAGTGGCCGAAGGTGGTAGCCGGCGACGGATCGGTCAAGTCGTCCGCAGGGACGTACACGGCCTGAACGGACGTGATCGAACCCGTCTTGGTCGACGTGATGCGTTCCTGCAGCTTGCCCATTTCTTCCGCCAGCGTCGGCTGGTAGCCCACGGCCGACGGCATACGGCCGAGCAGTGCCGACACTTCGGTACCGGCCAGCGTGAAACGGTAGATGTTGTCGACGAAGAACAGCACGTCGAGGCCTTCGTCACGGAAGTGCTCGGCCATCGTCAGGCCGGTCAGCGCGACGCGCAGACGGTTGCCCGGCGGCTCGTTCATCTGGCCGTAGACCAGCGCGACCTTGTCGAGAACGTTGGAGTCCTTCATTTCGTGGTAGAAGTCGTTCCCTTCACGGGTACGCTCGCCCACGCCCGCGAACACGGAGTAACCGCCGTGTTCCTTCGCGATGTTGTTGATGAGCTCCATCATGTTGACGGTCTTGCCCACGCCGGCACCGCCGAACAGGCCCACCTTGCCGCCCTTTGCGAACGGGCACACGAGGTCGATGACCTTGATGCCGGTTTCGAGCAGTTCGGTCGACGGCGACAGTTCGTCGAACGCCGGGG
Source organism: Burkholderia sp. Ac-20379 (assembly GCF_017104645.1). Classification (GTDB taxonomy): domain Bacteria; phylum Pseudomonadota; class Gammaproteobacteria; order Burkholderiales; family Burkholderiaceae; genus Burkholderia. The sequence goes on from NZ_JAAGPF010000006.1 coordinate 7,814, forward strand.
CCTTCTGGTGGATCGAGCGCGTGGTTTCGCTCACGATCGGGCCGGCTTCGTCGATCGGACGGCCGAGGACGTCCATGATGCGGCCGAGGGTCGGCTTGCCGACCGGCACCGAGATCGGCAGGCCGGTGTTCTTCACCAGCACGCCGCGGCGCAGGCCGTCGGATGCGCCCAGACAGATGGTACGAACGATGCCGTCACCCAGCTGTTGCTGGACTTCGAGCGTCAGTTCCGAACCTTCCAGAATGAGTGCGTCGTAGATCTTCGGCATGCTGTCGCGCGGGAATTCCACGTCGATAACGGCGCCGATGCACTGTACGATCTTGCCTTCTACCAAAGCAGTAGTACTCATCGCTTTTCCTTTCAATACCTGATTCTTTACTCGCGCAAGGGCGCAGTTTCGAGGCGACAGTCGCTGGCTCGCTTAAACAGCGGCGGCACCGCCGACGATCTCAGACAGTTCCTTCGTGATCGCTGCCTGGCGGCTCTTGTTGTACGACAGCTGAAGCTCGCTGATCACGGTCTTCGCATTGTCGGACGCAGCCTTCATCGCGACCATTCGCGCCGATTGCTCGGACGCCATGTTTTCCGCCACGGCCTGATACACGAGGGCCTCGACGTAACGCACCAGCAACTCGTCCACCACTGCCTGCGCATCCGGCTCGTAGATGTAATCCCACGAGGTCGAAGGCGTGCCGTCTTCGCCGTTCTCGAAGTGCTGGGGTGCCAGCGGCAGCAGCTGCTCGATCACCGATTCCTGCTTCATCGTGTTGATGAAGCGCGTGTAGGCGATGTAGACAGCCGACAGCTTGCCTTCCGAGTACGCGTCGAGCTGCACCTTGACCGCGCCGATCAGCGCGTCGAGATGCGGCGTGTCGCCCAGATGGACGACCTGCGAGACCACCTTGCCGCCGAAGCGGTTCAGGAAGCCGAGGCCCTTGCCGCCGATGGCGGTGGCTTCGAACTTCTGGCCTTGCTTCTCGAGTTCCTTCAGCTTGCTGACCGTCGCGCGCAGAACGTTCGTGTTCAGACCGCCGCACAGACCCTTGTCGGTCGTGACGAGGATCAAACCGGCCGTCTTGGCATCTTCGTTCGCCACCATGAACGGGTGGCGGTATTCCGGGTTCGCGCGGCTCATGTGCGCAGCAATCGCGCGGACCTTGTCGGCGTACGGACGGGCTGCGCGCATGCGCTCCTGCGCGCGGCGCATCTTCGACGCCGCGACCATTTCCATCGCCTTGGTGATCTTGCGCGTGTTTTGCACGCTCTTGATCTTGCCGCGAATTTCCTTCATTCCAGCCATTGCTTGCTCCTTGACCGAAGCAGTGCGTCAGCGCTTACGCGCGTCGCACCGCTTCGAGGTGTCCCTCGCGGATCAATAGGCACCCGACTTCTTGAAGGACTTCAGCGCTTCGTGCAGCGCGCCGTCATCTTCCTTCGCCAAAGCCTTGTTGTCTTCGATACGCTTGACCAAGTCTGCGTGGCTGGCCTTCAGGTACTCGCGCAGGCCCTTTTCGAAGGCGAGCACGTCCTTGACTTCGACGTCGTCGAGGTAGCCGTTGTTGGCCGAGAACAGCGCGACGGCCAGTTCCCAGACTTGCAGCGGCTGATACTGCGGCTGCTTGAGCAGTTCCGTCACGCGGCGGCCGCGTTCGAGCTGCTTGCGCGTGGCGGCGTCGAGGTCCGAAGCGAACTGCGCGAACGCAGCCAGCTCACGGTACTGGGCCAGATCGGTACGGATACCGCCCGACAGCTTCTTCACGACGTTCGTTTGCGCTGCGCCACCGACTCGCGACACCGAGATACCGGCGTTGATTGCCGGGCGGATGCCTGCGTTGAACAGATCGGTTTCCAGGAAGATCTGGCCGTCCGTGATCGAGATCACGTTGGTCGGCACGAATGCCGTGACGTCGCCTGCCTGCGTTTCGATGATCGGCAGTGCCGTCAGCGAACCCGTCTTGCCCTTCACTTCGCCGTTCGTGAACTTCTCGACGTACTCTTCCGAGACGCGAGCCGCACGCTCGAGCAGACGCGAGTGGAGATAGAACACGTCGCCGGGATACGCTTCGCGGCCCGGCGGGCGGCGCAGCAGCAGCGAGATCTGGCGATAGGCCCAGGCTTGCTTGGTCAGATCGTCATAGATGATCAGGGCGTCTTGACCGCGGTCGCGGAAGTATTCGCCCATCGTGCAACCGGCGTACGGTGCGAGGTACTGCATCGCGGCCGAATCCGACGCCGAAGCCGACACGACGATGGTGTATTCCATCGCGCCGGTTTCTTCGAGCTTGCGCACCACGTTCATGATCGACGAAGCCTTCTGGCCGATCGCGACGTAGATACAGATCAGATCCTTGCCCTTCTGGTTGATGATCGTGTCGATCGCGACGGCGGTCTTGCCCGTTTGGCGGTCGCCGATGATCAGCTCGCGCTGGCCGCGGCCGACCGGCACCATGGCGTCGATCGACTTGATGCCGGTTTGCACCGGCTGCGACACGCCGTGACGCCAGATCACGCCCGGAGCGATCTTCTCGATCGCGTCGGTCGCCTTGGCGTTGACGGGGCCCTTGCCGTCGATCGGGTTGCCGAGCGCATCGACCACGCGGCCGATGAGTTCCGGGCCGACCGGCACTTCCAGGATGCGACCCGTCGTCTTGACGATGTTGCCTTCGCTGATGTGACCGTAGTCGCCCAGAATCACGGCGCCGACCGAGTCGCGCTCGAGGTTCAGCGCGAGGCCGAACGTATTGCCCGGAAATTCGAGCATTTCGCCTTGCATCACGTCCGACAGGCCGTGGATGCGCACGATGCCGTCCGTCACGGAGATCACGGTGCCTTGATTGCGAACGTCTGCGTTCGCTTCCAGGCCCTGGATCCGGCTCTTGATCAGCTCGCTGATCTCAGAGGGATTGAGTTGCATATTCGCTCCTGATGTTCAATTCTGTTGCGTGCCGGCTGCGGCGCTCAGGCGGTCAGTGCGGCTTGCATGCTGGCGAGCCGCGCACGGACCGAGGTATCGAGCACTTCGTCGCCCACCGTCACGCGCACGCCGCCGATCAGCGACGCGTCGATGTCGACCGTGGCTTTCAGCGTGCGACCGAACTTCCGTTCGAGGCTCGCGACCAGCTCGGCGAGCTGCGCGCCTTCGAGCGGGAACGCGCTGACGATGCTCACGTCCGCCGCGCCTTCGCGCGCGTTCTTCAGTGCGTCGAATTGCTCCGCGATTTCCGGCAGCAGCACGATGCGGTGATTGTCGACCAGCATCTGCACGAAGTTCTTCGCTTCCGCGCTGCCGGCGAGCGGCGACTTCACCGCGGCGAGCAGCAGTTCGGCGATCTGAGCACGCCCGACCTTCGGGTTCGACGCGACAGACAGCACTTCGGGCAGTTGCGCAACCTGGGCCAGCTCTCCTGCGAGCGTGGACCAGGCGGCGACGTCACCAGCCTCGGCCACGCGAAACAGCGCTTCTGCGTAAGGGCGGGCAATGGTTGCAAATTCGGCCATGATCAGAGCTCGGCTTTCAGTTGAGTCAGCAGTTCGGCGTGTGCCGCCTGGTCGACTTCGCGCTTCAGGATCTGTTCGGCGCCCTTGACGGCCAGCGTCGCGACATCCGCGCGCAGCAGTTCACGAGCCTTCACGATTTGCTGTTCGGCGTCGGCTTTTGCCTGGGCGACGATGCGGGCGGCTTCTGCCTGCGCATTCGTCTTGATTTCTTCGGCAACGGCGAGCGCGCGCTTTTCAGCGTCGGCGATTCGCTGCTGGCCGTCGGTGCGAGCCTGTGCGAGTTCCTGGTCGGCGGCCTTGTGTGCCGCTTCGAGTTCCGCCTTGCCCTTTTCCGCAGCGGCCAAGCCGTCGGCAATCTTCTTCGCGCGTTCGTCGAGTGCGTTGATCAGCGGCGGCCACACGAACTTCATCGTGAACCACGCGAGGATCAGGAACACGACCATTTGCGCAAACAGGGTTGCGTTGAGATTCACGGTGTTTCCTTAGTCTGCTATCCGGGAAAATGAAACGGTAAGGCGCTCATCGAGTTGCATCCGATCAGCGCCCGGGATCTCCGTTCCGCCCTGCGCCCGCCATGTGCGAGCGCAAAATTTCCGGTGAACCTTAGCCTGCGAGCTTCGACAGGAGCGGGTTCGCGAATGCGAACAGCATCGCCACGCCCACGCCGATCAGGAATGCCGCGTCGATCAGGCCGGCCAGCAGGAACATCTTCGTTTGCAGCGGGTTGATCAGTTCCGGCTGACGTGCGCAGGCTTCGATGTACTTGCCGCCCATCAGGCCGATACCGATACAGGCGCCGACGGCACCCAGGCCGATGATGATGCCGATACCGATTGCGGTCAGACCCTGAATGTTGGCGATGAAAGCTTGCATGATCACTCCTATTTGAAAAGACTTGGAACTAGAGATTTAAAAAACCGAAAAACGAAAACTGCCGCCCGTCGCGCACTCAGTGCGTTTCGTGCGCCTGGCCGAGATACACCAGCGTCAGCATCATGAAGATGAATGCTTGCAACAGAACAATCAGGATGTGGAAGATTGCCCAGACGCTGCCCGCGATCACATGGCCAACGAAACCGAGAACCGTTGCATCGCCGCCGAAGCTCCAGATACTGCCCAGCAGAGCGATCAGCAGGAACACCAGTTCACCTGCGTACATGTTGCCGAACAGCCGCATGCCGAGCGATACGGTCTTGGCGATGTATTCGACGATGTTCAACGCGAGGTTGGGGATCCACAGTGCCCAGTGCGCGCCGAACGGCGCCGACACCAGCTCGTGCGCAAAGCCGCCGACGCCCTTGATCTTGATGCTGTAGTAGATCATCAGCACGAACACGCCCAGCGCGATGCCGAGGGTGCCGTTCAGATCGGCGGTCGGGACGATGCGGTGATGCGAAATGACGCCGGACAGACCGAGCCAGCCGATCACGCGGCCCGGCAGGTCGACGGGGAGAAAGTCGAGCGAGTTCATCAGCAGCACCCAGACGAAAACCGTCATGGCCAGCGGTGCGATGAACGTGCGGTTGCCGCGAACGACGGCCTTCGATTGGTCTTCGACCATTTCGACGACCAGTTCGATCAGGCATTGGAAGCGGCCCGGAACGCCCGGGGTCGCCTTGCGTGCGGCGAGGCGCAGCACGAGGATGGTCACGAGGCCACACACGATCGACCAGAACAGCGTGTCGAGATTCCATACATGGAAATCGACGATCGACGTCTGATTCGCGGTGGAGAAGTTCTGCAAGTGGTGCGCAATGTACTCGGACGGATCCAGAGCGTGCGTGCCTTCGCTAGCTGCCATAGTCGTTAATGCCACCCAAATTGTCGAAAATCGTTGTTTTACGTATTGCCGCAAAAATTTATTGCGGGAACACGAGAGCGCAACTTCCGGTCAGACCTGCGATACTGGCGTATGCTGCATCGCAACGTGTCTTCCGGTTTGCCGCAAAATGCTGTTACCGCCAGGCGAGCGCGAGCCAGTATGTCTTCAACGCAACGAGGTAGGTGACGAGAAGCGGCACCCAGTGCACGTCCGGAAACCGGACCGCCACCGCGGTGAACATCGCGATCGTCAAACCCAGCTTCAGCGCTTCGCCGAACATCCAGCCCATCACCGTGTTCGCGCCGCCGAACCTCAGTCTCGCTGCGAACACCGCACTCGGTACCCAGCCAATCGCTCCGCCCAACAATGCCGATTGCGCAGCAGCGCCTGGTGACTTCGAAAACAGCCACCACGCCAGCGTTGCAACCAGGGACAGGACCATTTGCGCGATCACCACCCGAAACGGGGTAACGCGCGATGGCCGACTCACGTCCGGACCGAACAGCGCTTGCGCCTCGGCCCGCGTGAGCGGAACGATATTGTTATCTTGCTGCTCGACATCCCACGTGTCTGCCCGTGGAGCGCCGTGCTGCTGCCCGGCAGCGACATGCTGCGCGTGGGGATGTTCGTCGTGCCTGTTGTTCGGCGCCTGACTCGCCATCGCCATCTTCCGCAAAATCGCTGTAAGCCTTCAGCTTTCCACAAGCTTTCAGGGCTACCGTGCTAACAAATCCCGGCGATTGTAAGCGATAGCCGCATGCGATTCAAGGTTTTGGACGCGACAAAAACACGACGAAAACGATGTGACGCGAGGGAAAAATCGCGTCATTTTCCGACGTCTGACAACAGTTGAAAGCAATGGCCGGCGGTCAGCTTTCAACACCATGCCGCCCGCCCGAATCGGCGCGACTTAGCTCAGACGAAATGCAGCCACAGCGCGCCGAGTGCGTAGGCGATCAAACCGAACGGCACGCAGACCAGATGGAACGGCCCCCAGATGCCGGGCGTTTTCGCGAGCCGCACCGCGATCAGGTTCGCCAGCGAGCCGATCGCGAAGCCGAAACCGCCCACGCTGACGCCAAACGCGAGCGCCCGCCAATCGCCGCCGAACTCCGAAAGCAGGATCGCGGCCGGCACGTTGCTGATGCCCTGGGACAGGACGGCGCCCGCTGTATAAAGGCGCAGCGGGGCATCGAGCCCGAGTTGCGCAACCGCACCATGCACGGCGGGCAGCGCCGCGGCGCCGCGCAACACCACGAACATCAGCACGAAGATCAGCAGCAGCAGCCAGTCGATCTTCAACACGGCGTCGCGCCGCACGGCCGCGAACACCAGCGCCACCGCGATCACGCCGGGCACCGCGAAGTGCAGATCGGCCGCCACCACGAACGCCGCGAACAGCACCGCGGCCGTCAGCGCGAGTGGCCGGCGCACCGCATGCGGCTCGCTGTCGCCCGAAAAATCGAGCGGTTTGGCGCGGAACAGACCGGCCGCCAGCACCAGCAACATGGCCATCGTCATCAACGCGAGCGGTGCCAGTTCGATCACGAAGCGACCAAATGACGCACCACTGCGCTGCCAAAGAAACAGGTTCTGCGGGTTGCCGAGCGGCGTGGCGATCGAGCCGGCGTTCACGGCGATCGCCAGACAGATCACGAGGCGCTTGATCGGCAACGGCGTGAGCCGCTGCAGCGACACCACGAGCGGCACGGCGACGAACAGCGCCACGTCGTTGGTCAGCCAGGTGGCGAGCACGGCGGCGAACACGATCAGCAGCATCGCGAGCGAGCGCTCGGTGCGCACGCGATGCACGATCCGGTGTGCGAGCCACATCAGGAAGCCCGACAGCTCGAGCGCCTTGGTCACCATCAACAGGCCGGCGAGCGTCGCCACCGTCTGCCAGTCGACCAGCCCGGCGAGCGCGGCCAGCGGCCGCGGCCGCGCGATCTGCAGGATCGCCAGCGCGACGACGAGGATGGACAGCACCGGCTCGCTCGCAACGAACGCCAGCCATTTGCGCGGAGCCACCCCGCTCACCTGACTCATCGGCGCCTCAGGCGGCGATATTGCCGCGCAGGCGCAGGAGGATGCCCTCGAGCGCATCGAGATCGCCGAAGTCGATCGTCAACTGCCCGCGGCCACGGCGGCCCAGCTTGATCTTGACGTTCGAGGCGAGCATGTCGGACAGCTCCTCCTCGAGCCGGCGCGTGTCGCGGCCGCCGTCTTCCTTCGACTTGGCCTTCAGCGTCGGCGCTTCCTTGGTGGTGTGCGCAACCAGTTTCTCGGTTTCGCGCACCGACAGGCGGCGGTTGACGACCTGATGCGCCAGCGTGATCTGCGTGGCGGCATCGACGGCCAGCAGCGCGCGCGCGTGGCCCATGTCGAGATCGCCGGCCAGCAGCATGGTCTGCACCGGTGCGGCGAGGTTCAGCAGGCGCAGCAGGTTCGACACCGCGCTGCGCGAGCGGCCCACCGATTCGGCGGCCTGCTCGTGGGTGAAGTTGAATTCGTCGAGCAGGCGCTGGATGCCGTGCGCCTCTTCGAGCGGATTCAGATCCTCGCGCTGGATGTTCTCGATCAGCGCCATGGCCGCCGCGGCCTGGTCGCTGACCTCCTTGATCAGCACCGGCACTTCCGTCAGCCCGGCCAGACGCGAGGCGCGGAAACGCCGCTCGCCCGCGATGATCTCGAAGCGATCGGCGCCGACCGGGCGCACCAGGATCGGCTGCATCACGCCCTGCGCACGAATGCTCGACGCCAGCTCCTGCAGCGCGCCCTCGTCCATCCTCGTGCGCGGCTGGTATTTGCCGGCCTGCAGCTTGTCGAGCGGCAGCGTATTGAGCGCGCCCTCGATCTTCACGGCTTCGGTGATGTCGGCGCTGCCGCCGAGCAGGGCTTCGAGCCCGCGTCCCAGGCCTTTCTTCTTTGCTACCGCATTCATCGACTTTCCCTCGTTCGATAGTCCGCTGGAACGACGCGTCAAAGCGTCTGCACCCGTTCGATCATCTCGGCGCCGAATTGCAGGTAGGCCTGCGCGCCGCGCGATGCGCGATCGAACACCACGCCCGGCAGCCCGTAGCTGGGCGCCTCGGCGAGCCGCACGTTGCGCGGGATCACCGTGTCAAACACCTTGTCGCCGAAGTGCGCCTTCAACTGATCCGACACCTGCTGCTGCAGCGTGATGCGCGGGTCGAACATCACGCGCAGCAGGCCGATCACCTTCAGCTCGCGGTTCAGGTTCGCGTGGATCTGCTTGATGGTGTTGACCAGATCGGACAGGCCTTCGAGCGCGAAGTATTCGCACTGCATCGGGATCACCACGCCGTGCGCCGCGCACAAGCCGTTCAGCGTCAGCAGCGACAGCGCCGGCGGGCAATCGATCAGCACGAAATCGTACTGATCCTCGATCTTCTCGATCGCCGCCTTCAGTTGACGCTCGCGATTCTCGACGTCGACCAGTTCGATTTCCGCACCGGCCAACTCGCGGTTGGCAGGCAGCACGTCGTAGTCGAGCGACTCGGGGCGCACGCGCGCCTGCTCGATCGATACGCCGTCGACGAGCACTTCGTAGACGGTCGATTCGCAGGTGGCCTTGTCGATACCGCTACCCATGGTGGCATTGCCCTGCGGGTCCAGGTCGATCAGCAGGACACGCTGTTGCTGGGCGGCGAGGCTCGCGGCGAGATTGACCGTCGTGGTCGTCTTGCCGACCCCACCCTTCTGGTTGGCCACACAGAAGATTTTTGCCATCGTTGGTTTGTCCCTCAATCAAAACATCGGGTGCGGCTTGGCGCACCCTTCATCATTCAATGTGCTTCGGCAACGCCGACTTCGATCAGATGGCGCTCGGCATCGAGTGCCGGCACCGCAAGCCGGATCGTCTGGCGAACTTGCGAGCCTTCCGGCAAACGGGCGATTTCGTCGTCGGGCTGCACGCCCTTCATCGCCCAGATTGCCCCGCCCGGCGCCACCAAGTGCCGGGCAAGGGCGACGAAATCCGACAGGTCGGCAAACGCGCGCGACACGATCACGTCGAACTGGCCCGGCACTTCGTGGCCCGGACGCAGCGTCTCGACGCGGCCCGTGACGACCGACAGGTTCGCGAGCTTCAGCTCGGCCTTGGCTTGCGTCTGGAATGCGGACTTCTTGTGGACGATATCGTTGAGCGTGACCTGCCAGTGCGGAAACACGATGGCCAGCACGATGCCGGGCAACCCGCCGCCCGAGCCGACGTCGAGCGCCGTCGTGGCCTTCAGGCCGCGCAGATGCGGCACGATCGACAGCGAATCGAGGATGTGCTGAATCATCATCTGGCGCGGATCGCGGATCGCGGTCAGGTTGTAGACCGCGTTCCACTTGCCGAGCAGTGCGACGTAGTCGAGCAGCTTCGTCACCTGAGCCTCGTCCAGCGCGATGTCGAGCGAGGCAAGTCCTTCGGTCAGCAGCGCGTGCAGCGCATCGCGGGAGCCCCCCGCCATTGCGTTACGCCCCGTCATTGCTGCGTCGGGACGTTGTTGCCCCCTGCTTCGCCGGACGTCGAACCAGCTGCCGCGCCGCGACGGCCGAGGCCGCGCTTCAGATGCACCATCAACAGCGAGATGGCGGCCGGCGTGATGCCGGAAATCCGCGATGCCTGGCCGACCGTTTCAGGCCGATGCTGCTCGAATTTCTGGCGCGCCTCGAACGACAGACCACGCACTTCCGCGTAGTCGATGCCTTCCGGCAGTCGCGTGTTCTCGTGCGCACCGTTGCGTTCGATCTCGCCAGCCTGGCGCTCGATATAGCCCTGGTACTTGATGCCGATCTCAATCTGTTCTTCGATCTGGGCAAGCAGCACCGGATCGTCGGCCAGCGCTTCGGCCGGGCCGCATTCGCCGCCACGCAATCCGCACACGCCGGCATAGCTGATGCCCGGACGGCGCAGCAGTTCGGCGAGGCTGTATTCGTGATCGATCGCCTTGCCGAGCAGCGCTTCCGCTTCGTCGGCCGGCAACGTCTTCGGCGTCACCCAGGTCTTGCGCAGGCGTTCTGTTTCACGTGAAACAGCATCGCGCTTGCGACAGAACGCGTCCCAGCGGGCGTCGTCGATCACGCCCAGTTCGCGGCCTATTTCGGTCAGGCGCATGTCGGCGTTGTCTTCGCGCAGGCTCAGACGATATTCGGCACGGCTCGTGAACATGCGATACGGCTCGGACACGCCTTGCGTAACCAGGTCGTCGACGAGCACGCCGAGGTAAGCCTGGTCGCGGCGCGGGCACCATGCTTCCTTGTCCTGCGCATAGCGGCCGGCGTTGATCCCGGCCAGCAGACCCTGTGCGGCCGCTTCTTCATAGCCGGTCGTGCCGTTGATCTGGCCCGCGAAGAACAACCCGTCGATCACCTTGGTTTCCAGCGATGCCTTCAGGCCGCGCGGATCGAAGTAGTCGTACTCGATCGCATAACCGGGCCGCAGGATGTGCGCGTGCTCGAGCCCGCGCATCGAATGCACGAGGTCGAGCTGCACGTCGAACGGCAGGCTGGTGGAGATTCCGTTCGGGTAGAACTCGTGGGTGGTCAGCCCTTCCGGCTCCAGGAAGATCTGGTGCGAATCCTTCGAGGCGAAACGATGAATCTTGTCTTCGATCGACGGGCAGTAGCGCGGGCCGACACCGGCGATCACACCCGTGTACATCGGCGAACGATCGAGGCCGCCGCGGATGATGTCGTGCGTGCGCTCGTTGGTATGCGTGACCCAGCACGGCATCTGGCGCGGGTGCATATCGGCGCGGCCGAGAAACGAGAACACCGGCACCGGATCGAGATCGCCCGGCTGCTCCTCGAGCTTCGAAAAGTCGATCGAGCGACCGTCGATACGCGGCGGCGTACCGGTCTTGAGGCGGCCTTGCGGCAGCTTCAGTTCCTTGAGACGCGACGACAGCGTGACTGCCGCCGGGTCCCCTGCCCGCCCGCCGGTGTGGTTGTTCAGGCCGACGTGGATCTTGCCGTCCAGGAACGTGCCAGCCGTCAGCACCACCGCGCGCGCGCGGAAGCGGATGCCGATCTGCGTAACAGCGCCCACCACTCGCTCGCCCTCGACGATCAAATCGTCCACGGCTTGCTGGAACAACCAGAGGTTCGGCTGGTTTTCGAGGCGGCTGCGGATCGCCTGCTTGTAGAGCAGACGGTCGGCCTGGGCCCGCGTGGCGCGCACGGCCGGGCCCTTCGAGGAGTTCAGGATCCGGAACTGGATGCCCGATTCGTCGGTGGCGATGCCCATGGCGCCGCCCAACGCATCGACTTCCTTGACCAGATGGCCCTTGCCGATCCCGCCAATCGACGGGTTGCAGCTCATCTGCCCGAGTGTCTCGATGTTGTGCGTCAGCAGCAGCGTTTTCACGCCCATGCGCGCGGACGCCAAAGCGGCTTCCGTACCGGCATGACCGCCGCCAACGACGATCACGTCAAATTCAGTGGGATAAAGCATTGCGGATTTCGCGTCAGAACGATCGCGAACCTAGAGAGAAGTATGGGGCGAATTATAGCGGGTTCGCTTTTGGCCCGAATATCGTCCGAATGGACGAGGCGCAAAAATCGCTGTGTTTCACGTGAAACACGCCGCATTTTTCCAACAGACCGGCCGCCGATCAGCCGGATTTGCGGGTCAAGCCAAGGTAGCTGTCGATCACGCGAGGGTTCTGCGCCAGTTCGGCTGCCGGCCCGTCGAGCACGAATTCGCCAGTTTCGAGCACATAGCCGTGGTCGGAAATCTGCAGCGCCGCCCGCGCATTCTGCTCGATCAACAGGATGGCGACACCCGTTTCACGCAGCGCACTGACGATGTGGAAGATCTCTTTCACGATCAGCGGCGCCAGCCCGAGGCTCGGTTCGTCGAGCATCAACAGATCGGGCTTGCCCATCAGCGCGCGGCCCAGCGCGAGCATCTGCCGCTCGCCGCCGGACAGCGTGCCGGCCGCTTGCCTGCGCCGCTCCTTCAAGCGCGGGAACAGCGCGAACACCGGATCGAGCTGGTCGAGATAGTGCGCCTCGCCTGCCTGCTTGCGGCGGTACGCACCCAGCACGAGGTTGTCTTCGACCGTCATCGATCCGAACAGCTCGCGCTTTTCCGGCACCAGGCACATACCGCGCACGACGCGCTGTTCCACCGGCAAGGCCGCCACCGTTTCACCGCGATAACGCACTGCGCCGCTGGCCCGCCCGGTAGCCGGCAACGCGCCCATGATCGCGTTCAACAGCGTCGACTTCCCTGCCCCGTTCGGGCCGATCACGCTGACGATCTGCCCCGGTGCGACGCGGATCGACGCGCCGTGCAGCGCCTCGACCTTGCCGTAACGCACCGACAAGCCGTCGACTTCGAGGATCGCCGCCATCATTCCACCCCGCCGAGATAGGCTTCGAGCACGGCCGGATCGCGCCTGACTTCGTCCGGCGGCCCCTCCGCGATGCGTGCGCCGAACTCCATGACGACGAGTCGATCGGCCAGATTCATCACGAAATCCATGTCGTGCTCAACCAGCAACACGCTGATGCCCTCGTCGCGCAGCCTGTGCAGCAGCTCGGCCAATTGCTGCTTTTCCCGATAACGCAGCCCGGCCGCCGGCTCGTCGAGCAGCAGCAACGTCGGATCGCAGCATAGCGCGCGGGCAATTTCGACGATCCGTTGCTGCCCCAGCGCCAGGCTGCCCGCCTCGTCATGCATCTGTGCGCCCAGGCCCACGCGCTGCAATTGCGTGGCCGCTTCAGCCAGCAACCGTGCTTCCTCACGCGCATTGAGCCGCGCGACGCTGCGCCAGACACCGGCCGAGCCGCGCAAGTGCGCGCCAATCGCGACGTTCTCCAGCACCGTCATACCAGGCACCAGCTTCACATGCTGGAAGGTGCGGCCGATCCCGCGCCGAACGATTTCACGTGAAACCATCAAATCGATCCGCTCGCCACGGAAGCGGATGGCGCCGCCCGTCGCTCGCGACACGCCCGTGACGAGGTTGAACGTGGTGGATTTACCCGCGCCGTTCGGGCCGATCAGGCCGACGATCTGTCCCGCTTTGACCTCGAAGCTGATGTCGTTGACGGCGACCAGCCCGCCGAACGTCTTGGTCACCCGCGCCACTTCCAGCAGCGATTCGCCGGCCACGGGCCGCGCACGACGCGGCAACGGCTCGGCCGATTCCGGCACCCTCGCCTGCGGGCCGTGCGACGGAAAGCGTCCGATCCAGCGCCGTGCGAGAAACGGCCAGACGCCGTCGCGCGCCGTCTGCAACAGCACCACCATCAGCACGCCGAACACGATGATCTCGAAGTTGCCGTCCTGGCCAAGCAGCTTCGGCAGCAGCGATTGCAGCCAGTCCTGCAGGATCGTGAGGATGGATGCGCCAAGCACCGCACCCCAGACATGCGCGGCCCCGCCCACTACCGCCATGAACAGGAACTCGATGCCGTGATTGAGCCCGAACGGGGTCGGATTCACGGATCGCTGCAAGTGCGCGTAGAGAAAGCCCGACACGGCTGCCAGCACGGCCGCATAGACGAAGATCGTCACGCGCAGCCACGCCGTGTTCACACCCATCGCCTCGGCCATCGCGGCGCTGCCGCGCAGCGCGCGGATCGCCCGGCCGGGCCGGCTGTCCAGCAGATTGCGCACCGACACGATGGCCGCCAGCACCACGAGCCAGATCAGGTAATAGAAGCTGCGGCCGGTGTCGAACGTGAAGCCCGGCACGTGCAGCGCCGGGATGCCGTTGATGCCGTCGTACTTGCCGAGCCACGCCAGATTGCCGAACAGATAAAACAGCGCAAGGCCCCAGGCGATCGTGCCGAGCGGCAGGAAATGCCCGGACAGCCGCATCGTCACGGCGCCGAGCACCAGCGCGACGAGCGCGGTCAGCACCACGCCGGCCACCAGACCGAGCCACGGCGAGAGGCCGCAGGCGGTGCTCAGATAGGCCGTGGCGTACGCACCGATGCCGACGAACGCGGCTTGTCCGAAGCTCGTCATGCCACCAATGCCGGTCAGCAGCACCAGGCCGATCGCGACGATCGCATCGAGGCCAATCGTGTTCAGCAGCGTGATCCAGAACTCGGGAATCCGCAGCGCGCCGGGCAGCACCGGCAACGCGAACAGCACGACCGCGAACGCCGCGAACAGGCGATGGCGAAGCCGCATCTTCATCGCGTCAGCCCTCCTCGTCGTCGTTCTGCGGCGACGCGAGGCTGCGCCAGAGCAGCACCGGGATGATCAGCGTGAACACGATCACCTCCTTGTACGCGCTGGCCCAGAACGACGCATACGATTCGAGCAGGCCCACCAGCACGGCGCCGGCCGCAGCAAGCGGGTAACCGACCAGCCCGCCGATGATCGCGCCGACGAACCCCTTCAGCCCGATCAGGAAACCCGAGTCGTAATAGATCGTCGTCAGCGGCCCGACCAGAATGCCGGACAGCACGCCAAGCGCCGACGACAGCGTGAACGCGAGCCGCCCCGCCTGCGTCGTGCCGATCCCGACCAACTGCGCGCCGAGCCGATTCACCGAGGTCGCACGCAGCGCCTTGCCCGCGATCGTCCGGCCGAAGTACAACGCCAGCGCGGCGATCATCGCCAGCGCCGTGACGATCACCACCACGCTCTGCATCGAGATCGTCTGCGCGCCGAGCGCGATCTGTGCATCGGAGAACGCCGCCGTGCGCGAGCCTTCCGCGCCGAACATCACGAGGCCCAGCCCGACCATCGCGAAGTGCACGGCCACCGACACGATCAGCAGCACGAGCGTGCTGGCCTCGGCGATCGGCTGATAAGCGAGCCGGTAGACGAACGGCCCCATCGGCACGACGATCGCCAGCGTCAACGCGATCTGGGCCAGCATCGGCAACGCGGTGTTCGCCGTCGCATGCGCCACGGCGAACACCGCGACAGGCATCAGCACGCAGCGGCCGGCCAGCGTCGTCAACGTGCGGCCAAGCGCGTGGCGGTGTTCGCGATGCCGGAGCAACGCCGCCACGTCGAGCACGAAGCTGGCGATGCCGAGCACGACGAGCAGCCAGCAGGTCGCGGGCACCTTCTGCGCCTGCAACGCCGCCAGCGTCAGCGCGCCATAGGCCACGAACTCGCCTTGCGGGATGAAGATCACGCGCGTCACGGAAAACACCAGAACCAGCGCCAGCGCGAGCAGCGCATAGATCGCACCGGTCGTGATGCCGTCCTGCGCGAGAATCAGCGCAATCGAAAGATCCATGCGATCGAATCCGGTTGGGTCGGGAAGCGGAGATCGAAACGGTGGCAGAAGCGGCGGCAAAAGCGGTGGCAGAAGCGGCCACGAAAGCGGAGGCAAACGCGGGCGGCGCCCGCCAGGCAAGGCAAGCGCCGCGATGTTTCACATGAAACATCGCGGCCGGCGGCCAATCAATCGGCCTGCAGCTTCCACCTGCCGTCGACGATCTGCACCATCACGCGGGCGCGGGCATCGAAGCCGTTGTGATCGGACGGCGACGTGTTGAACACGCCGTGCGACGCCGGCAGGTTGCGGAGGTTTTCGAGCGCCGTGCGCAACGCTTCGCGGAATGCGGGCGTGCCCGGCTTGCCGGCCTTCAGCGCTTCGGGAATCGCCCGCTGCAACATCAGCCCGGCGTCCCACATATGGCCGCCGAAGGTCGACAGCGAGCCTGCGCCATACGCCGTCTCATAGGCCGCCTTGTAGGCCAGCGCGGGCGTCTTCACGGGGTTGGAATCGGGCAACTGGTCGGCCACCAGCACCGGGCCGGCCGGCAGCAATTCGCCGTCGCAATCCTTGCCGCAGACGCGCAGGAAATCGTTGTTGGCCACGCCGTGCGTTTGATAGACCTTGCCCGCGTAGCCGCGCTCCTTGAGCGTCCTGGCCGGCAACGCGGCCGGCGTGCCGGCCCCGGCGATCAGCACCGCGTCGGGCCGCGTGGCGAGCAGCTTGAGCACCTGCCCCGTCACGGATGTGTCCGGGCGGTTGTAGCGCTCGTTGGCGACGATCCGGATGCCGTTCGCGGCGGCGGCCGCCGTGAACACGTTCGACCAGCCGTCGCCGTACGCATCGGCGAAACCGATGAAGCCGACCGTCTTCACGCCGTGCTTGGCCATGTAGCTCGCGATCGCGTCGGCCATCAGCCGGTCGTTCTGCGGCGTCTTGAACACCCACGCGCGCTTGGCATCCATCGGGGAAATGATCTGCGCACTGGCGGCCAGCGAGATCATCGGCGTGCGGCCCTGCGCGGCCACGTCGATCATGGCCAGCGAGTTCGGCGTGATCGTCGAGCCGACGACCGCGTCGACACGATCCTCGTCGATCAGCTTGCGGGTGTTCTGCACGGCGCGGCTCGAATCCGATGCGTCGTCGAGCACGATGTAGCTGATGGTTTGGCCGCCGATCGTTTTCGGCAGCAGCGAAACCGTATTCTTCTCGGGGATGCCGAGCGACGCGCCCGGCCCCGTGGCCGACACCGACACGCCCACCTTCACCTGCGCCGCCGCGGCCGTCACGCCGCAGGCCAGGCTCGCCGCCAGCATCGCTCGCGTCCATCGCTTGATCGTCATGCCCTGTCTCCCCACGTTGTTCGTTGTCGTCGATATCGTCGTGGCGGCCACCGGCCGGCCGATCGCCCGTTGCGCATGCAATAAAAAGGCGCGCCTCGAAGCACGCGTCCTGTTCGAGCGATTGACCGATCGCCGCGGCCGCGGCGCCGGCCGGTGCTGGGAAACGTCCGCCGCCCTTGCAACGGCAGCGGCTACTTCCGCCGACAGGCTGCTTAAAAGGCCCGCCACGCCCCTCGCCGTGCGCATCCAAGGTCAGGGCCTTGGACGCGCCACCCGCGGCCCGGCAAACACACGCAACCGCTCCGGCGATTGATCCCGAGCACCCTGCCCACCCGGCGCGGAACGAGCCCTGATCGGCCCATGAGCGCGCCCGCGAATCGCGCGGCGTCACCGCGCCGAATGCTTGGCGAAAGCGAGTGTAGCGGGCGCCACGAGCGCGCGACAAACCGGGTAAACGGCAAGACACCGAAACCGGAGAACGATGGAAATTCAGGGAAAACGAAACAGGAAGGGATGCGGAAAAACCGGATGCGCGAACCGCCGCGCCAAATGAAAAAGCGCTGTTGGATTCCGTCCAACAGCGCTTTGGGGCCGGGCACTTTGTGCCTCGATTGTCTCCTCGTTCTCCACCTGCAAAATCTGTGTTCGCGGTGCATCAGAACTGGAACGAAGATTAAACAAGCGTGGAATTACGAGCAACCTAGCATTTACCCCTATGGTGCATCGCCGCACGGAAATTGGGCACAATTCCCGGCAACGAGGCGTCCATTTGACGGGCGTTCGCGGCCGTTTCACGCTGCGTACACCCTGCGCCGGCCAGCGCTTTGACGCTGCGCATCACGACGTGCCGAGCGGCTTCACGCGCGCCACGATCTCGCCCACGATGCCGCGCCGGAACGCCAGCACGCAGGCAATGAAGATCAGGCCGGTGACGATCGAGGTCGATTCGCCGAGCGAGCGGAACCAGTCGACGCCCGTGACCGACGCGAGCCCACTGCCGATATCGCCGAGCCGCTCCTCCAGCGCGACGATCAGCGCCGCGCCCAGCAACGGGCCGAACAGCGTGCCCATGCCACCCACCAGCGTCATCAGGATCACGAGGCCGGACATCGTCCAGTAGGCGTCGCCGAGCGTCTCGAAGCCGAGCACCACCACCTTCAGCGCGCCGGCCAGCCCGGCCAGCGCTGCCGACAGCACGAACGCCAGCAGCTTGAAGCGATCGGTGTCGTAGCCGAGCGAGATCGCGCGCGGCTCGTTCTCCTTGATCGCCACCAGCACCTGGCCGAACGGCGAATGGACGATCCGCACGATGCCCATCGCCGCGAGCGCCACCACCACCAGCACCACGTAGTAGAGCGTCAGGTCCTGCGACAGATCGAGCAGGCCGAACAGCCGGCCGCGCGCGACGCCCTGCAGGCCGTCCTCGCCGTGCGTGAACGGCGCCTGCAGGTAGACGAAGTAGATCATCTGCGCGAACGCCAGCGTGATCATCGCGAAATAGATGCCCTGCCGACGGATCGCGAACAGGCCCACCACCAGCCCCACCAGCGTGGCCGCCGCGGTGCCGGCCGCCACGCCCAGCTCGGGCGTGAAGCCGAGCGTCTGGATCGTGTAGCCGGTCAGGTAGCCGGCCGTGGCAAGGAACATCGCATGGCCGAACGACAGCAGCCCGGTATAGCCGATCAGCAGGTTGAAGGCGGCCGCGAACAGCGCGAAGCACATCACCTTCATGACGAACAGCGGATAGACGCCGACGAACGGCGCGCACGCGAGGCCGGCCAGCAGCAGGCCATAAAGCACTTTTCTCTGCATCATCTTTCCTTGCCGAACAGGCCCGCCGGGCGGACCAGCAGCACCAGCGCCATGATCACGAACACCACGGTGGCCGATGCCTCGGGATAGAACACGCGCGTGAAGCCCTCGATCACGCCGAGCAGCAGGCCCGTCACGATCGAACCGAGGATCGAGCCCATCCCGCCGATCACCACCACGGCGAACACGGTGATGATCATCGGCTGCCCCATCAATGGCGACACCTGAATCACGGGCGCGGCGAGCACGCCCGCGAACGCGGCCAGCGCCACGCCGAAGCCATAGGTGAGCGTGATCATGCGCGGCACGTTCACCCCGAACGCCTCGACCAGCTTCGGGTTCTCGGTGCCGGCGCGCAGGTAGGCGCCCAGGCGCGTCTTCTCGATCACGAACCAGGTGACGAGGCACACCGTCAGCGACGCCACCACCACCCAGGCGCGGTAGTTCGGCAGGTACATGAAGCCGAGATCGGTCGCGCCGGTCAGCAACGCGGGCACGTCGTAGGGCTGGCCCGACGCGCCGTAGATCGAGCGGAACACGCCCTCGATCACCAGCGTCAGGCCGAACGTCAGCAGCAGGCCGTACAGGTGATCGAGCCGGTAGAGCCAGCGCAGCATGGTCTTTTCGATCAGGATCCCGAACAAGCCGACGATCAGCGGCGCGATCGCCAGCATCGCCCAGTACGGCAGGCCGAAATAGTTGAGCCCCATCCACGCGAGCATCGCGCCCAGCATGAACAGCGCGCCGTGCGCGAAATTGATCACGTTGAGCAGCCCGAAGATCACCGCGAGCCCAAGGCTCAGGATCGCGTAGAACGAGCCGTTGACGAGGCCGAGCAGCAACTGGCTCAGCATCGCCGACAACGGAATGCCAAAGATGTTCATCGAATCTGCCGTCTGTTAAGGGTGCGCGACACATGCGCCGCCGGCTCACCGTGGTGGCCGGCGGCGCACGCGCATCACCGGACGCTGCGAACGAGCCGGCTCACTTCCACAACGCGCAGCGCGATTCCTGCTTGGTGCCGTAGGCCTGATCGCCCGGGATCGTCGCGAGGATCTTGTAGTAGTCCCAAGGTTCCTTCGATTCCGACGGCTTCTTCACTTCCATCAGGTACATGTCGTGGATCATGCTGCCGTCCTGGCGCACGTAGCCCTTCGCGTAGAAGTCGTCGATCTTGGTTTTCTTCAGTTGCGCCATGACCTTGTCGGCGTCGGTCGAGCCCACCGCCTGCACGGCCTTCAGATAGGTCGTCACCGACGAATAATCGGCGGCCTGCAGGCTCGACGGCATCTTCTTGGTCTTCGCGAAATAGCGCTGCGCCCACTTGCGCGAGGCGTCGTCGCGGTTCCAGTACCAGCTGTCGGTCAGCACCAGGCCCTGCGTGGTGTCGAGGCCGAGGCTATGGATGTCGTCGATGAACACCAGCAGCGCGGCGATCTTCATGCTCTTGGTGATGCCGAACTCCTTGGCGGCCTTGATCGCGTTGACGGTGTCGCCGCCCGCGTTGGCCAGGCCGAGGATCTGCGCCTTCGAGGCCTGCGCCTGCAACAGGAACGACGAGAAATCCGACGCCGAGAGCGGATGGCGCACCGCGCCGAGCACCTGCCCGCCGTTGGCCTTGACCACGTCCGAGGTGTTTTTCTCGAGCGCCTTGCCGAACGCGTAATCGGCGGTCAGGAAGAACCAGGTCTTGCCGCCCTGCTTCGTGACGGCCGAGCCGGTGCCCTTGGCCAGCGCCATCGTGTCGTAGGCGTAGTGCACCGTGTACGGCGTGCACTGTTCGTTGGTCAGCGTGTCGGCGCCGGCGCCGATGTTGATGTACACGCGCTTCTTCTCGGCCGCGACCGAATTCATCGACAGCGCCGTGGCCGAATTCGTGCCGCCCACCAGCAGGTCCAGGCCGTCACGATCCATCCACTCGCGCGCCTTCGAGGCAGCGATGTCGGCCTTGTTCTGGTGATCCGCATACACCAGCTCGATCGGCTTGCCGTTCACCTTGCCGCCGAAATCCGCGATCGCCATGCGGATCGCTTCGAGCCCGCCCTGCCCGTCGATATCGGCGTACAGCCCGGACAAATCGGTGATGAAGCCGATCTTCACGGCATCGGCCGCGTGCGCCGGGCCGGAGGCGGCCGCGGCGGCGAACGCGGTGACGAGACAGGCGCGCGCGAGGGTGCTCAGTTTCATTGACGTCTCCTGGTGTGATGCACTTGTGGTTATGGAGCGCGCCGCCGCCGCGCGTGGCGGCCGCGGCGCGCCCGGCACGTCAGACGCCGAGCAGCGCGTGCAGCGCGGGCATCTTGTCGTCGAGTTGCGCCGCCTCGACATGCTCGACGATGCGGCCGTGCTCCATCACGTAGAAGCGGTCGGCGAGCGGCGCGGCAAAGCGGAAGTTCTGTTCGACCATCACGATCGTGTAGCCGCGCGCCTTCAGCGCGACGATCATGCGCGCGAGCGTCTGCACGATCACGGGCGCGAGGCCCTCGGAAATCTCGTCGAGCAGCAGCAGGTTCGCGCCGGTGCGCAGGATGCGCGCCACCGCCAGCATCTGCTGCTCGCCGCCCGACAGCCGCGTACCCTGGCTGTGCCGGCGCGTCGCCAGGTTCGGAAACAATGCGTAGATTTCGTCGAGCGACATCGCGTTCTCGCGCGGCCCGACCGCCGGCGGCAGCAGCAGGTTCTCCTCGCACGACAGGCTCGAGAAAATGCCGCGCTCTTCCGGGCAATAGCCCACGCCGCCGTGCGCGATGCGGTGCGTGGGCAGCGCGATGGTTTCGCGGCCCGCGATCCGGATCGAGCCGCGCCGCCGGCCCGTCAGGCCCATGATGGCGCGCAGCGTGGTGGTGCGGCCCGCGCCGTTGCGGCCCAGCAGCGTGACCACCTCGCCGCGCCCGACCGTCATCTCCACGCCGTGCAGGATGTGCGATTCGCCGTACCAGGCTTCGAGATCGTGGATCGCCAGCGCCGGCGCGGCCTGCGCGTCGGCCACCTTCAGCGACGCGTCGAACGCCGCGGCCGCGCCGTGCATCGAGCCGGCCAGCGCCGGTTCCCGCCGTTCGCCCGCGCTCATCCGTGCGCTCCCGTCAGCCCGGCGTCGGCGCTGCCCATGTAGGCCTCGATCACCAGCGGATTCTTCGATACTTCGGCGTACGTACCTTCGGCCAGCACCTCGCCGCGTTGCAGGACGGTGATGGTGTCGGAGATGCCGGCGATCACGTTCATGTTGTGCTCGACCATCAGGATCGTGCGCCCGGCCGAGACTTTCTTGATCAGCGCCGTGACGCGATCGACGTCCTCGTGGCCCATGCCCTGGGTCGGCTCGTCGAGCAGCATCAGTTCGGGCTCCATCGCGAGCGTGGTGGCGATCTCGAGCGCGCGCTTGCGGCCGTACGCCAGCTCGACGGTGCGCACATGCGCGAAATCGGTCAGGCCGACCTGGGTCAGCAGATCCATCGCACGGTCGTCGAGGCGGCGCAGCGAACGCGCGCTGCGCCAGAAATGGAACTCGCTGCCGAGCGTGCGCTGCAGGCCGACGCGCACGTTCTGCAACGCCGTCAGATGCGGGAACACCGCCGAGATCTGGAACGAGCGAATGATGCCGCGCCGCGCGATCTGCGAGGGCCGCTCACGCGTGATGTCGAGGCCGTTATAGACGATCTGCCCTGACGTGGGCTTGAGGAACTTGGTGAGGAGATTGAAGCAGGTGGTCTTGCCCGCGCCGTTCGGGCCGATCAGCGCATGGATCGAGCCGCGCCGCACGCGCAGGTTGACGCCGCCCACCGCGGTGAAGCCGCGGAATTCCTTGGTCAGCCCGCGCGTCTCGAGAATCGTGTCGCCGAGAATCATGTCCGCTTCCGTCCGATATGACGCGAAACACCGCAAAAATCTCGCGCGAGCCACTGCGCCGCCGCGTGCCGATGCGACCTGCCCCCGAGCCAGGCGCGGGCATCCGGCAGCGACGCGCGTGCGTCGGCACGCATGCCTGCTGCGCAGCATTGTCGCGCCGTTGGTGCAGTGCATTCATCGGGATTTGCACTAAGAGATCGCATTGCGCGCGGGCGCGCCGGTTGCGATGGCGCGCCGCGGCATTGCCGGAAACCTCGATTGCGGGACGGATTGTGGTGCGCTATCGCGAGCGTGGTCGGCGGTCGGCGGTCGGCGGTCGGCGGTCGGCGGTCGGCGGTCGGCGGTCGGCAGTCGGCAGTCGGCAGTCGGCAGTCGGCAGTCGGCAGTCGGCAGTCGGCAGTCGGCAGTCGGCAGTCGCGACAGCGTCGATCAGATGGCAGTGGCGGCGGTCACCGTCGGCGGCACCGGCGCGATCACGGTCTCGACCGCCCCGCCCGCGCGCCGGTCCGCGCGGATCATGTCGCTCGCGCGCTCGGCGATCATCAGCGTCGGCGAATTGGTGTTGCCCGACGTGATCAGCGGCATCACCGATGCATCGACGATCCGCAACCCCGCCACGCCGCGCA
Source organism: Burkholderia sp. Ac-20379 (assembly GCF_017104645.1). Lineage (GTDB taxonomy): Bacteria > Pseudomonadota > Gammaproteobacteria > Burkholderiales > Burkholderiaceae > Burkholderia. The sequence goes on from NZ_JAAGPF010000006.1 coordinate 30,969, forward strand.
CGCGCAGGCGGCTGTCGACCACGGCCTGCGGATCGTCGGCGCGGCCCATCCGGCAGGTGCCGACCGGATGGAAGATCGTCGTGCCCACCGCGCCGGCCGCCTCGGCCAGTTCGGCCTCGGTTTGATAGCGCGTGCCCGGCAGCACTTCCTCGGGCCGGTAGCGCGCGAGCGCGGGCGCGGCCGCGATGCGACGCGTGAGGCGCAGCGCGTTGGCGGCCACGCGCCGGTCCTCGTCGGTCGACAGGTAGTTCGGTGCGATGGCGGGCGCCGCGAACGCGTCGGGCGACGCGATGTGGATGCTGCCGCGCGAGGTCGGCCGCAGGTTGCAGACCGACGCGGTGAACGCGTCGTAGCGGTGCAGCGGCTCGCCGAAACGCTCGAGCGACAGCGGCTGCACGTGATATTCGAGATCGGCGCGCGCCATCGACGGATCGGAGCGCGTGAACACGCCGAGCTGCGACGGCGCCATCGCCATCGGCCCGCTTTGCCGCAGCAGGTATTCCGCGCCGATCGCGAGCTTGCCCCACCAGTGCGCCGACAAGGTATTCAGCGTGCGCACGCCCGACACGCGAAACGCGCTGCGCAATTGCAAGTGATCCTGAAGATTCTCGCCGACGCCGGGCAGGTCGCGCTGCACCGCGATGCCGAGCGCGCGCAGGCGCTGCGCGTCGCCGATGCCGGACAGCTCCAGCAGCGCCGGCGAATTGACCGCGCCCGACGCGACGATCACCTCGGCGCGCGCGTTCGCGACGAACGCCTGGCCGCCGCCGCGATATTCGACGCCGCGGCACCGCGCGCCCTCGAACACGAGCCGCTCGGCCTGCGCGCCGGTGATGATCGTGAGGTTCGAGCGCGACAGCGCGGGCCGCAGGAACGCCTTCGACGCATTCCAGCGCACGCCGCGTTTCTGGTTCACCTCGAAATAGCCGACGCCGGTGTTGTCGCCGCGGTTGAAATCGTCGGTGGCCGGCACGCCGGTTTGCTGCGCGGCCTGCGAGAACGCCTCGAGGATCTCCCAGCGCAGCCGCTGCTTCTCGACGCGCCACAAGCCGCCCGCGCCGTGCATGTCGCTCGCGCCGCCGTGGTGATCCTCGCTGCGCCGGAACACCGGCAGCACGGAATCCCAGGCCCAGCCCGCGTCGCCCGTCAGGCGCGCCCAATCGTCGTAATCCTCGCGCTGGCCGCGCATGTAGATCATGCCGTTGATCGACGACGAGCCGCCCAGCACCCGCCCGCGCGGATACGACAGCGCGCGGCCGTTGAGGCCGGCTTCCGGTTGCGTTTTATAGAGCCAGTCGGTGCGCGGATTGCCGATGCAGTAGAGATAGCCGACCGGGATATGGATCCAGTGGTAATCGTCCTTGCCGCCCGCTTCGAGCAGCAGCACCGACACGTCGGGATCCTCGCTGAGGCGGTTCGCCAGCACGCAGCCTGCCGTGCCCGCGCCGACGATCACGTAATCGAATTCGCCTTCGAGCGTGCGGGGGGATGTCACGATCTGTCTCCTTTCGTTTTTGGCGCTGCGCGGGCAGCTTGCCGGCAGCGAATGCATCGAAGCGTACCCGCGCCCCGCGATCCGAATCCAATGAGTTATGCTGAACAGCTTTATAAGCATCGCTAATATCGCTCGATGGATCTGATCCTGCTCCGTGCGTTCGCCACGGTGGCGCGCGAAGGCAACCTGACGCGCGCGGCCGCACGCCTGTGCCTGACGCAGCCCGCCGTCAGCCTGCAGATCAAGCATCTGCAGCAGACGCTCGGCGTGGTGCTGTTCACGCGCACCTCGCGCGGGCTCGTGCTGACGCGCGACGGCCAGGCGCTGCTGCCGCACGCGGAGCGCGCGCTGTCGGCCGCCAGCGACGTGCAACGCGCGGCCAGCGCGCTGCGTCAGGAAGTGCGCGGCCGGCTGCGGATCGGCACCGTGCTCGATCCCGAATTCCTGCGTCTGGGCGGCTTTCTGCGGCAGCTCGTCGAAACCTATCCGCAGATCGAAACCGAGCTGCGCCACGGCATGTCGGGCTGGGTGCGCGAGGCCGTGCGGGCGCGCGAGCTCGACGTCGGCTATTCGATCGGCCGCCCCGACGACGACGATCCGCTCGACGGCGTGCTGTTCCACACGCTCACGCTGACGCGCTACCAGTACCGCGTGATGGCGCCGGCCGGCTGGAAGGAGCGCGTGCAGCGCGCCCGCGACTGGCGCGCGCTGGCCGCGCTGCCGTGGATCTGGACGCCGCCCTCGTCGGCCCATCACCGCCTGCTGTCGCGCCGCTTCGCCGAGGCCGGCGTGCAACCGGTGAAGGTGGCCGAGGTCGATCAGGAACCGTCGATGCTGGATCTCGTGAAATCGGGCGTGGGCTTGTCGCTGGTGCGCGATTCGATCGCGCTGCGCGAGGCGCACGCGCACGCGCTGGTGATCGTCGAGCCGGTCAGCGTGCCGACCGAGCTGACGTTCATGACGCGCGCCGACCGGCGCGAGGAACCGGTGATCGCCGCGGCGCTGCGGCTCGTCGAGCAACAATGGGCCGGATAGCGCCAAAGCCCCGCCAGGCAAGGCGGTGTATTCGAAATTCCGGGAATTTCCTCACCTTTAAACGGTGAGCACAATGAATGAAAAATCCTCACCTTCCGGATTTTTCCTCACCTTTCGCGGTAACCGTTTTCCTGGCCTTTCGGCCAGCGTCACGCCACGGACTCCGACTTTTTGCTAGATTCTTCCTCCCAACCCAAGCGATTCGATCGCCCAGAACGAGGAGAACTGCATGGCACGCAATATCGAGATCAAGGCCCGCGTCAGCGACTTTGACGCCCTGCGCGACAAGGCGGCATCGCTCGCCACCGAAGCTCCGCTGTTCTACCGTCAACAGGATTTCTTCTACGACGTGCCGCGCGGCCGGCTCAAGCTGCGCCGCTTCGACGACAACACCCCGCCCGAGCTGATCTTCTACCAGCGCGACGACCGCGACGGCCCGAAGGTGTCGTACTACACGCGCAGCCCGGTCACGAACCCCGAAGCGATGCACGCGCTGCTGGCCACCGCGCTGACCACGCGCGGCATCGTCAGCAAGGAGCGTCACGTCTATCTGGTCGGCCGCACGCGCATCCATCTGGATCGCGTCGACGGGCTCGGCGATTTCATCGAGCTGGAAGTGCTGCTGGCCGAGGACGACGAGGAAGCCGGCGGCGAGGCCGAGGCGCACGAGCTGTTCGCCAAGCTCGGCGTGCCGGCCGAGGCGCTGGTGGCGGTGGCCTATGTGGACCTGCTGGCCGCGCCGGCGGCGGAAGCGGCCTGAACCCGGCAACCAAGCGTCAGCAACAGCCGGGCGGGCGCGCTCCGCCCGGCGTCGCGATCCGGCGCGCCCCGCTCAGGCGGGCGCCGCGCCCGGCTCCAGATGCGACAGCGGCAGCGGCCCGTTGCGCTTGAAGGTGGTCAGCACGATGTTCGAGCGCACGCTGTCCACGCCCGGCACGCGCATCAGCTTCTTCATCACGAACGACGACAGCGCGTTCAGGTCCGGCGCCACGATCCGCAGCAGATAATCGGCATCGCCCACCACCGCGTGGCATTCGAGCACCTCGGCCAGCACGTCGATCTGCTGCTGGAACTGCTCGATGATCGAATCGCCGTGATGCTTGAGCTTCAGGCTCGTGAACGCGGTCACGCCAAGCCCGAGCCGCTCGGGGCGCAGCACCACGCGATAGCCGTCGATCACGCCGGCCGATTCGAGCCGCTGCAGGCGGCGGCCGATCTGCGACGGCGACAGCGGCACCTGCTCGCCGAGCTGCTGGTGCGTGGCGCGGCCGAAGCGCTGCAGCACGTCGAGCAGCGCCAGATCGAAGTGATCGAGTTCCAACATGAAAATTCTCCGCGTGAATTGTGATTTTGATGCGCGATTATCGCATTAATCGGCAATTCCACGTCGAGATTGCGCCCTTCCCGCGCGTTGTCCGCTCTACACTGGCATTCATCGTCACCGATCGAACAGAGAGCCAGTCATGTCCACCGTCGTCACCGCGAAGCTGCAGGAGCAGTTCGACGCGGGTCTCGAAACCCGCGCCGATTTCACGATCGATCAGCCGCTCGACCGCTACGGCCGGGTGGATCACGCGGTGTGGGCGGAACTCTATGCGCGCCAGACGGCGCTGCTCGAAGGCCGCGCGGCCGACGCGTTCGTGGCCGGCATGAAGCGCCTGACGCTGCCGGCCGATCGCGTGCCGTCGTTCGCGGACGTGAACCGTCAACTGAAGCCGGCCACCGGCTGGGAAATCGTCGCGGTGCCGGGCCTCGTGCCGAGCGACGTGTTCTTCACGCATCTGGCGAACCGCCGGTTTCCCGTGACCTGGTGGATGCGCCGCCCCGATCAGCTCGATTACCTCGAGGAACCGGATTGCTTCCACGATCTGTTCGGCCACGTGCCGCTGCTGATCGATCCGGTGTTCGCCGACTACATGCACGCGTACGGCCAGGCCGCGCTGGCCGTGATCGACGATCCGGAGGCGCTCGCGCTGCTCGGCCGGCTCTACTGGTACACCGTGGAATTCGGGCTGATCCGCAGCCAGGACGACCCGGATACGCTGCGGATCTACGGCGCCGGCATCGTGTCGAGCCGCGGCGAATCGGTCTACAGCCTCGAAAGCGCGGCGCCGAACCGGATCGGCTTCGATCTCGATCGCGTGATGCGCACCGCCTACCGCATCGACACGTTCCAGAAGACCTACTTCGTGATCGACGATTTCGCGCAGTTGTTCGCGCTGGCCAAGGTCGATGCGCGCGCGCTGGCGCGCCGCCTGGCCGAGCTCGGCGAGCACCCGGCCGGCGCGGTGCTCGAGGGCGACCGCGTGTTCCATCGCGGCACCGGCGAAGGCTGGGCCGAGGACGCCGACGCAAGCGATCGCGTCGCGGCCTGACGCGCGATCAAATCCCGCATCGCGCAAATATGGAAGAATGTCCGGATCGGCGCGCCGCCTGCTGCGGGCGCGCCCCATCCGCAAGCGAGGCCATCGAATGATTCACAAGCTCACATCGGACGAACGCAAGACGCAACTCGCCACGCTGCCCCACTGGTCGGCCGTTCCGGGCCGCGACGCGATCCAGCGCAGCCTGCGCTTCGCCGATTTCAACGCGGCGTTCGGCTTCATGACGCGCGTCGCGATCAAGGCGCAGGAAATGAATCACCACCCCGAGTGGTTCAACGTCTACAACCGGGTCGACATCACACTGTCCACGCACGATGCCGACGGCCTGACCGAACGCGACATCGCGCTCGCCCGCTTCATCGATCAGGCCGGCAGCGGCGCCCAGCTCGGTTGATCGGGAGCCCGAACGTTCGCGCCGAACCCGACACCTGGCCGACAGACACCTGACATCCTCAAGACAAGCTGCAAGGCGCACCGCGCGAGCGTCATACTGATAGGGTTCCGACGTTCCGCATCCGTCATACGAACCGCCGGATCGCAGCGTGCAAAAACGGAACGCGCGTCAACGCCGAAGCGTGGACGCGCGTTGCTTGATTCAGAAAGATTGCGCGAAGCCGCGCCGGCTGTCAGTTTTCCAGGCCGCTCGTGAGGCGCGTGTAAGACTCCCAGGCACGACGTGCGATGGGGTCCAAACCTTCCAGTTTCAGTGCGCTTTGCCGCTGTACAATCAGCAACGCATACGGCTTGGAAAGCGCGCTCGCTTCTTCGCACAATCTGAGTTCGTCGCCGCTGGACGGCGAACGGGCGCGCCAGAAATTGATCGCGGCTTCGAGTTCGTAGATCGAGATGTCGGACATAGTTGGAATTTCGTTCGCTAGCCGCCTTGCTGTCGTCGGCCACGCGACATGCTGTTGGAAACGGCGTCGTGCTGTCCCAGCCAACCCATTGTACTTGAGCGAATCCCATGCGACTCCTCCTCATCGAAGACGACCGCCCCATCGCACGCGGCATCCAGAGCAGCCTCGAACAATCCGGCTTCACGGTCGACATGGTTCACGACGGCATTTTCGCCGAGCAGGCGCTCGCGCAGAATCGCCATGAGCTGGTGATCCTCGACCTGGGCCTGCCCGGCATCGACGGCATGACGCTGCTCTCGCGCTTCCGTCAGACCAATCGCCACACGCCGGTGATCGTGCTGACCGCCCGCGACGAACTGAACGACCGCGTGCAGGGCCTGAATTCGGGCGCCGACGACTACATGCTCAAGCCGTTCGAGCCGGCCGAACTCGAGGCGCGCATCCGCGCCGTGATGCGCCGCAGCGGCCCGCACAGCGACATGCCGCGTCCGGAAGTCTCGCTCGGCGGCGTGCGCCTGTCGGGCGTCGATCGCCGCATCTTCAACGACGACAAGCCGCTCGAACTGTCGCCGCGCGAATTCGCCGTGCTCGAAATGCTGCTGCTGCGCCACGGCCGCGTGGTCAGCAAGGCCCAGTTGCAGGATCACCTGACGCACTTCGGCGGCGATCTCGGCGACACCGCGATTGAAGTCTACGTGCACCGCGTGCGCAAGAAGCTCGAACAGTGCCGCGTGGAAATCGTCACGGTGCGCGGCTTCGGCTACCTGCTGCAGGAAATCCGCCAGCCGGCGAGCGTCTGACGCCCGCCCCGCCTCCGGGCGCGCAGGCGGCATGCCCGCCGCGTTCCCGCCGGCACGCTTGCGAACACCGCGCCCGGCCCGCTCGCCGGGCGCTTCCTTTTGACGGTTGACCGACGCGATGTCCACTGACCCGGCCGCTTCCAGCCTGCGCCGCTCGCTGCTGCGCCGCCTTGCCGCCCCGCTGTCGATGCTGGCGCTGATGAGCGGCCTGATCGCCTACTGGCTCGCCTGGCAATACACGCAGCACGTGATCGACCGCTCGCTGGCCGATCTCGCCACCGCCATCTCCAAGCAGATCCAGATCGCCGGGCCGGACGCGCCGTTCACGGTGCCGCCGCTCGCGCAGGCGATGTTCTCCGATCCGGCCGAGCAGCTGATCTACCGCATCAGCGACGGCGAGCACGAACTGGCCGGCGATTCGCGCCTGCCGCTGCAGGGCACCAGCGTGCGCCGGATGCACTACGCCTACGTGTTCGAGGCCGATTACGAGGGCCAGGCCGTGCGCGTGGCCCAGGTGCGCGTCGAGCAGACCGACAACGGCAATCCGATGATCGTCGAGGTCGCGCAGCCGGTGCGGCACCGCTATCAGATCGCCGCCGAGTTCCTGGTGGCGATCATGATGCCGCTGTTGTTGCTGCTGCTGGCCGGCTGGGGGATCGTCTGGCGCGTCGTGAACCAGCAGCTCGGGCCGCTCACGCATCTGGCCGATTCGCTGAACCGGCAGACGCACACGTCGCTCGAACCGGTCGACGAAACCGAGGTGCCGCTCGAAATCCGGCCGCTGACGAGCGCCATGAACGCGCTGCTCGGCCGCCTGAAAACCGCGCTCGACGCGCAGCGCAAGTTCATCGCCGACGCCGCGCACCAGTTGCGCACGCCGCTGACGGCCGTGAAGCTGCACGCCGAACAGGCCGCCGTCGCGCGCGATCCGCAACAGACGCTGACGGCCGTGCACGAGCTGCGCGCCGCGGCCGATCGCGCGGTGCGGCTGTCGAATCAGTTGCTGTCGCTGGCGCGCGCCGAGCCGGGCGAACAGGCGGCCCGCTTTGTCGACGTGGATCTGGCCGCGCTGGCGTTCGAAACCGGCGCCGAATGGGTGCCGCGCGCGCTGGCCGCGCACGTCGATCTCGGCTTCCAGACCTGCGACGACAGCGCCGCCGCTCGGGATGGCCAATCGATCCACGCCAACGGCGACGACGTGGACGCCGACGATCTGCCACCCGACGAATTCGACCTGGCCAACGTGGAACCGCTCGTGGTGCGCGGCAACCCGGTGCTGCTGCGCGAGGTGATCGCGAACCTGCTCGACAACGCACTGAAGTACGTGCCGCTGGCGCGCCCCGACGGCGCGCGGATCACCGTGAACGCCTCGCAGGTCACGCTGCCGAACGGGCGCCTGGCCGGCGAGATCGTGGTGGAAGACAACGGCTCGGGCGTGCCGCAAGGCCAGCAGGCGGACCTGTTCAAGCGCTTCTTCCGCGGCGATGCGCAGAGCGGCAACGGCGTGGAAACGGGCGCGGGCCTCGGCCTCGCGATCGTCTACGACATCATCGCGATGCACGACGGCGACGTGCTGTACGCCGATGCGCCGGAAGGCGGCTCGCGCTTCATCGTGCGGATCCCGCTGGCGAGCAAGCCGGTGGCGGCCCCGGCCACCGATCCGCAGCACGGCTGAACCGCCGAATCGGCGAAGCGTCCCGCAAAATGCAAGACGGCGCTTCGCGCGCCGTCTTTTGCTGCCTGCCGCCGGTGATCCCGGCGCTTACTTCTTCTTGCCCTTCTCCTTGCGCTCGGCCTTGGCTTCCTTCTCGGCCTTGGCCTTCTTCGATTTCTTCTTTTTCTTCTTGTCCGATTCGTCGTTGACGGCCAGCAGCGTGCCGCGGCACGTGCTTGCGCCGCAATGGCACGCGTACTCGCGCTTCAGTTCCTTGGTCAGCTTCTCGTCGATCACGAGGCCGTAGTCGTAAAACAGCTCCTCGCCGGCTTCGAGGTCGCGCAGCGCGCGGATATGCACGCGGCCGGCGGTTTCCTCGGCTTCGCAGTTCGGCGCGCACGAGTGGTTGATCCAGCGCGCGCTGTTGCCGTCGACCTTGCCGTCGATCACGTCGCCGCCCTCGAGCGCGAAGTAGAACGTGTGATTCGGATCGCTCGGATCGTGCGGATGACGGCGCAGCGCCTCCTTCCAGGAGATCCGCTCGCCCTTGTACTCGACCACGCGCTCGCCCGTCTTGATCGGCGCGGCCGCGAATACGCCCTTGCCGTGAACGCCGGAACGGCGCACGACGATCCTGCGTGAACTCATCGATGAATCCTTGTGAAGACGATGGATGACGCGAAGGCGGCGGCAAGCCGGCCGCCGTCCGCATGCGGCGCGCGATCTGCGTCGCGCGCGCGGAGACGTCGAAGCGACGCGCCCGCGACGGGCCAACCGCATGCTACACGTTCGGGCTTGCTTCGTTCAACCGATCATGCGCGAACGGCATGGATCGGCGCGAATCGACACGGCAACGGGCGGCTTGTCGCGTCGATCCGGCTTCATGGCTCGCAGCGCGTGCGAGCGCGCGGCAGGCGTCAGCGCTGGCCGAACGACACGTCGCCGAACAACGCCTTCTGCTCGCGCGGTTGCGAGCGCCAGTATTGCGGCGGCGCCGTGACGCTGGCGCCGAGTTCGGCGGCCGCGTGCCACGGCCAGCGCGGGTCGTAGAGCATCGCGCGGGCCAGCGCGACGAAATCGGCATCGCCGTCGGCCACGATCTTCTCGGCCTGCGCGGCTTCGGTGATCAGGCCGACCGCGAACACGGGCAGATCGGCCGCATGACGCACGGCGCGCGCGAACGGCACCTGGTAGCCCGCCGACAGCGGAATCTTCTGCAGCGGCGAGACGCCGCCCGACGACACGTCGATCCAGTCGCAGCCGCGCGCCTTCAGCGCCTTCGCGAATTCGATGGTTTCGTCGAGCGTCCAGCCGCCCTCCACCCAGTCGGTGGCCGACACGCGCACGCCCACGGGCCGGTCGGCCGGGAACGCGGCGCGCACGATGTCGAAGATCTCCAGCGGAAAGCGCATGCGGTTTTCGAGCGAGCCGCCGTATTCGTCGTCGCGCCGGTTGGCCAGCGGCGACAGGAACTGGTGCAGCAGATAGCCGTGCGCGGCATGCACTTCGAGCGCGTCGACGCCGAGCCGCGCAGCACGCTTGGCGGTGGCCTCGAACGCACGGCGCACGCGATTCAGCGCCGCGGTGTCGAGCGCCAGCGGCGGCGTCTCGCCATCCTTGTGCGGCACGGCGGACGGCGCGTGCGGCAGCCAGCCGCCGTCGGCCACCTCGATCAACTGGCCGCCTTCCCACGGCGCCTGGCTCGATGCCTTGCGGCCCGCGTGGCCGATCTGCATCGCCACGCGGATCGGCGAATGCCGGCGAATCGCGGCCAGCAGCGGTTCGTAGGCAGCCTCGGTGGCGTCGTCCCACAAGCCCAGATCGCCCGGCGTGATGCGGCCGTCCGGCTCGACGGCCACCACTTCGGTGCACAGCATCGACGCGCCCGACAGCGCGAGGCTGCCGAGGTGAATCGTGTGCCAGGCCGTCGGCTCGCCGCGTTCGGCCGAGTACTGGCACATCGGCGACACGACGATACGGTTCGGCAACGTGATGCCGCGCAAGGTGAAGGGAGAAAACAGGACGCTCATCGCAGGCTGGCTCGCAACGGGGGGACGGAAGCGAACGAGGTTAGCACGCAGCGCACAAGGCTGCTGACGCCGCTCCGGGCGGCTTGCCGGGGCTCTGCCCTGCCGAACCGCTGGCGAAGCCGTCAGCGGCTCGCTCAAGCGAAATAAAGCAAAACGGCACGCGCTGGCGTGCCGTTTCGTGGAGGATGCCGCAGGCTGGGGATCAGAGCCCGACCGAGCCGAGCCATTCCGAGAACATGCGCGCCGCGGCCGGTTCGAGCACCGGGCCGTGCAGCGCCGTGGCCGAACGCAACTGCTTCGCGTCGACGCCGGGCGCCGAACCGATTTCGCTGGCATGGCCGATCAGCCAGGCTTCGAAGGTTTCGGTCGAGACTTCCGGGTGGCATTGCAGCGCGAGGACATGCTGCCCCCACGAGAACGCCTGGTGCGCGCAATCGGGCGTGGCGGCCAGGTGGATCGCGCCGGGCGGCAGATCGAACGTGTCGCCGTGCCAATGCAGCATCGAGGTGTGCGCACCGGACAGATGCCGCAGCGGCGACGCCTCGCCGGCCGCCGTCAACGCGAGCGGCGTCCAGCCGATTTCCTTCGCCTTGCCCGGATACACGCGCGCGCCGAGCGCCCGTGCGATCAATTGCGCGCCGAGACAGATGCCGAGCGTCGGCAGCCCGGCATCGATACGCTGGCGGATCAGTTCGACGAGCGGCGCGGTGGTGGGATACAGATCGTCGTCGTAGGCGCTGATCGGGCCGCCGAGCACGACGAGCAACGACGGCTCGCAAGCGTCGAGCACCTCGACGCGCGAGGTGCCGACATCGACATAACGGACGCGCCGGCCGCGTGCGCCGAGCACGCGCTCGAAGCTGCCGAGATCCTCGAAGTGGACGTGGCGGATCGCTACGACTTCTGCATTCATCAAACCGGGCTCCGTCTGGCGCGCCACGCGCGGCGCCTTGTTACAGCTGCGCGAATATCTTCCAGGTCTTCTTCTGCGTCAGTGCGTCCGCTTCTTCATGAACGGAGCAGTCGAGACGCAGATCGCTGTCGGCCATCGTCAGATTCAGCAGCGCGCAGCGGTAGCTTGCCTTGCGGCCGGCCTTGGCCGGCTCGAAGTGCTTGCAGGTCACGCACATGCGGTGTTGCGGCGCCTGGCCGGCCACCTGCAGTTCGCGCATCACCTTCAGCAGCGCGCGGTACAGCGCGCCTTGCTCGTCGCCGCCCAGAACGCCGACTGCCTTCGAGAGGAAGTCGGGCCATTGCAGCGCCTTCTTGGCCGCGGTGCGGCCACGGGCGCTGAGGCGAACGGCGAGTGCGCGGCCGTCGTCGAGCGCACGGCGCTTTTCGACGAGACCCTTGGTTTCGAGCGTGCTGACCGCATCGCTGGTGGTGGCCGCGGTCAACTGGGTTTCCCGGGCGATCTCGCCGAGACGCATCGGGCCCTTGCGCTGCAGCAGCAGCACGAGGATTTCGCCCTGCGTCGGCGTCAGACCCGCGCCTTCCGCCCAATTCCATGCTTCGCTCCGCATGGCCGTACTCAATCGCAACAGGCTGTGGGTCACACGACCCGCTGCCTCGTTCCCGTAAACGCCTTCGCTCATAGTCTTTTCGCTGTTGCCGGCCTCGGTTCGAACCGATGGCCTTTGTGGGGAGATCCGTGTCCGGGTCTGTCATCGAGCATCGAGATGCAGTGTCCGGAACGGCGCACCGATGCCCGTTCACCATGACTGATACGCCACGAACCGGCCTGCCAACGCAGTGCTATCCGGCACCGTCGTTCGCAAAGCCGACATTCTAAGCGAGAGCAGAAAATCGCACAGCTAAGTTATCCAAATAAGTCTGTGGATAAATCCGGGATAACTAAACGATCCGCCTGTGCCATTAAGAACGACTCTCATGTGCACGCACGCAACTGCTTTCAATCGACAAACAGGCAAGCACGGCAGGAGAGCGAAACGATCGTGCGCGGGACGCGCAGAGCCTTGAGTTTGCTGGGAAAGCGCCGGTTATCCACAAGCGCCCGGGGGAAATTGATTCAGACTACTACATTTGTCCGGCCGGCCCGAAAGCCGGTCGGACTTTCTGCCGCAGATACCGGCGGCGGAAATAGTCTTTTTCATTCACGCCAGCGCAAACATTGCTGACGCACCGTTTCGTTCAGCGATTTTTCCTGTTTGAAGACCGTGCGCAGCCACGATGCGTCGTTGACGCGCGCCTTCGCGAGCGCGCCGATTTCGTCGAGCGCGGCGCGCGAGCCGAGCGCGGCCGCATGCGGCGCGAGACGGTCGAGCGTATCGAGAATGTCTTCGGCAATGGTGCGGCGCTCGCCCGTTTGCGGATTCACGCAGGTGCCGTCCAGGCCGAAGCGGCACGCCTCGAAGCGGTTGAACGTGTAGACCAGGTAATCGTCCTCCGACAGCTTCAGCGGCTTGTCGAGCAGCAGGTAGCGCGCCAGCGTCTGGATGTAGCAGGCGATCGCCGCGGCGCGATCGACCGACAGCGGCGTGTCCATCACACGCACCTCGATCGTGCCGAAGCCGGGCTTCGGCCGGATATCCCAGTAGAAATCCTTCATGCTGTTGACCACGCCCGTGTTGACCATCTTCGAGAAGTATTCCTCGAAGCCGTCCCAGGTCAGCGTGTACGGCGCGCGGCCCGACATCGGAAACGCGAACACCGAATTCAGGCGTGCAGAATGAAATCCGGTGTCCACGTTCTGCACGTACGGCGACGACGCCGACAACGCGATGAAGTGCGGGATGTAGCGCGACATCGAATGCAGCAGGAACAGCGCGCTGTCGGCATCGGGGCAGCCGATGTGCACGTGCTGGCCGAACACCGTGAACTGCTTGGCCAGATAGCCGTACAACTCGGACAGATACTGGAAGCGCGGCGCGTCGTAGATCTGCCGGTCGCTCCATTGCTGGAACGTGTGCGTGCCGCCGCCGGCGAGGCCCACGTTGAGCTGATCGGCCGCCTTCACGAGCACGTCGCGAATCGTGCGCAGTTCGTCGAGCGCCTGATCGTGCGAATGGCAGATGCCGGTCGACAGCTCGATCATGCTTTCGGTGATTTCCGGCGTGATCGCGCCGGGATGCGGTTCGTGCTCGACGAGGCGCATCAGGTCCGATGCCGCCTTCGTCAGATCGTAGTTGTGCGTGTTGACGACCTGGATTTCCAGCTCGACGCCGAACGTGAACGGCTCGGAATTGTTGAAGGTTTCGAGTGCCATGACGACTTCCGGATAACGGGTTGGGTGCCGCCGCGGCGCGGGCCCCGGCGGCGCCGATCAGCTTGCGTCGCGCCGTTCGCCCACCGCCGACAGGCTGCGATAGACGAAGGCCGGACCGACAAGCTGCAGCAGCACGATCGAACACATCACGACCGCGCGCAGATGCGGATCGAAGTTCGGATACATCTGATAGGTGTCGTCGACGAGCAGGTAGGCCAGCGCCGACATCGGCGCGAGCGACAGGCCCAGCGCCACGCCCTGCTTCACGTTGATGCCGCTCTTCCTGGCGAACGCCACCACGCCGATCAGCTTGGCGACGATGCGCGTGGCGATCAGCACCAGCGCGATCAGCCCGCCGGTGGCGAGGTCGTGCCAGGTGAATGAGGTCAGCGTCAGCACGAACAGAATGACGGTCAGCAACCAGCCGGCCGTGCCGAAATGCTCGGGCCAGAGTTGCGGACGCGCTTCGAGATTCTTCACGACGATGCCGGCCAGCAGCAGCGTCAGCACGGTCGACAGCTTGAGCGCCTGGGCGATCGCGATCGCCAGGACCACCAGGCCGAACAGCGCGACGAACGAATGCTCGTCGCGCATGGCCGGCGCGATGTGACGGAACAGGTAATTGCAGGCGCGCGCGAGCAGGTACGCGAGGAGCATCGAGCCGGCGATCAGATACAACGGCTGCAGGATCGTCGCGAACACGTTGCCGTATTCCTCCTGGTGCAGCCAGCTTGTCAGCAATTTCGTCAGAACCACCGAATACACGCTGTTGAGCGCGGTCAGCGTCAGCAGACGCTGCGAGACCTGCCCTTCCGCGCGCAGTTCGGTCTTCAATTGAATGGCCATGGCGGGCGACGTCGCCACGGCGATCGCCGCCAGCACGATCGACACCATCGCCGGCACGTTCAGCACGAGCAGCACCGTGAGCACCAACGCGAACGTCAACGTGGCTTCGGCCACGCTGGTGGCGATCAGCCAGGGGTTGCGGCGGATCCAGCGCAGATCGAGCCGGCTGCCGAGTTCGAACAGCAGCAGGCCGAGCGCGACGTTGATCAGGAGGCGCGCGGTGTCGCTGGTGCTGGCGTCGATCGCACCAAATCCGGCCGAGCCGGCGATCAGGCCGATCACGGCATAGCCGGTGACGCGCGGCAAGCGCCAGGCGCGGTAGCAGAGTTCGCCGCACAGGCCCGCAGCGAACAGCGCGATGCCGGCCCAGAACACGGCGTCGGGTACGAGCGGCCAATTCGGTAGAAACGAGAATGCCGACTTCATCGAGGTGAACTCTCCTATACGAAGGCAACCGGCTGCGACGCTGGGTCGAGCGTGTCGAACGAAATGGCGCGCTGGCTTGGCTGGTTGCCCCGTTGTTGTTGTGTGCTGGATCAGGGCGTCAGGACACGGGATTTCCCGATTCGCGGCGCTTGAGGATGCCGCTCGGGCAACGGCCGATCTGACTGCCGGCCTGGCGTGACGGAAACAGCGCGATCTCTCATCCTCAGATTCCGATTCGCTTGAACTGTTCCTGGTGTGCTGCACCGGTGGCATCCCGGTACAGCGCGGTGGTGTCCGATTGTGCCACATCTATTTCGCACCGGATCGGATTTATCCGAGCGCTGGCCGGCCGGCGGATGCCATGGGTTTATAACCACAGGTTTACCTGTATGTATACGTAGTAGTAGTTAACAACAGCACCGATTTTCTGTGGATAACCCCGGTAAACCTCACAGATTCATGGATTTGCCAAACTCATAAGACGCCGCACAGCCTGTGTGCTCGCACAGTGATTCACAGAACAACTTTTGCTGTGCTGTGCGGCCGCCTCAAGTTACCCCGTTTACGTCCACTGTGGTTACACAGAGAACTCACGGGGAATCCGTGTGCTTATCCACAGATGCCGGTGGATAAGCTGCGCCGCACAGCCGCCGTTTTCGGGGCGGCTGTGCGCAATCGTGCTGGCGTAAGCGGGGATGGGTGAAGGCGGGGATGCCGTGCGGCGCACCGTTGGCGCGGCAGGCGGACGGCGTTTCAGCCGGCGCGGCCCTGGCGCAGGGCGCGGAGCAGGAAGCGTGCGGGATCGATCGCTTCGGCCAGCTCGCGTTCGATCGGCCAGGGCTCGCCGTCGAGCTGCGAGGCGATCAGTTCGGCGCACAACGCGGCCCAGATGAACCCGCGCGAACCGAAGCCGAATGCGCCGTAGAGGCCGGCCGCACGCGGCACGTCGCGTGCCTGCGCGCCCGATAGCGCGGCGGCTCGGGCGGCCGCTTCGGCTTCGTCGCCCAGCTCGCCCGCCATCGGCAGGCGGTCGCTCGCCACGCAGCGGAACGCCACGCGGCCGGCCAGCGTGGCCGGATCCGCCATGGCGGCTGTATCGATGTTGCTGCATGGCAGCAGCGCGGCGAGCCGGGCCAAGTTCTCGCGATGGCCGCTGGCGCGCAGGGCCGGATCCGCGTCGTCGGGATCGTAGGTCGCACCGGTCAGGGCGGTGCCGTCGGCGAATGGAATCAGGTAGCCGTCGCCGATCGCCGGCAGCGCGACGGCGGGTGCGACGCCAGCCGGCAGCACGGTCAGTTGGCCGCGCACGATCTGCACCGGCGCATGACGCAACTGCGCGACGCGCGGCGCGTCGGCCGCATTGGCGACGATCGCCACCGACGCCTCGGCCAGCGTCTTGCCCGCGGCATCGACGGCGCGCCAACCGCCGCCGTCGCGCGGCACGAGCTGCGCGACCGCCACGCCATGCAGGCGCGTGAGCCGCTCGCCCGCCATCGCGCACGCAGCGCTCGCGAGCGCCGCCGGATCGAGCGAGCCGCCGTGCGGAAAGAACCATCCGCCGTGCGCCGTAGCGGTGTGCAGGCGCTCGGCCGCCTGGTCGCGCGTGAGCAGAACGGCCAGCGTTTCCGGCATGCCGAGCGCGGCCGCGGCCGCCTGCATGCGTTCGAACTCGTCGTCGTTGCAAGCCAGTTGCAGCAGGCCGTTCGCGCTGCGGGCGAAGTCGTGACCGGCTGCCTCGAACGCACGCCAGCGCGACAGCGCATACAGATAGCCGGCGCGCGACAGCCGTGCGCCGAAGTTGTCGTCGATCGCGACGAGCGGATGAAACACGCCGGCCGGATTGCCCGACGCTTCGCCTGCCACGTCGTCGCGACGTTCGATCAGCGTGACGCGCCAGCCGCGCGCCGTAAGACGCTCGGCAAGCGCGCTGCCGGCAAGCCCGGCGCCGATCACGATCGCATCGCGTGCCGCGACGTCGCAAGCGCGCGGCGGCTCGTGGCGGCGCACCTTCCAGCGCGGCGCGAAAATACCCGCACGATGTTCTTCCCGATACGAAAAGCCCGCGTTTTGCAGGGCTTTTCGCATCGCGTCGTCGATCGTATCGATGGCGAACGTGGCATCTTCATCGGCCAGCTTGGCGAGCGCGCGACATGCGGCGTCGGCATTGCCGCCGCGATTGTTCCGGACTGCGAAGGTATCGAGATGGAACGCATCGGCGCGCAGCACGAGCGACGACAGCATCGCATCGGGATCGCCGAACGCGAGCGTCAGGATCACGCCGCCGGCATCGAATTCCAGGCGATGCAGGCCCGGCGCGAGGATCGGCCACGCGCCGGCAAGCGCATCGATCAGGCGTTCGAATTCCGATGTCATAGTGGTTGCATTCGCAACCATACGTTCGGCGGCCCGGCGCAGATCGTCGCGTGAAAACGGATGCGCCTCGATTGCTACGTAGTGCAGACGTTCGCTTCGAGCCGGATCGGCGCGCCACGCGGCCCAGGTGGCGAGAAAGCGCCATCCGGCGCCGAAGCCGGTTTCGACGATCGTGAAGCTGCGCCGCCCGCGCCAGCGCTCGGGCAGCCCGTTGCCGTGCAGGAAGCCGCTGCCGGCTTGCGCTGGCGCAGCATATGTTTCGGTTGCGGCAGGCTGCAGAGCGCCATGAACGGACGAAACGAGCGCGCCGTTTTCGCGGAGCTCGAGCGTGGCAGGGATCAGTCGGTCGGTCATGCGAAACATTCGAAATGGGCCGGCATCGGCCTGGAAGCCCCGCCCCGCTTGGCGTTGGCAAAAACCAACGTCGCCGCGCGAGGCCAGGTTCGCACGCTTGACAAGGCCGTACGGTGCGCGGCAAAAATGCGGGCAACGGCGCTGGAATCCGGCAAAATCCGGATGAAAATCTTTGAAACCCTTGTCGTTATTGGGTTTGCGCTGCGCTATCATAGCAAGCGCCGTAAAGCGGAAGCGCCTCAGGCGCCTTCGCTGTTACGAGGCGCGGCGCGGTCCGACTGCGCCCTGCCGTCGCCGCGAACTGCGATGCAACGGTAGGCGTACGTATAATCGGCGCGTCCGCGCTGTTCGTGTCAACTTAACCTGAGAAAGGAACCTTAATGAACAAACAGGAACTGATCGACGCCGTCGCCGCACAGACGGGCGCCAGCAAGGCACAAACCGGCGAAACGCTGGACACGCTCCTCGAAGTGATCAAGAAGGCCGTGTCGAAAGGCGACGCGGTTCAGTTGATCGGCTTCGGCAGCTTCGGCTCGGGTAAGCGTGCAGCACGTACCGGCCGCAACCCGAAGACGGGCGAAACCATCAAGATTCCGGCAGCCAAGACCGTCAAGTTCACGGCTGGCAAGGCATTCAAGGATGCAGTGAACAAGCGCTAAGTTCTGCGTTTGTGAACGGAAAAACCCGCCTTTCGGCGGGTTTTTTTTCGTCCCCGGCATGACGCCGGGGCGCGGTTGCGCAGCAGGATGCGCGCTCAGTGACGATGAACGATCTCGTCGTCGTGATCATGATCGTCGTCATGATCGTGATCGTGTTCCTCGATGTCCCAGGCGGGAAACGGATCGGGCAACGCGTGCCATGCATCGTGGCCCGCCGCGAATTCCGCATCGTCGAGCAGGCACGCGTCGAATTGCGCGCGCCATGCGTTCGCATCGAGGCCCACGCCGATCAGCACCAACTCCTGGCGGCGGTCGCCGATCGTCGTGTCGTCCGGATCGCCGTGCCAATCGGCGGCGATTTCGTCGAGCAGCGCCGGATCGTCGTCCGGCCATTCGCTGCGATCCTGCGCGGCCCACCAGAGCCCGGCCGGGCCGTGACGGCACACGCCGCCGGCCTGCGACAGCGAGCCGCCCACTTCGTTGCGCGTCGCCAGCCAGAAGAAGCCCTTGCTGCGCAGCACGCCCTTCCACTCGTTGTGCAGCAGCGTCCAGAAGCGCTGCGGATGAAACGGCCGGCGCGCACGATAGACGAAATGACCGATGCCGAATGCGTCGGCGGCGCCGTGCGCATGCGCGTGGCCGCCATCGTCGTCGTGGCCGTCGTGGCGATGTTCGAGCGGCGCGACCCAGCCCGGCGCGTTTGCGGCTGCCTCGAAATCGAAGCGGCCGGTATCGATCAGCTCGGCTACCGGCACCGCGCCGAAGCGGCTCACCACCTGATGCGCGCGCGGATTGAGGCTGGCGAGAATCCGCTGCAGCGTCGCGAGTTGCTCGGCGTCGACCAGATCGGCCTTGTTGATCACCAGCACGTCGCAGAATTCGATCTGCTCGATCAGCAGTTCGACCAGTTGGCGATCGTCGTCGCCGGCCTTGGCCAGGCCGCGATCGGCCAGGCCTTCGTCGGAACCGTAATCGCGCAGGAAATTGAAGGCGTCGACCACCGTCACCATCGTGTCGAGCCGCGCGACGTGTTCGAGCGACTCGCCGTCGTCCTCGACGAACGTGAAGGTTTCGGCGATCGGCATCGGCTCGGCCACGCCGGTCGATTCCACCAGGATCGCGTCGAAGCGGCCCGCGGCGGCCAGCCGGCGGATCTCCACGAGCAGATCGCCGCGCAGCGTGCAGCAGATGCAGCCGTTCGACATCTCCACCAGTTGCTCATCGACGTGCGACAGCGCTGCCTTGTCGCCGACGCGCGCACCGTCGATATCGACGCCGGCCAGATCGTTGACGATCACGGCGATGCGCAGGCCGTCGCGATTGGCGAGCACGTGATTCAGCAGCGTGGTCTTGCCGGCGCCGAGAAAGCCGGACAGCACGGTAACGGGCAACGGCGAGTTCATGGCGATGGGTACCCCGGAAAAAGACGAAAGCGGCCGCCCGCGCGAGCGCATGGCGGCATGAAAGCCGCATTGTGCATCAAACGCGCGGGTGGGCGGACTTGCCGGGCAGGCTGGAGGGGAATCGGGCGGGAGAAGCAGGCAGGAGAAGCGGGGGGACAACGAGGACAACGGATGGACGGCTGCCGGGAGACGGCGGCCCGACGGTGCGTTCGCGCCACGGCCCGAACGCACCGCTCGCGACTCAGTGCGGTTCGTTCGCCGTCGGCAGCAGGCGCCATTTGGCCAGGATCGCCGCGATCTGCCGCGCGTATTTATCCCGCAGCGACGGCGTTTCGGAGTGATAGGCGCCGACCGCCGCCCAGGTGTTGCCGAACTTGTTCATCTTCTGACGCAGGTGCCACGCCGCAATATAGACGTTCTTGCACGGCTGCATCAGCGTGTCCTTGGTGATCCCGTATTGGGACAGCCGCGACAGATGGATCGAGTTGATCTGCATGATCCCGTAATCGGTCGAACCGTTCGCATTCCGGTTGATCGCGTCGGGTGTGTTGTGGGATTCCTGCCACGCGATGGCGCGAAGGATCAGCGGATTGACCTTCTGATACTTGGCGGCTTCGTCGTAACAGTCGGCATGCGCGGGGGCGCTGAAGCCGGCTGCGGCAAGCCACGACACGAGAAGAAAACACCTAATTTGCATTAGGAAGCCTTCAAATAGCTGGAAAAACGGGAAATCGGGGCGGGAAAACCCCCAACGCGGAAAGCGGGCGCAGGCGCTGCGCCGCCCGTATCATACCGGTGCCTTGGCGCATCCTGCCACCGCCAGCGGCGGATGTTGCGGGCAGCGGACACGGACTTTTCCGGGGCTTTTTATTTAGAAATCTTGCGAAAACTTGCTAAAAAAATAGGCCGATCCGCAGCTCTTGTGACCGAAATGCAAAAAGCGAGAGCCCTCTCGACCAATGTGATATTTCGGACACGAAAAGCTGATAATGTCCGTTTTTTGATTTCCGCAACCACGCTCTACCGTCGGATACGGCCTTACCCGGCATCGACTACCCACCACATGACAACCACTCGTTTTGCTATGCGGCGCGCTGCAAAAGCGCTCGTCGTCGCCGGAATCGTCGCGTCCCAGATCGCGGTCGCGCATGCTCAGGTCACGCTCAATTTCGTCAATGCCGACATCGATCAGGTCGCCAAGGCCATCGGTGCCGCAACCGGCAAGACGATCATCGTCGACCCGCGCGTGAAGGGGCAACTGAACCTGGTTTCCGAAAAATCGGTGCCCGAGGATCAGGCGCTCAAGACGCTGCAATCGGCGCTGCGCATGCAGGGTTTCTCGCTGCTGCAGGATCACGGCGTCCTGAAGGTCGTGCCGGAGGCCGACGCCAAGCTGCAGGGCGTGCCTACCTATATTGGCAACGTGCCGCGCGCCTCGGGCGACCAGATCGTCACGCAGGTGTTCGAGCTGCATAACGAATCGGCCAACAACCTGCTGCCGGTGCTGCGTCCGCTGATCTCGCCGAACAACACCGTGACCGCGTATCCGGCGAACAACACGCTGGTGGTCACCGATTACGCCGACAACGTGCGCCGCATCGCCCAGATCATCGCGGGCGTGGACAGCGCGGCCGGCAACCAGGTGGTGGTGATGCCGCTGCGCAACGCCAACGCGATCGACGTGGCCAGCCAACTCGGCAAGCTGCTCGATCCGGGCTCGATCGGCAACACCGACGCCACGCTGAAAGTCAGCGTCACGGCCGATCCGCGCACCAATTCGATCCTGCTGCGCGCCTCGAACGGCTCCCGGCTGGCCGCGGCCAAGCGGCTCGTGTCGCAACTCGACGCGCCGAGCGGCGTGCCGGGCAACATGCACGTGGTGCGCCTGCGCAACGCCGACGCCGTGAAGCTTGCAAAAACCCTGCGCGGCATGCTGGGCAAGGGCGACAGCAGCAGCTCCAGCTCCACGAACGACGCCAATTCGTTCAATTCGGGCAGCGGTTCCGGCGGCGGCAGCAACTTCTCGACGGGCACGGCCGGCACCGCCCCGCTGCCGTCGGGTTCGTCGTCGCTGACCTCCGGCTCGGGCTCCGGTTCGGGCAGCAGCCTCGGTGGCGGCAGCGGCGGCAAGAACGACGGCTTCCTCAGCAGCGACAAGGACAAGAGCGACGACAACCAGCAGGGCGGCATGATCCAGGCCGATTCGGCCACCAATTCGCTGATCATCACCGCGTCGGATCCCGTCTACCGGAACCTGCGCGCCGTGATCGACCAATTGGACGAGCGCCGCGCGCAGGTCTATATCGAGGCGCTGATCGTCGAACTGAATTCCACGACCTCGGCCAACCTCGGTATCCAGTGGCAGGTCGCGAACAACGCGCTGTACGCGGGCAGCTCGCTCGGCACCAACGTGTCGGGCCTCGGCAACACCATCACCGGGCTGACGTCGTCGGCCGCGCAGGGCGCCGCGAGCGGCCTCAACGGCGGTGCGGCGGCGGCCGCCGCGCTCACGCCGGGCCTCAATATCGGCTGGCTCAAGAACATGTTCGGCATCACCGGCCTCGGCGCGCTGCTGCAGGCGTTCTCCGGGTCGAGCGACGCGAACGTGCTGTCCACGCCGAATCTGGTCACGCTCGACAACGAGGAAGCCAAGATCGTGGTCGGCCAGAACGTGCCGATCGCCACCGGCTCGTACTCGAACCTGACGAGCGGCAACAGCAACAACGCGTTCAACACCTACGACCGCCAGGACGTCGGCCTGACGCTGCACGTGAAGCCGCAGATCACCGAAGGCGGCATCTTGAAGCTGCAGATCTACACCGAGGATTCGGCGGTGCTGCCGAGCACCACGTCGTCGTCCAGCACGATCGGCGTGCCGACCTTCACGAAGCGCTCGATCCAGTCCACCGTGCTGTGCGACAACGGCGAGATCATCGTGCTCGGCGGCCTGATGCAGGACAACTACCAGGTCGGCAACAACAAGGTGCCGCTGCTCGGCGACATTCCGTGGATCGGCCAGTTGTTCCGCTCGGAAGGCAAGCAGCGCCAGAAGACCAACCTGATGGTGTTCCTGCGCCCGGTGATCCTGAGCGACCAGGCCACCACGCAGGCCGTCACGGCGAACCGCTACGACTATATCCAGGGCGTGCAGGGCGCGTACAAGTCGGACAACAACCTGATCAAGGATCGCGACGATCCGGTTGCGCCGCCGATGCCGATCGGCCCGAGCGACGGCGGTGCGCCGGCCGCGAACCTGTTCGACCTGTCGCGCATGACGCGCCGCCCCGGCTATCCGCCGAATCCGGCCAGCGCGCCGGCCGCCACCGCGCCCACCTCGGGCGTGGCCGCGCCGGTGCCGGCGCCGGTCGTTCAGCCGGTGCCCGCCCAAGGCGTGACCACCCAGCCGGGAGCGCAGCCGTGAACGACGCCGTCCAGGACGCGCAGGGCGACGCCGGCCCGTCGGCGATCGCCGCGCGCCTGCTGCCCTACGGCTTCGCGAAGGCCGGCCAGATCCTCGTCGCGCAACAGGACGGCGAGGCGATCGAGGTGTGGATCAGCGAGCGCACGACCGATGCGGCGCTGGCCGAGGTCGCCCGCAATTTCGGCGCGCTGACGGCGCGCCGCCTGCCCGCCGACGAGCTCGCGCAGGCGATCAACACCGCGTATGCGCGCCAGGACGGCAGCGCGGCGCAGGTGGTGGGCGAAGTGGAAGGCGAAGTCGATCTGTCGCGCCTGATGCAGGACATCCCCGAGGTGGAGGACCTGCTCGAATCGGAAGACGACGCGCCGATCATCCGCATGATCAACGCGCTGCTGACGCAGGCCGCGCGCGAGCAGGCCTCGGACATCCACATCGAGCCGTTCGAGAACGCCTCGGTGGTGCGCTTCCGCGTGGACGGCACGCTGCGCGACGTGGTGCGCCCGAAGAAGGCGCTGCACGGCGCGCTGATTTCGCGGATCAAGATCATGGCGCAGCTCGACATCGCCGAGAAGCGCCTGCCGCAGGACGGCCGGATCACGCTGCGCGTGGGCGGCCGCCCGGTGGACGTGCGGGTGTCGACGCTGCCGACCGGCCATGGCGAGCGCGCCGTGCTGCGTCTGCTGGAAAAGGATTCGAAGCGCCTCAATCTCGAAGCGCTCGGCATGGGCGGCGACACGCTCAGGCAGTTCGACAAGCTGATCGCGCGGCCGCACGGCATCGTGCTGGTGACCGGCCCGACCGGCTCGGGCAAGACCACCACGCTCTACGCGGCGATGTCGCGGCTCGAAACGGCCACCACCAACATCATGACGGTGGAAGATCCGATCGAATACGACCTGTCCGGCATCGGCCAGACGCAGGTGAACGAGCGGATCGGCATGAACTTCGCGCGCGCGCTGCGCTCGATCCTGCGTCAGGATCCGGACGTCATCATGATCGGCGAAATCCGCGACCTCGAAACCGCGCAGATCGCCGTGCAGGCTTCGCTGACGGGCCACCTGGTGCTCGCCACGCTGCACACCAACGACGCCGCGTCGGCCGTCACGCGGCTGACCGACATGGGCGTCGAGCCGTATCTGCTGGCGTCGTCGCTGCTCGGCGTGCTCGCGCAGCGTCTGGTGCGCCAGCTGTGCCCGCACTGCAAGACGCCGCGCGAGGAAGACGGCCGCACCCTCTATCACCCGGTCGGCTGCGAGAAATGCGGCCATTCCGGCTACACCGGCCGGCGCGGCGTGTACGAGCTGCTGACGATCGACGACGACATCCGCTCGCTGGTGCATCGCAACGCGCCCGATTCGGAAATCCTCGCCTCGGGCCGCGCCCGGGGCATGCGCACGCTGCGCGACGACGCCGAACGCTGGCTCGAACAGGGCAACACGTCGCTCGAGGAAGTGCTGCGCGTGACGGGAGGCGCATAGCGCGATGCCGGCATTCCGTTTCGAAGCGATCGACGCAGGCGGCCGCCCTCAGAAAGGCGTGATCGAGGCCGACAGCGCGCGCGCCGCGCGCGGCCAGTTGCGCATTCAGGGCCTCACGCCGCTGGTGGTCGAGCCGGCCGCGAAACGCTCGGCCGGGCAGCGCAAGCAGCGCCTGTCGATCGGCCGCAAGATGTCGCAGCGCGAGCAGGCGATCCTGACGCGCCAGCTCGCCAGCCTGCTCACTGCCGGGCTGCCGCTCGGCGAGGCGCTGGCGGTGCTGACCGAGCAGGCCGAACGCGATTACATCCGCGAGCTGATGGCGGCGATCCGCGCCGAGGTGCTGGGCGGCCATTCGCTCGCCAGTGCGCTGGCCGAGCATCCGCGCGATTTCCCCGAAATCTATCGCGCGCTGGTGGCGGCCGGCGAACACACCGGCAAGCTCGGCCTGGTGCTGTCGCGCCTGGCCGATTACATCGAGCAGCGCAACGCGCTCAAGCAGAAGATCGTGCTGGCGTTCACCTACCCCGGCATCGTCACGCTGATCGCGCTCGGCATCGTCACGTTCCTGCTCAGCTACGTGGTGCCGCAGGTGGTCAACGTGTTCGCGAGCACCAAGCAGCAGCTGCCGGTGCTGACGGTCGTGATGATGGCGCTGTCGGCGTTCGTGCGGAACTGGTGGTGGGCGATCCTGATCGGCGTGGCGTTCGTGGTGTGGGCCGCGAAGGCCACGCTGTCGCGCGACGGCCCGCGCCTCGCGTTCGACCGCTGGCTGCTCGGCGCGCCGCTGGCCGGCAAGCTGGTGCGCGGCTACAACACGGTGCGCTTCGCCAGCACGCTGGCGATCCTGACCGCGGCCGGCGTGCCGATCCTGCGCGCGCTGCAGGCCGCGGGCGAAACGCTGAGCAACCGCGCGATGAGCCGCAACATCGAGGACGCGATCATCCGCGTGCGCGAAGGCACCTCGCTGTCGCGCGCGCTCAATCACGTCAAGACGTTCCCGCCCGTGCTGGTGCACCTGATCCGTTCGGGCGAGGCCACCGGCGACGTGACCACCATGCTCGACCGCGCGGCCGAAGGCGAGGCGCGCGAACTCGAACGCCGCACCATGTTCATGACGAGCCTGCTCGAACCGCTGCTGATCCTGGCGATGGGCGGCATCGTGCTGGTGATCGTGCTGGCGGTGATGCTGCCGATCATCGACCTGAACAACATGGTGCAGTGAGGCGGCAGGCGCTTGGGCAAGCGCTCGGCATGGGCAAGACACGCAAAACGGGCCGCACGATGCGGCCCGCTTGCGGCATGAACGGCAGGCCCTGAAGCGGGCGGCCCCGATCGCGTGACTGGGGCGGCGCCTGCTTCAGGGCAGCGGCGGCTCAGCGTACGTAGATGGTGGCGCCGGGCGCGTTGGCCGGCAGGAAGATTTCGGTGTGCGCGCCGTTGCGGTCGATCACGATCGAGCGGGCGCGGACTTCGGCGAGTTTCGTGCCTTGCATGATGTCGCTGCCCAGCGAGATCGCGCGAGCCGGTTCGCCGCCCGCGCCGATGATCGCGGCGGCGCCCTGACGCAGGGCGAGGATGCCGAACAGGTGGATGTCCTGTACCGGGTTGTGCGTGAGCTGCCCGCCGAACAGCGCGGCAGCGTCCTCCGTGCGCAAGGGTGCGCGCGCGGCGGCGGCGGGTAACGGGGCCTGATGCGCCGAGAGCGTGATGGCCCAATAAGTGGCCGTCGCGCACAAAGCCGCGAAGAGGGCGAGGGAGAGGATCCGGATCGAGAGCGCGTTCATGCGGGCTATTGTACGGACGATTATGTGAAATTTGCGTTGGGTGAAAGCCCGAAGCAGGGGCCGTCTTACAATGCGGCTTCGCTGGGCGGGCGGTGTGCCCGCCGGCGCCATTCAATGTTGACTGACTGTTTTTGAAAGAGAGGTTTCACCCATGCAAACGTGGATCAATCGTCGCTCGCAGGCCGTGCGTCGCCAGAACGGCCAACGCGGCTTCACGCTGATCGAGATCATGGTCGTGATCGCGATTCTCGGCATTCTCGCGGCGCTGATCGTGCCGAAGATCATGAGCCGCCCGGACGAAGCGCGCCGCGTCGCCGCCAAGCAGGACATCGGCACCGTGATGCAGGCGCTGAAGCTGTATCGCCTCGACAACGGCCGCTACCCCACTCAGGAGCAGGGCCTGCAGGCGCTGATCGCCAAGCCCACCACCGATCCGGTGCCGAACAACTGGAAGGACGGCGGCTATCTCGAACGCCTGCCGAACGACCCGTGGGGCAACCCGTACAAGTACCTGAACCCGGGCGTGCACGGCGAGATCGACGTGTTCAGCTACGGCGCCGACGCCAAGGAAGGCGGCGAGAACAACGACGCCGACATCGGGTCCTGGCAGTAACGTCCCGCGCGGCCGACCGACCGATACCGACCCCATTCCCCTTCGTTTGTCATGCGAACCACCGGCACCACCCCGCTGCGTTCTCCGCCCCGGCGGATGCACGGCTTCACGCTGCTCGAGATGCTGGTCGTGCTCGTGATCGCGGGGATCCTCGTGACGGCGGCCACGCTCACCATGCGCCGCAATCCGCGCACCGACCTCCACGAGGAAGCGGTGCGCGTGTCGCTGCTGCTCGAGAGCGCCGGCGACGAGGCCCAGGTTCGCGCCCGGCCGATCGCCTGGCAGCCCACCGAGCACGGCTTCCGCTTCGACATCCGCGGCCAGGACGGCTGGCGCACGCTGCGCGACGATCTGCTGCGTCCGCGCGATTGGGACGGCGGCGTGACCGGCGCGAGCATCGATTACCCCGGCTCCGATACCCAGGTGAACCGGATCGTCTTCGGCACCGAACCGATCGACGTGCCGGTGCGCGTCACGCTCTATTCCGCGATCGGCAGCGCGACGATCGTCGGCACCGGCAACGGCCGCTACGAGGTGCGCTGATCATGTCCGCCCGGCTCACCTTTGCTCCGCGCGAGCGCGGTTTCACGATGATCGAGGTGCTGATCGCGCTGGCCATCATCGCGATCGCGCTGGCCGCGTCGATCCGCGCGGTCGGCACGCTCGCCAGCAATTCCGGCGCGCTGAACGACCGCCTGCTCGCGAGTTGGAGCGCCGACAACGTGCTCGGCCAGTTGCGCCTCGCGCACGCCTGGCCCGAGGTCGGCGAGCAAACCTTCGATTGTTCCCAGGGCAATCTCGAACTGAGCTGCACGCAGCGCGTCAAGACCACGCCGAACCCGGTGTTCCGGCGCGTCGAGGTGTCGGTTAGCAAGACCGGCGAGAAAGGCGTGCTCGCGCAGATGGTGACGGTGGTGGCGAATGAAACCAATCGTTCGCTCTGAGCGCCGCGCGCGCGGCTTCACGCTGATCGAGCTGCTGATCGCGATCGCGATCATGGCGGTGCTCGCGCTGCTGTCGTGGCGCGGGCTCGATCAGGTGATCCGCGGCCGCAACCACGTCGAAGCCGTGATGGAGGACGAGCGCACGTTCGCGCAGATGTTCGACCAGATGCGCATCGACGCGCGCCGCGCCGTCAGCGACGACGAAGCCGGCCAGCCGGCCGTGCGCGTATCCGGCAACACCTTGCAGATCGTCCGCTATTTCGACACGCCCGGCGGCGCGCCGCGCCTGCAGATCGTGCGCTACCTGATCGCGTCGGGCCGCGTGGTGCGCCACGCCTCGCCGCCCATTTCGGATGCGCGCGTGCTGCGCGGCATGCTGAACAGCGGCAGCGTGGACGGCTGGAGCAGCGTGCCGCTGATGCGCGGCGTCGGCTCGATCACGGCGCGCATCTACGTGCCGAAGGTGGGCTGGACCATCAACATGCCCACCGCCGACGACGCGCTCGCCAAGAACACCCAGGCGCTGAAGCAGCCGATCGTCGGCAACGGGCCGCCCGAGCGTTCGGTGACGGGGCTCGAGGTGGGCATCGGCGCCACCTCGCTGCACAAGCCGATCCGGCGCGTGTTCCTGATCGGGGAATGACGATGCGCACCTCCTCGCCCCTTCCGCCCGCCTCTCGCGGCGCCCGCCGCCAGCGCGGCGTCGCGATCATCAGCGCGCTGCTGGTGGTGGCGCTCACCGCGATCCTCGTGTCGGGCATGCTCTGGCGCCAGCAGGTGCAGATTCGCCGCATCGAGAACCAGCGCCTGCTGATGCAGGCGCAATGGGTGGCGCGCGGCGCGCTCGACTGGACCCGCATGATCCTGCGCTCGGAAGGCGACACCTCGCCCGGCGTCACGTATCTGGGCGGCATCTGGGCCGTGCCGATCGCGAAGACGCGGCTGTCCGATTTCCTCGGCAAGATCGGCATCACCGATGTCTCGGGCGACGACGACACCTACCTGTCCGGCGACATCGAGGACGCGCAGGCGCGCTTCAACCTGCGCAACCTCGTGACCACGCCCGCGCCCGGCGTGCTGCAGATCAACGCGTCGGCGGTCGGCACGCTCAAGCGGCTGCTGACGTCGCTGTCGATCGATTCGCAACTGGCGCTGCGCATCGCGCGCCAGATGCGCGCCGCGCTGCGCAATTCGTCGCAGCGCTTCCAGATGGCCAACGCGCCCGGCACCGCCGGCGTGCCGGCGCCCACCGGCGGCAATACCAACGCGGGCCAGCCCGATCCCGGCTTCGAGAGCGACGACGGCGGCACCGACGCGAGCCAGGGCGCGTCGCCGATCGTGCCGATCAGCGTGGCCTCGCTGCTCGACGTGAACGGCGTGACGCCCGAGGTCGTCGAGCGGCTGCGGCCGTTCGTGACGGTGCTGCCCACCGTCACGCCGGTCAACCTCAATACCGCGCGCGCCGAAGTGATCGCGGCGCTGCTGCCGGGGCTGTCGGTATCGTCGGCGCAAACGCTCGTGGCGCGCCGCGAGAACGTGTTTTTCCGCAACGTCGGCGACGCGCAGCTCGCGCTGCAGGCCACCGGCGTGCCGAATACGCTGCTGGATCCCACCCAGATCGACGTGACCAGCAGTTATTTCATCGTTCACGGGCATATTGAGCATGGGCGCGCGGAGATCGACCGCAATTCGCTCGTGTATCGCGATTCGATGACGCACACCACGCGCGTCGTGCGGATATCCGACCAGCTATAACAACGCCATTCGGGAGAGGTGTCTTGAGCACGTTGATTGTTGTTTTGCCGCCGCGCGAACCGGCCGTGCCGCTGCCGGAATGGCAATGGCCCGACTTGTCGTTCGCGCTCGTCGACAAGGCCGGGCACACGCAACGCGCCGGCCGCGCGTCGCTTGAGACGCTGCCGCAGGCCGCCGCCACGGTGCTGGTGGTGGCCGCCCGCGACCTGCTGCTGCTGGCCGCCGCCGTGCCCGCCGTGAAGGGGCCGAAGCTGCGCCAGGCGCTGCCGAACATCGTCGAGGACTACCTGATCCAGGATCCGCAGGCCTGCCACATCGCCGTCGATCCGGTCGCGCTGCCCGACGGGCGGCGCGTGCTGGCCGTGATCGACCGCGAGTGGTTCCGCTTCGCGATCGACGCGTTCACGGCGGCCGGCCATCGCGCGATCCGCGCCGTGCCGGCCATGCGCTGCCTGCCGGTGCCCGACGGCGTGCCGCTCGCGCCCGCCGCCGAGCCG
>NZ_JAAGPF010000805.1 GCF_017104645.1 Burkholderia sp. Ac-20379
AATGTAGGATAGCCATCACCGTAGATGGACACTCATGACAGAAGTGTATAGCTAACGGATAGAGAACAGAGTGGTGAGCAGCGAGAGTGAAGAGGTGAGAGGCAAAACGGAGCAACGTGGGTATAAGAGTGTTAGTGAATTAACACGATAGGAGTTACTAGCACTAGTCAGAACAAGTTGTTTAGTATAAGATTCGAGGTGCAACTATGGTAATATATATGAGTTTTTTTTTTTTTT
>NZ_JAAGPF010000806.1 GCF_017104645.1 Burkholderia sp. Ac-20379
TAACAGCGCATCGCGATCCACGGCCTCGTCGAGGCTGCCGCCGAGGCTCGCCAGCATGCCGGTGCGCTCGTCGTCGATCTGCTTGCGGCGCGCGTCGAACGCGGGCGAGAACAGCTTCAACTGGTCGCGCAGCTGGAACACGTGCTGCACGGCCGCGTAATCGAAACGGCCAAGCGGCGGGCTCCAGTACGCGTCGAGCCGGCCCGACAGGAAGCGCAGGATCGCGTCGTTCTGGTTCAGCACGAGGCGCTGACGGTCGTCCAGGTCGAGCGCGGCCAGCGCCGCCATCGCCTGATCCTCGTTCGCGTAGCGATGCGGATCGGCGGCGGCGAAGCGCGCGACCGCCGCGTCGTACTGGCGATGGCGGTCGTGGTTGTGCAGCGCCACGCCGCCGGCCGCGCAGGCGGCCACCGCGAGCAGGCCGAGCAGATAGGGCGCGATGCGCTCGCGCGAGCGGCGCGGGCGCAGGCCGT
>NZ_JAAGPF010000807.1 GCF_017104645.1 Burkholderia sp. Ac-20379
GGACCTGCCCGTGAGCCAATGGCTCGCGCAGCAGCGCCCGCACGAGTTCTCGCGCGAAGCCGCCGCGCTGCTGCGCGGCGAGGCCGACGTGGTGTTCGTCAAGGGCGCCACCGGCCTCGACATCGCGAACCAGCTCGGCGCCACCGTGCTGGTGGAAATCGGCGAGCAGCCCGAGCGCCGCCGCCACGCCAACAACGGCACGCCGCGCCCGCTCACGGTGGATGCGCAACTGCTGCGCGAGCGGCCCGACCTCGTCGAGCGCGTGCTGAAGCGCACGCTGGAGGCGGGCGGCTGGGCCGCCGCGCACCCCGACGACACCGTCGCCTACCTGGCGCGCGAGACGCGCAGCGCCGAGCACTGGGTGCGCCGCGCCTACCGGCCCGACGTGCACCGGCAGATGACGATCGGCATCGACCGCGGCTCGCTCGCCGCGCTCGACGATTTCAAGGGTTTCCTGCATCGCCACGGCTTCCTGCCCAACGATTTCGATCTGGACGACTGGGTCGATCCCGCGCCGCTCGCCGCCGCGTACGAACGGCTGGCCGACGAAGCCGATGATGCCGATGAAGGCGACGACACCGGCAACGCCAGCGAGGCCGCTCGCGGCAGCGTCAAGGAGCCCGAAACGAATCGCCACGCGCCGCCGAGCGCGTTGCCGCGCGTCGCGCCGGCCGTCGGCTGACGCCCCGCCCGACCTTGCCGCGCAGTTGCGCGCCCTTCTCTCGCCGACCCGATCGTTCATGACCGCCATTGCCGTTCGCCGCACCGCCGCACC
>NZ_JAAGPF010000808.1 GCF_017104645.1 Burkholderia sp. Ac-20379
CGAGGACGCATGAGCGGCCTGCCGATCGCGACCAATCACTATCAGGACACCCATTTCGGCAAGCCCGGCGTGAAGCTGCTGCCGAACGAGTTCTTCACGACGCGCGACGACATGGTGCTGGTGACCGTGCTCGGCTCGTGCGTGGCCGCCTGCCTCCACGATCCGTTCATGGGGCTCGGCGGGATGAACCATTTCATGCTGCCCGACGACGGCGCCGACGCGCGCGCGACCGCCTCCGATTCGATGCGCTACGGCGCCTACGCGATGGAAGTGCTGATCAACGAACTGATCAAGGCAGGCGGCAAGCGCGAGCGCTTCGAGGCGAAGGTGTTCGGCGGCGCGGCCGTGCTGGCCGGCATGACCACCATCAACATCGGCGATCGCAACGCCGATTTCGTGCGCCGTTATCTGGCGCTCGAAAAGATCCGTATCGTCGCCGAGGATCTGCAGGGCGTGCATCCGCGCAAGGTCGCGTTCATGCCCCGCACCGGGCAGGCGATGGTCAAGAAATTGCGGCTGGCGGTGCCGGGCGTCGCGGAGCGCGAAGCCGCGCTCGCGCGGTCGGCCGCCGATG
>NZ_JAAGPF010000809.1 GCF_017104645.1 Burkholderia sp. Ac-20379
TGATCGTGGCCACCGGCGCGCGCGAATTGCTGCTGCCGTTCGCGGGCTGGACGCTGCCCGGCGTGACCGGCGCAGGCGGCCTGCAGGCGCTGATCAAGGGCGGCGTGCCGGTGCGCGGCGAGCGCATCGTGATCGCGGGCAGCGGCCCGTTGCTGATCGCCGCGATGGCCACCGCGCGCGACGCCGGCGCGAAGGTGGTCGCCGTGGTCGAGCAGGCCGGCGCGAGCGCCGTGAGCCGTTTCGGGATGTCGCTGGCGGCCACGCCGTCGAAACTCTGGCAAGCCGCGAGGCTGACGCGCGGTTTCGTCGGCACGCGCTACCTGATGGGCGGCGTGGTGCGCGAGGCGCAGGGCGGGGCACGTGTGGAAGCCGCCGTGATCGAGGCGGGCGGCCGCACCCACACCGTTGCCTGCGACCGGATCGCCTGCGGCTACGGGTTGCTGCCGAACCTGACGCTGGCGCGTGCGCTCGGCTGCGCGGTCGAGGGCGGCGCGGTGACGGTCGATGCGTGGCAGCGCACCTCGCTCGATGCCATCTATGCGGCTGGCGAGAGCACCGGCGTGGGCGGCATGGAACTCGCGCGCGTCGAGGGGACGATCGCGGGCCTGTCGGCCGCCGGCGTGAACGAGGCGGACCCGCGCTTCGCACCGCTGCTGCGCGAGCGCGACACCTGGCGCGGCTTCGCGGGGCGCGTCGCGCAGGCGTTCGCGCTCGGCGCGGCGGCGCGCGCGCTGCCGCCCGACGACACGATGCTGTGCCGCTGCGAGGAC
>NZ_JAAGPF010000810.1 GCF_017104645.1 Burkholderia sp. Ac-20379
TCGGCTCGTGCACGTCAGCGCGCTCGGCGCCGATTCGGCCGGGCCGAGCATGTATCTGCGCTCGAAGGGCGACGGCGAAGCCGCGCTGCATGCGGCGGCCGATGCGTCGGGCGGGGCGCTGGCGGTTACGGTGCTGCGGCCGTCGGTGGTGTTCGGCCCCGGCGACGCCTTTTTGACCACCTTCGCGCGGCTGCAGCGCTGGTTCCCGGTGCTGCCGCTCGCGATGCCCGATGCGCAGTTCCAGCCGGTCTACGTCGGCGACGTCGCGCAGGCGCTGCGCATGGCGTGCAGCCTGCGCGCGGCGCGCGGCGCCACCTACGAGCTGGGCGGCCCGCGCGTCTACACGCTGGAACAACTGGTGCGCTATTGCGGCGCGCTGACCGGGCGCGCGGCACGCATCGTGCGGCTGCCCGATGCGCTTGCGCGCGTGCAGGCGGCCGTGTTCGAGCGGCTGCCCGGCGAGCCGCTGATCACGCGCGACAATCTGGCGTCGATGCGCGTGCCGAACGTGATGCACGGGCCGCTCGCGCCCGAACTCGGCATCCGGCCGGCCAGCATCGAGGGCGTCGCGCCGGGGTATCTCGGCGCGGGCACGGGCGGCACGCGGCACGAC
>NZ_JAAGPF010000811.1 GCF_017104645.1 Burkholderia sp. Ac-20379
GCGCTTCGGGCGGGCGGGGGCCGTCAGCGCAGCCCGCGGTGGCGCAGCCGCGCCGGCCGCCCGTCCGTTCGGCGATTTCGACGGCATCGACGAATTCGGCTTCCTCGACGACGGAGCCTGGCT
Source organism: Burkholderia sp. Ac-20379 (assembly GCF_017104645.1). GTDB lineage: Bacteria > Pseudomonadota > Gammaproteobacteria > Burkholderiales > Burkholderiaceae > Burkholderia. Next base: position 124 of record NZ_JAAGPF010000811.1, read on the forward strand.
GTGAGCGCCGACCGCCGCAAGGGCGCGGCCGCGCTGGTCTACGATCCGAACGGCGGCGACAGCGCGCCGCGCGTGGTCGCCAAGGGCTACGGGCTGGTGGCGGAGATGATCGTCGCGCGGGCGCGCGAGGCCGGGCTGTACGTGCATACGGCGCCCGAGATGGTGTCGCTGCTGATGCAGGTCGATCTCGACGACCGGATCCCGCCCGCGCTGTATCAGGCCGTGGCCGAACTGCTGGCCTGGCTCTACTCGCTCGAACGCGCGGCCCCGCGCGACGGCGGCCAGCCCGACGACGGCAGCGCGTTTCCGGCGCTGCCGCAGCCCAAGCGCTGACTGGCCGGCCGGGCTTGCCAAGCCGGCCCGGGTTGGACGCGGCAGCGCGGCTGCACGGTTTCAAGCGTGGCGGCTGCGCCCGAATCGCGCTGTCGCGTCCCGCCCCGTTCCGCCCCGCTTGGTTTCCCCGTCTTACGAACGCACCGCCACGCCGCTGCCGCCCGCGGCCGGCGGCGCCGGCCGCTGCGCGCCGCTCCCCGTCTGACGCAGCGCCAGCTCCCCGTCCCTCGGATCCTTGCGGCGCCCGTTTTCTTCGAGCCACCGCTGCCGGTGCGACTTCAAGATCGCGCCGCGTGCGTCGGGCGAGCGCA
>NZ_JAAGPF010000812.1 GCF_017104645.1 Burkholderia sp. Ac-20379
CGCCGCCGCCACGCCGAAGCCGCAGCTCGGCTTGCTGATCGCGGTGGTGCTGGCCGCCTCGGCCGGCAGCGCGTCCGCCGATCCGGCCTGGAACCTGGGCGGCATCGCGCTGGCGATCGGCTGCGCGGCGCTGCTGGTGCGCATCGAGCGGCGCGCGCCGAACCGGCTGCTGCCGTCCGGCGCGTTCCGTCCGGGCTCGCCGGTCGCGAAGTGCTACGCGATCCTCGCGCTGCTGTCGCTCACGGTGACCAGCGCCGAAATCTTCGCGCCGCTGTTCCTGCAGGTGCTGCATCGCCAGCCGCCGCTCGCGGCCGGCTATCTGGCGGCCTTGATGGGCGCGGGCTGGACGCTCGGCGCGCTGGCCTGCTCGGGCGCGAGCGGGCCGAACCTGCGCCGCCTGATCGTGGCCGGGCCGCTGCTCGAACTGGCGGGCATGCTCGGCCTGTTCGCGCTCCTGCCGCGCGACAGCAACGGCGAATGGCTCGCACTGCTGCCTATCTGCACGGCGATGGTGGCGCTCGGGCTGGGTGTGGGGGTGGCGTGGCCGCATCTGCTGACGCGCGCGCTGAAGGCCGTGCCCGATGCGGAGAACGCGCTGGCGGGCGCGTCGATCAC
>NZ_JAAGPF010000813.1 GCF_017104645.1 Burkholderia sp. Ac-20379
GAAAAAGGCGGCGAGATCAACGTCTGCGTGCTCGAGAAGGGTTCGGAGATCGGCGCGCACATCCTGTCGGGCGCCGTGATGGATCCGCGCGCGATCGGCGAGCTGTTCCCCGACTGGAAGGAAAAGGGCGCGCCGCTGAACGTGGAAGTGGCCGAAGACCGCTTCCTGTTCCTCAGCGAAACCGGCGCGAAATCGGTGCCGAACTGGGCGCTGCCCGACAACTTCAAGAATCACGGCAACTACGTGATCAGCCTCGGCAACGTCACGCGCTGGCTCGGCCAGCAGGCCGAGGCGCTCGGCGTCGAGATCTTCCCGGGCTTCCCGGCCGCCGAAGTGCTCTATCACGAGGACGGCTCGGTGAAGGGCGTGGCCACCGGCAACCTCGGCATCGGCAAGGACGGCGAGCCCACCGAGAACTTCCAGCTCGGCATGGAGCTGCACGCCAAGTACACACTGTTCGCCGAAGGCTGCCGCGGCAACCTGGGCCGCCAGCTGATCGACAAGTTCCAGCTGAATGCGAACGCCGATCCGCAGGCCTACGGGATCGGCATCAAGGAGCTGTGGGAAATCGATCCGGCCAAGCACAAGCCCGGCCTCGTGATCCACACGGCCGGCTGGCCGCTCGCCTCGGACACCTACGGCGGCTCGTTCCTGTATCACCTCGACAACAACCAGGTGGTGGTCGGCTTCGTGGTCGGCCTCGGCTACTCGAACCCGTATCTGTCGCCGTTCGAGGAATTCCAGCGCTACAAGACGCA
>NZ_JAAGPF010000814.1 GCF_017104645.1 Burkholderia sp. Ac-20379
TAAAAAAAAAAAAAATAAAAAAAATCAGAGACAATGTGAGGTGAAGAATAATAAACCAAACAAGATGATCAACACAGTAGAATGATAAAGTCGACGCATCAATCGTTCATGTACTAAGACTATTAGAAGTCAGTGTATGACTGATCATGTACTGATTAACGAACAAGATGTCATGCACTGAGCTTAGAGGTATGAGTACTACGACATAATCAACGAAAGTGAGTACTGATTGAGCGGATAGAGACGTGTTTACGAGTGTGTGGTCTAGAAAGATATCCAGAGGTCAGCTGAGAACGGAGAGATATCTGTGAGAGTGGATGTTACATAGAATAGTGTAAGCAGTAGTGATGAGTGTGTGATGTAGGTTTGTGGTGTGCTAGTTTTATGATAGCGGATTATTTTTGTCAATTTTGAGGAGTTGAGAGATGTTTTGTTGTGTTGTTTTTTTTTTTTTTT
>NZ_JAAGPF010000815.1 GCF_017104645.1 Burkholderia sp. Ac-20379
CCGTTGCGCGACGGCAGCAGGCCGGTGGCGGCGGGGCTGCCGGGCGCGGGCGCCGCCGGCGCGTTCACGGCGGTATCGAGAATATGGCGCGCGACGAACGGATCGATCGGCGCGCCGCCGCGCAGCACGCTGCGGATCGACAGCGCGATCTCGAGGTCGTCGCGTTCCTTGAGCAGATAGCCGGTGGCGCCGGCCTGCAGCGCGCCGACGATGGTCGGGCCGGTGCTCCAGGTGGAGATCACGACGATCGGCAGCGCCGGATCGGCCTCGTGCCATTCGCGGATCAGCTCGATGCCGGAGCCGTCGGGCAGGCCGATGTCGACCAGTGCGATGGCGCACGGCTGCGCGGCGCGGATGGCGCGGGCTTCCGAGAGGCTGCCCGCGTACAGCAGCATGTCGTCCGTATAGCCGAGCGAGGTCAGGATCGCGGTGAGACGGCGCTGCATCAGCGGCTCGTCGTCGACCATCAGGAGCGGGCCGGGCACCAGCGGTTCCGGTGGCAAAAGCGTCATGGGTGCGGTTCGGTGACGAAATCGGAGCGTCCGCCGGGCTGCCGGCGGAGCGGCGCTCGCGGGGCGCGAGGCGATGTCATCGCATGATACGCGAGGGGCCGGTCAGCTTCCTTACGGAATTTGACG
>NZ_JAAGPF010000077.1 GCF_017104645.1 Burkholderia sp. Ac-20379
CGGGGCGGAGGCCGCGCCGCCGGCGGCATCCTGCGCAGCCAGTGCGGGCATGGCGGCCGCGCTCGCGCACAGCCAGAGGAGCAGGGCGGCGCCGCGCACGCGACGAGCGGCAGCGGCGGCAACAACTGGGCGGGGCGACGGGGCGTCGAAATCTCGCATCACATGGCCTCGGCAAGGAAGAATCGATACCGGTCAGGCATGACGGGTTCGATTTCGTTCGGCCGGGGTTGTGACGACTTGTAAGCGGGGTCGGAGTACGTAAAGGCAGCGATGCGTAAAGCGCGCAAGCGCTCAACCGAGATCGTCGTCGATTTCCTTGCGCTCGCGGCGTTCCTCGTTGCCGCGCCGCGCGCGCAGGCGCTGGCGCGACAGCACCGAGATCACTTCGCCGGTGCTTGCGCCGGCCGGAATTTCATTGCGGATGACTTTCGCCACGAGCGGCAGCCCGGCCCGCTGCCGTTTCAGCGCGCGGGCGATCGCGTCCCGGCAGGCCGGTCCGTGGCACTCCCATTCGTCGCGGATTCTTTCGCAGTAGCGGCACTTTTCCATCCGGCAAGTTTACCCGGAATCGATTTTTGATTTCGAGCCCGGCCCGGTGGCCCGAGCGGCGGCGCCTGCGTGGGCGGCGCGAAAATGTCGACGGCGGTGCGCATCGGTGTCGCTCGCGGCCCACGCGAGCGTGGACGAGGGCGGTGCGTCGATCTGGCTGAGTGCGGTGCAGCAAAACGGCGGCGGTGCCGGGCGGACGATCCATTCAGCACGCGAATTGTCCCGATTGCTGCGGCGCGAAACGCGCGTCCGGCGGTTATCGCGAACCTTGTTTGCGTGCGCATCCAAAGGATCTTCTGCTACGAAAAAAATGTCGCAGACATCCGGGCGAATACCTACATAAAAACGCCGATAGCGGTATAGTAGGCGCGCTTGCCGGCGCCCTCCCCAGCGCCGGACGATATCCCGGCGGGCTGCGCCGCCAACCGTGATCTCACCTCGGACGATGCAAGATATTCTGCTGCTCATCGCTGCCTCGGTCGGCTTCGCGATTGTCGCGATCGCCGCCTGCGTCTGGTTCGCCGGCCGTCAGGCACGACGGAATCCGTATTCGCAACAAGCGTTCGTGCGCCAGGCGGCGCCGCAACAGCCGCGCCGCGCTCGCGATTCCGGTTCCTCCCCCGCTTCCCGCATCATGCCGTCCGCCGCGCTGGCGATGGCCAACGCCGATGCCGCGGCCCGTTCGTCGGCCGACGGCGCGATGATCGCGGCCGCTTCGGCCGGCGTGCGGCGTCCGTCGCGCTCGCGTTCCGCCGAGGTGGCCGAACGCGAGGCGCAGGCAGCGGCCAAGGCGGCCGTGCGCGATGCGCACGACGCCGATGCGGATGCAGTCGATCTTGAACACCGCGCCGCCCAGGCCGTGCGCAACGCACGGCCCAATGTGTCGGGCTCCGAAGCATCGGCGCTGCGCCTGCAGGATCGCGCGCAACGCGCGCGCCGCTACGCGACGCTGGCCACGCAATGGGCCGCCGACGCCCGCAACTACGCCGAGCTGGCGATCGGCGAACCCACCGGCACGAACGCGGCGCTCGCGATCGAGCGCGCCATGCAGGCCGCCGGCGCGCGCCGCGAAACCAAACGCCTGGCCGCCCAGCGCCGGGGCCGCGTGCGCGGCCTGCAACCGGCGGAATGACCGGCGAGCGCTGGCTGCCCAGGGCCCCGTTACTTCGGTTTCCTTTCTGAATTCCCGATCGATATCGATGCCGCGGCGGCTTCAGTGCCTGCCGCCCGCATCCGTGCGCTTGGCCTTGGCGCGCCGCGACAGCATGTTCATGCCCTCGACGAAGGCCGAGAACGCCATTGCCGCGTAGATATACCCCTTCGGCACGTGCGTCCCGAAGCCTTCGGCGATCAGCGTCATGCCGATCACGACGAGGAAGCTCAGCGCCAGCATCACGATGGTCGGGTTGCGGTCGATGAAGCGCGACAGCGGGCCGGCCGCGAACAGCATCACCGTGACGGCCGCGATCACCGCGATGAACATGATCGCCACGTGTTCGGTCATGCCGATCGCCGTCACGATGCTGTCGATCGAGAACACGATGTCGAGCACGAGGATCTGGCCGATCGCCGCCACCGGCGTCAGCATCGCGGCGGCCACGCCGCCGCCGCCCGCGCTGTCTTCCGTGCCGGGCGCGACGTGGTGATGGATCTCGCGCGTCGCCTTCCACACCAGGAACAGGCCGCCCGAAATCAGGATCATGTCGCGCCACGAAAACGCATGATCGAACAGCGTGAACGCCGGCTGCGTGAGCCGCGCGATCCAGGCCACGGTGCCGAGCAGCGCCAGCCGCAGGATCAGCGCGAGGCCGATGCCGATCCGCTGCGTGCGGGCGCGCTGCGCTTCCGGCAGCTTGTTGCTGAGGATCGAGATGAAGATCAGGTTGTCGATGCCGAGCACGATCTCCATCGCCACCAGCGTCAGCAGGGCGGCCCAGATGGCGGGATCGGCGGCGAGGGTCAACAGGTGGTCCATGGGCGGTTCCGGAATCCGATAGGAAAGCGTGGTCGAGGCTTGCTATGATCGGCGCTTGCGCGATTCGCAAAAACCAGCGTGAAGCTGATTCATACTTCGGTTTTTCCGAAATGTGCCGCCACCGCCAGGGTCATCATGCTCAATTTCCGCCATCTCTACTACTACTGGGTCGTCGTCAAGGAAGGCGGGTTCGCGCGCGCGGCCGACCGGCTCGACATGGCCGTGCAGACCATCAGCGCGCAGGTGCGCGAGCTGGAGCGCGCGCTCGGCCATCCATTGCTGAAGCCGGCCGGGCGCGGCGTGACGATGACCGAGGCCGGGCAGGCGGCGTTCGCGCGCGCCGACGAGATGTTCCGGATCGGCGCGCGGATCGCCGACGACGTGCGCGCCGCCGCGAGCGGCGAGATCGCGCGGCTTGCCGTGGGGCTGACCGACGGCGTGTCGAAGCTGGCCGCGCATGCCGTGCTGGCGCCGGCGCTCGACACGCCGCAACTGCGCCTGCTGTGCCACGAGGGCGAACTGGACGAGCTGCTGGCCGAACTGGCGCTGCACCGGCTCGACATGGTGCTGGCCAGCCAGCCCGCGCCGCCGCATCCGTCGCTGCGGCTGACGAGCGAGCGGCTGGCGGCCTCGGCCGTCGATTGGTACGGGCCGGCCTCGCTCGTCACGGCCGCCGCGCGTGCGCGGTTTCCCGACTGCCTGGCCAGCATGCCGGTGCTGCTGCCGACCCCGCACTCGCCGCTGCGCGCGCAACTGGAACGCCTGTTCGAAACGCTGGGCATCCGGCCCCGCATCGTCGGCGAGTTCGAGGACAGCGCGCTGATGGCCGTGTTCGGCGCGCGCGGGCTGGGGGTGTTTCCGCTCAGCGAATCGGGCGCGAGCGATGCGGCGCTGCTGCGCGGGCTGCGGCGGCTCGGGCGCGCCGAGGGCGCGGTCGAGGAGATCTACGCGATCCGGTCGCGGCGCGGCGAGCATCATCCGCTCGCGGAACGCGTGGTCGGGGCGGCGCGCGACGCGGCGTGAACACGGCCGCGCAGAAACGGCAACGGCGCCTTCGAGGCGCCGTCGTCGCATGCGGTGGCCGGCGCCCGGCCCCGGCCGCGTGACGTTACACGGCCACTTCCACCGTGTGCCCCACGCGATGGAACGCGCGGCCGAAGTAGATCAGCCCGTCCGCATCGGTGCGCACGCGAATCGTGGTGGCCTCCACGAACAGCACCGTGTGCGAACCCACGTCCTTCATTTCGACGATCGTGCCCTGCACGCTGGCCAGCGCGTCGCGCAGCACCGGCACGCCGTCGCGGCCGAGATCCCATTCGGTCTGGCCGAAGCGTTCGTCCATCGGCAGCTTGGTCAGGCCTGCGAAATGACGCGCCAGCGGTTCGTGTTCGCCCGGCAGCACGTTGACGCACAGCGTGCCGTGGCTCGTGAATGCCGCGTGGGTGCTGCTCGACCGGTTCAGGCACACCAGCAGCGTGGGCGGCGTGTCGGTGACGGAGCACACGGCGCTGGCCGTCACGCCGCAGCGGCCGTGCGGGCCGTCGGTCGTGATCACGTTGACGGCGGCGCCGAGGTGCGCCATCGCGTGGCGGAACAGCTGGCGTGCGTTGTCGTCGGCAGGCGCGCGCATCGGGTCGGTCATGAAAACTCCTGAATCGGAAAGCATGACGAAACGTCGTGCCCGGAACGCGCCGGGGCCGCCGATTTCGTCGAACAGTCCGGCAGTGTCGCCCGTCTCGCCGGAAAAGTCAGGGAAACCCCTTGCTTGCCGGGGTTTTCGGGGCGGGACGCGGCTTGCCGGGCCGCAGGCGTCCAGACGACGGACAGTGTTGCCTCAGGCTTCGCCGGCGACTGTCTGTTCGCGCGCATAGTGCGACGGCGGCTGCCCGACGTGCCGCGTAAACGCCACGCTGAACGTGCTGGCGGAGCTGTAGCCCACGCGCTGCGCGACCTCGGCGATGCGCCCCTGATTGCGGCGCAGCAGATCCTTGGCCAGCGCCATGCGCCAGGTCAGCAGGTATTCCATCGGTGCGACGCCGACCGCGTGGCTGAAGCGCTCGAAGAACGTCGAACGCGACATCGCGGCCTCCTTGGCCAGCGCGGCCACCGTCCACGCCTGCGTGGGGCGCTCGTGCATGCCGCGGATCGCGGCGGCGAGCCGGCTGTCGGCCAGACCGCGCACGAGGCCCGGCGAGGCCTGGGTACCCGCCGTGGAGCGCAGCGCCTCGATCAGCAGCACCTCCAGCAGCCTCGACAGCACCTCCTCGCGCGCCGGCCGCTGCTCGCTCCATTCTTCCCGCATCAGATGCACGAGCGTGGCCAGCCGCGCCTCGCCGCGCACATGCACCTGCCTCGGCAGCAGCGAGACGAGCAGCGCCGCGTCGGGCGAGCCGAAGCTGCAATGGCCGACCACGATGCGCGAATCGATCGGCCGCTCGGCCGCGCCGATCCGGAATTCGCCGGGGCGCAGCGGGGTGGGCGTCGAGGTGCCCGCCTCGGGCGGCGGCGCGTTCAGGCTCGACATCCCCACGCCGTAGGCGGCCGGAATCAGCACGAAATCGCCCGCCTGCAGCTCGGCCGGCGCGTGGCCGTCCACCATCAGGCGGCAGCCGCCGTCGAGCACCACGCAATAGAACGGCTGGCCCGAATCCGAGCGGCTGACGCGCCACGGGCTGGCGCCGTAGACGAACTTGGAAAACCGCGCGCTCGGCTGCAGCAAGCCCACGACCTCGGCAAGGGGATCGATCATGGCCGGACTCTCGCAAATGAAATTCGGATTGTCGATTGTAGCGAGTACGGCTGCGGGCATCTATCGTAGAGGCACCTTTTCTTCGCCCGACAGGAGCCTTCCATGCAAACCGTATTGATCACCGGCTGTTCGTCCGGCTTCGGCCTCGAAACCGCGCGGCTGTTCCTCGAGCGCGGCTGGCGCGTGGTCGCCACCATGCGCACGCCACGCGAGGACCTGCTGCCGCCGTCCGACAACCTGCGCGTGCTGGCGCTCGACGTGACCCGCCCGGACAGCATCCGCGCGGCGCTCGAGGCGGCCGGCCCGATCGACGTGCTGGTCAACAACGCCGGGTTCGGCGCGGCCTCGCCGGCCGAGCTGGTGCCGCTCGACACCGTGCGCGAGGTGTTCGAGACCAACGCGGTGGGCACCATCGCGCTGACGCAGGCGGTGTTGCCGCAGTTCCGCGCGCGCCGGGCCGGCGTGGTGGTGAACGTCACGTCGAGCGTGACGATCAAGGCGCTGCCGCTGATCAGCGCCTATCGCGCCAGCAAGGCGGCCGTGAATGCCTATACCGAATCGCTGGCGCTCGAAGTGGCGCCGCTCGGCGTGCGCGTGCGGCTCGTGCTGCCGGGGCGCTCGCCCGAGACGCGCTTCGGCGAGAACGCGCGTGCGCACATCGCCGGCTTTGATCACCCGGCCTACGCGGAGCTGGTCAAGACGGTGCTGGCCAACATGGCCGACACCTCGGGGCCGCTGACGCATTCGATCGACGTGGCCGAAGCCGTGTGGCGCGCCGCGACCGATCCGGCCACGCCGCTGAAGATCCCGGCCGGCAAGGACGCCGAGGCGTGGGCCGCCGAGGTGGCCGCCGGGCGCTGAACCCGGGGCCCATCGACGATGGCGGAATCGGCCGGTCGTTCAGTACCCCTGCTGATTCCGCGAAACGCAATATTCAGGAGAACTCATGCAGAACCAACGCATTGCACTCGTGACCGGCGCCAATCAGGGCATCGGCCTTCAGATCGCCAAGGACCTCGTGGCACGCGGCTGCTTCGTGCTGATCGGCGCGCGCCGGCTCGACCGCGGCGAGGCGGCCGCGCAGGAAGTGGGCGAAGGCTCGCGCGCGCTGCAGCTCGATGTGACCGATCAGGCCTCGATCGACGCGGCGGCGCAGACGATTCGCGAGTCGTACGGCCGGCTCGATCTGCTGATCAACAACGCGGCGATCTCGAACACCGGCCTGCGCGGCAGCCAGAGCATCGAGGACTACGCGAAAACCACGCGCCCGAGCAACGTCTCGATCGACGTGATGCGCGCCGTGTGGGACACCAACGTGTTCGGCGTGCTGGCCGTCTATCAGGCGATGCTGCCGCTGCTGCGGCTCGCCGAGGATGCGCGCATCGTCAACGTGTCGAGCGGCGTCGGCTCGCTGACCACCAATTCCGATCCGGCCTTCCCGTACCGCGCGATTTTCGGCCCCGTGTATCCGGCCTCGAAGACGGCGCTCAACGCCATCACGCTGGCGATGGCGCTCGAACTGGAACCGGAAGGGATCAAGGTCAACGCCGTGTCGCCGGGCTATACGCGCACCAACCTCAACAATTATTCGGGGACCGAAACCGTGGAGGAGGGCGCACGCGAGGCGGTGCGGGTGGCGCTGCAGGGGCCGGACGCGCCGACCGGCACGTTCACGCGCTGGGAAAACCAGACGATCCCCTGGTAGGCGCGGCTGCACATCAGTCCGCCGCCGGGCCGCGGCACACGGCGAGCACGCGCTGCCGCAGCCAGCGGTGGACGGGATCGGCGTCGAGGCGCGGGTGCCACATCTGCGAGACGGTGATCTCGCCGGCATCCACCGGCAGGGCGAACGCGTGGGCGCTGTCGCCGGCCTGCGCGTCGAAGAACGAGGCCGGCACCAGCGCGATCAAGTCCGAATGGCGGGCCACCGCCAGCGCGGCCGGAAAGCCGGGCACGGCCGCCGCAATGGTGCGCTCCAGCCCGAGCGCGGCCAGCGCGGTATCCACCGGGCCGCGCGGGTCGTCCTTGCGCGCGGCCACCACATGGCCGAACGCCACATAGCGCCGGGCGCTGACGCGGCGTGCGCGTTCGAGCGGATGGCCGCGTCGTACCGCGCCGACGAAACGATCGCGGAACAGCGCCTGGATGCGCACCTCCGGCCCCATCTCGCCGAGCACGCCGATTTCCAGATCCACCGTGCCCTCGCGTAGCGGCGCCGCGCTCTTGGCCGGCTTGGCGGCGAAGCGCAGGAACACGTGCGGCGCATCCGCCGTGACGGCCGCGATCAACTGCGCGCCGAACGCCTCGACGAAGCCCTCGTTGGCGCGGATCGTCAAGGTCTGGCGCAGCGTGGCCAGATCGAGATCGGCGCCGGCCGGCCGCAGCACCGCGAGCGTTTCGTGCAGCGCCGCGCGGGTGCGTTCGCGAATCGCCTGCGCATGCGGCGTGGCCACCATGCCGCGCCCGGCGCGCACCAGCAGCGGATCGCCGGTGGCCGCGCGCAGCCGCGCGAGCGTGCGGCTCATCGCCGAATCGCTGAGGCCGAGCCGCCGCGCGGCGCCGGCCACGCTGCCTTCGGCGAGCAGGGCGTCGAGCGCGACGAGCAGGTTGAGATCGGAATCGGACATGCGCGGATGCTAGCACGCAGGCGCGCATGACATGGCGTTCCATGCAGGTTATTCCTGCATCTCATGCGTCTTCCGCCATGTGCGGCGCGCCGCTACAGTGGGTTCATCGGCTGGCGATCGCGCCGGCCACACCATGAGGGCACGCCATATGACAGCACACCATCAGCACACTGTATTGATCGTCGGCGCGTCGCGCGGCCTCGGCTTCGCGATGGTCGACGGCTATCTGAAGCGCGGCTGGCGCGTGATCGCCACCGGCCGCCGCCATGCCACCGCATCGCTCGAACAGCGCGCCCGCGACGCCGGCGGCGCGCTCGAAGTCGAAACGCTCGACATCACCGCGCCCGACGAACTGGCCGCGCTGCGCGAGCGCCTGGCGGGCCGCCGGCTCGACGTGCTGTTCGTCAATGCGGGTGTCAAGAACGACGACCGCGAGACGGTGGCCGACGTGTCGACCGACGAGTTCGTGCGCGTGATGGTCACCAATGCGCTGAGCCCGATGCGCGTGGTCGAGTCGCTCGAAGCGCTGGTGCCGCCCAACGGCACGATCGGCGTGATGTCGTCGGGGCAGGGCAGCGTGACGAACAACCTGAACGGCAACTACGAGGTGTATCGCGCCAGCAAGGCCGCGCTGAACATGTTCATGCGCAGCTTCGCGGCGCGCCATGCGGCCGACCCGCGCACGCTGCTGCTGATGGCGCCGGGTTGGGTGCGCACCGACATGGGCGGGCCGCAGGCGCGGCTCGGCATCGACGACAGCATCCCGAAGCTGATCGACACGATGGCGGCGCAGGCCGGCCGCGCCGGGCTGCAGTATCTCGACTATCAGGGGCTGACGGTGCCGTGGTGAACCCGGCCCGCGTCACATCCGCAGCATCTGGCTCGCGTTGATGATCGCGTTCGCGATCTGCTCGATCGGCGTGCGGTCGGTCATCGATTTCGTGCGCAACAGTTCGTAGGCCTTGTCTTCCGAAATGCCGTTGCTCTCGCTGAGGATCGCGGTGGCGCGCTGGATCTGGCGGCGCTCGGTGGCCTTCTCGTCGTTGCGCTTGACGCGCCGCTCCAACTGCTGGCGGTTGCGGTGCTGGAACATCGTCACCGAAATCGCCGTCAGGACGCCGAACGAGCGCACCGGCGACGGAATCACGCAATGCGCGTCGAGCTGCATGACGGCTTCGATGATGATCGGGTTCTCGTAGGTCACCACGGGAATCACGGGCGGCGCGTCGCGCCGGTCGCGCCAGGTCAGTTCGACCGCCAGCGATTCGGGGCGCACGGCCAGGAACACCAGGTCGACGTTGTCGGGCAGCTCGGCGGCGTGCGGCCAGAACGTGCAGACGCGGCAGCCGATCCGGCTCAGTTGCGCGATCAGTTCGGCGCGATCGTCGTCGTCGGGATGGATCACGGCAACGTGCAGCGAACGGATCGCACGCAGGACTTCGGGCGTGCGGGCGGTATGAAACGGTTTCATTCGCGTCCCCCGTCGGCCAGTTCGAGCGTGGCGGCGCCGCTGCCGTCGCCGAACGCGATCACGAACGGATCGGGGCGCACCCAGTCGGGCGCTTCCTGCAGGATGTCGAACTGGGCGTGCGCATTGAGCCGGCCGATGCGCGGGCGCAGGTAGGTGTGATGATTCTGCTCGTCGATCTTGACGCGCCCCTGCGGGGCATCGAATTCGAGGCCGGGCAGCGTGCGCAGCAGCGCATCGGGCTCGTCGCCGCCGGTGCGCCGCATCGCGTCGGCCAGCAGATGCATCTGGAAATAGGCGGCTTCCCAGCACATGTCGGTCACCACGTCGTCGCCGAAGCGGCGGCGAAAGCGCGCGATCACGTCGTGGTTGGCGGGCGTGTCGACCGACTGGAAATACGGCGACGACGTGATGTGGCCTTCGCCGATCTCGGCGCCCATCGCCGCGAATTCGGTTTCGGTGGTGGACAGCGTGGCGATCGGGCAGCGCGCCGGATCGAGGCCCGCCTCGGCATAGGCGCGGTAGATGTGCGCCATGCCGATGCCCACTACCGTCGAATAGATGAAATCGGGTGCGGCCGCAACGATCTTCTTCATCGCGTCGCGATACGCGTCGTAACCGGCATTGAGCGGCAGGTAGATTTCGCCCGCCTTTTCACCGCCATTTTCGAACACGAGATCGCTCATCACGCGATTCGCTTCGTACGGATAGATGTAATCGGAGCCGATCATGAACACGCGCTTGCCGTGATTGCGCAGCATGTAATCGGCCAGCGGGAAGCTGTTCTGATTCGGCGCGGCGCCGGTGTAGATCACGTTGCGGCTGCATTCGAAGCCTTCGTACAGCGTGGGATACAGCAGCAGCGCGTTGTGGCGTTCGAGCACCGGCAGCACGGCCTTGCGCGTGCTCGACATGTAGCAGCCCACCACCACGCGAATCCGCTCGTTGGCGATCATGCCGGTCAGCAGTTCGGCGTAGCGCGCCGGGCGTGAGGCTGGATCGCACAGCACGAGTTCGACCTCGCGGCCGTCGATACCGCCGGCATCGTTGATCTCCTCGGTCGCGAAGCGCGTGGCGCGCTGCTGGGAACGTTCGATCGGGGCGGTCACGCCGGTTTCGGAAAGCAGGACGCCGATCCGGATCGGGTCGCGGTGCGATGAGGTCATGAGCAGGGCGAAACAACGGTAAGAGGAATCGAGGCCGCGAAGCGCCGCGCGGCGGCGCGTTTCGCGGCATGTCGACATGACCATAACCGATTCGCGCGCCGGAAAACAAACCCGGATCGGCCCGAAGGCATGGCCCACGGCGGCCCGATCAGCTTCGAAAATTTCCGCTTGCCACGGATTTTTCGCTGCGATATGTTTCGCCCATGCCAAGGAGAAACAGCGCCTTGCCACGGAGTACTCACTGATTGCGCGGTGTCGGACAAAGGCGTCCGACACCGCACCGGCCACGGAAGCCCGACGTCCAGCACACGCTGGTCGTCGGGCTTTTTTTTTCTTCATTTTTTCGAAGGTAGCGATGACAGCCAATCGACGTACGTTCATCAAGAGTGCCCTCGCGTCCGTCGCGGCGGGTGCGTTTCCCGCGGTCGCCACGCTGGCGAGCCGTTCCGCCTCGGCCGCGGCGGATCCGATCAAGGTCGGTATCCTGCATTCGCTGACCGGCACGATGGCGATCGCCGAAGCGCACATCGTCGACGCCGAAAAGATGGCGATCGACGCGCTGAACGCGAGCGACGGCGTGCTCGGCCGTCCGATCCAGACGGTCGTGGAAGACGGCGCGAGCGACTGGCCGACCTTCGCGGAGAAGGCGCAGAAGCTGCTCGAGAGCGACAAGGTATCGGTGATCTTCGGCTGCCACACGTCGGCCTCGCGCAAGGCGGTGCTGCCGGTCATGGAGCGCTACAACGGGCTGCTGTACTACCCGTGCTACTACGAAGGCCTCGAGATGTCGAAGAACATCATGTACACGGGGCAGGAAGCCACGCAGTCGGTGATTCCGGCCATCAACTGGCTTGCGAAGAACAAGGGCAAGAAGTTCTTCCTGATCGGTTCGGACTACGTGTGGCCGCGCACCATCAACCGCATCGCCCACCCGGTGGTGGCGAAGGCGGGCGGCACGGTCGTGGGCGAGGATTACTTCCCGCTCGGCGCGGTGGAATTCTCGTCGGTGATCGCCAAGATCAAGGCGGCCAAGCCCGACGTGATCCTGTCGACCATCGTGGGCGGCTCGAACGTCGCGCTGTTCAAGCAGCTCAACTCGGCGGGCATCAACGGCCGCAACCAGGCCATCATGGCGCTCGCCGTCAGCGAGGAAGAGGCCTACGGCATCGGCAACGACAACCTGGTCGGCGTGCTGAGCTGCATGGGCTACTTCCAGAGCATCGACACGCCCGAGAACAAGGCGTTCGTCGGCGCGTTCAAGAAGCGCTACGGCCAGAACCGCGTGCTCGGCGACACGATGGAATCGAGCTACACGGCGGTGCATCTGTGGAAGCTCGCGGCCGAGAAGGCGAAATCGCTGCAGGTCGAGAAGGTGGTGGCGGCCTCGTCCGGCCTCGAATGGGACGCGCCGGAAGGCAAGGTGCGCTTCCACGCGAGCAACCATCACCTGTGGAAGCACGCGCGGATCGGCGCGTTCCGGGCCGACGGCCAGGTCGACATCCTGTACGAATCGCCGCTGATCGAGCCGAACCCGTTCCCGAAGCTGTAAGCGAGCGGGCTTCCGCTTCCGGCGCGGCCGCCTCCGGCCGCGCGCTTTCCCGGTGATCGACCATGACTCTCGATATGTTGCTTACGCAGGTCTTCAACGGCCTGTCGATGTTCACCGTGCTCGCGCTGATGGCGCTCGGCCTCGCGATCGTGTTCGGCCTGATGGGCGTGATCAACATGGCGCACGGCGAGCTGATGGCGCTCGGCGCGTACATGACCTACCTGTGCGCGCAGATCTTCCAGCGCTGGCTGCCGTCGCTGATGGGCGCGTATTTCCTCGTCGGCATCCTGGTTGCATTCGCCACCACGTTCGCGGTGGGCGTGCTGCTGGAGCGCGTGATGATCCGGCGCCTCTACCAGCGTCCGCTCGACACGATGCTGGCCACCTGGGGCCTGTCGCTGGTGCTGCAGCAGGTGTTTCGCCAACTGTTCGGCCCGGTCGACGTGAGCGTGCCGACCGTGAGCTGGCTGCAGGGCGCGTGGACGCTCGGCAACACCGCGATCCCGCTGAGCCGGCTGTTCATCATCGGCCTGACCGGCTGCGTCGCGCTCGTGGTGTTCCTGTTCCTGTTTCGCAGCCGCTGGGGCCTGCGGATCCGTTGCGTGATGCAGAACCGCGCGATGGCCGGCGCGGCCGGCATCGATGCGCAACGCGTGGATGCGGTCACGTTCGGGCTCGGCTGCGGCCTGGCCGGCATCGCCGGCAGCGCGCTGACGCTGCTTGCCTCGACCGGCCCCGTCACCGGCCAGCAATACATCGTCGACACGTTCGTGGTGGTGGTGTTCGGCGGTGTCGACAGCCTGATCGGCACGTTCCTGTCGGCGTTCTCGATCGGGCAGATGCAATCGCTGTTCGAGCTCGTGCTCAGCGGCTCGATGGCGAAGGCCGCGATCCTGCTGCTCGTGATCGTCGCGCTGTATTTCCGGCCCAACGGCCTGTTCGCGCTCAAACTTCGGCGGTAATTCCATGAAAGATCTTTCGTCCGTATCCGTCGCGCCCGGCGCGCGCCCGGCCGGCACGCCGGCCGGCGGCAGCCTGGCCGCGTTCGCGAACCGCTACAGCGTGGTGGGCCTCGCGATCGTGCTGCTCGTCGCGATTCCCGTGTTGTGCGACACGTTCCGCCTGGGGCTGTTCGCGAAGTACCTGACGTTCGCGTTCTGCGCGGCCGGCCTCGTGCTCGCGTGGGGCTACGGCGGCATCCTGAGCCTGGGCCAGGGCATCTTCTTCGGGCTCGGCAGCTATTTCATGGCGATGAACATGAAGCTCGAAGCCACCGCGGCCGATCCGGCCGCCGCCGTGTTCGGCGGCAGCGACGGCGGCCCGCCGGTGCCGGACTTCATGACCTGGAACGGCATCACCGAGCTGCCGTTCTGGTGGAAGCCGTTCGCGCACGTCGGCTTCGTGATCCCAGCGATCCTGCTGATTCCGGCCGCGCTCGCGTTCCTGCTGGCCTACGCGAATTTCCGCAAGCGCGTGGGCGGCGTGTACTTCTCGATCGTCACGCTCGCGCTGGCTTCGATCCTGTCGATCGTGATCATCGGCCAGCAGGGCTACACGGGCGGCGTGAACGGCATCACGAACCTGCCGACGTTCATGGGCTACAACGTGCAGAGCAACGGCGCGGTGCGCGTGCTGTATTACGTCGGCGCGGTGCTGCTGCTGGCCGTGGTGCTGCTCGGCCGCTTCATCGTGCGCAGCCGGCTCGGCAAGGTGCTGGTGGCGATCCGCGATCGCGAGGACC
This sequence comes from Burkholderia sp. Ac-20379, assembly GCF_017104645.1. Lineage (GTDB taxonomy): Bacteria > Pseudomonadota > Gammaproteobacteria > Burkholderiales > Burkholderiaceae > Burkholderia. The sequence continues at coordinate 13,825 of NZ_JAAGPF010000077.1, forward strand.
GGATCCGCTTCTCGGGCTACGACCCGGCGATGTTCAAGGCCTTCGTGTTCGCGGCCGCCGCGATGTGCTCGGCGATCGGCGGCGCGCTGTTCACGCTGCAGGTGGGGTTCGCGTCGCCGTCGATCTGCGGGATCGTGCCGTCGGTCGAGATGGTGATCTACGCGGCGGTGGGCGGGCGGCTGTCGCTGGTTGGCGCGGTGTACGGCGCGCTGGTGGTGGGCGCCGCGAAAAGTTACCTGTCCGAACATTTCGTCGGCTTCTGGATGTACCTGATCGGCGCGCTGTTCATCGTGGTGCCGATGTACCTGCCGAAGGGGCTGGCCGGGCTGCTGCAATCGTTCACGTCGGATCGGGAGGGCGCGCAATGAACGGCGTCGTGTTGTCGGTCGAGAACCTGACCGTGTCGTTCGACGGCTTCAAGGCGATCGACGATCTGAACTTCTATGTCGACGCGAACGAGCTGCACGTCGTGATCGGCCCGAACGGCGCGGGCAAGACCACGCTGCTCGACATGATCTGCGGAAAAACCAAGCCGACGGCGGGCACGATCCGCTTCAACGGCCACCATCTGGAGCGGATGCTCGAATACCAGATCACGCGCGCCGGCGTGGGCCGCAAGTTCCAGAACCCGATGGTGTACGAGGAGCTGACGGTCGAGGAAAACCTGGAGATTTCGTATCCGCGCAAGCGCGACGTGCTCGGCTCGCTGTTCTTCCGGCGCGACACGGCGCTGCGCGAGGCGATCGACGAGGTCGCCGCGAAGGTGTTTCTCGCCGATCAGCTCGGCCGCCGCGCGGGGCTGCTCTCGCATGGCCAGAAGCAGTGGCTCGAGATCGGCATGCTGCTGATGCAGGAGCCGGCGCTGCTGATGCTCGACGAGCCGGTGGCCGGCATGAGCGCGAAGGAGCGCGAACTGACCGCCGATTTGCTGCGCGAGATCGCGCGCGGCCGCTCGGTGATCGTGATCGAGCACGACATGGAGTTCGTCAAGTCGATCGCGCACAAGGTCACGGTGCTGCATCAGGGCAAGAAGCTCGTCGAAGGGCCGATGAGCGCGGTGCAGCAGGATCCGCGCGTGGTCGAGGTCTACCTGGGACACTGAACATGCTGAATGTCGAGAACCTGAACGTGTATTACGGCGAAAGCCATGTGCTGCACGACCTGAATTTCACGCTCGCGGCCGGCGAGACGCTCGCGGTGATGGGCCGCAACGGCATGGGCAAGACCACGCTGCTGAAGGCGATGATCGGCATGATCCCGTCGCGCGGCGGCCGGATCGCGCTGAACGGGCGCGATCTCGCGCAGGCGCGCAGCGATCGCCGCGTGGCGGCGGGCTTCGGCTTCGTGCCGCAAGGGCGGATGATCTTCCCGAACGTGTCGGTCGAGGAAAACATCCTGAGCGGCATGGACCGCGTGCGCCGTCCGAGCATTCCCGATTACATCTACGAAGCGTTTCCGGTGCTGTGGGAGATGCGGCGGCGGCGCGGCGGCAACCTGTCGGGCGGCCAGCAACAGCAGCTCGCGATCGCGCGGGCGCTGGTGTCGAATCCGACAGTGCTGATCCTCGACGAACCGACCGAGGGCATCCAGCCGTCGATCATCAAGGACATCGCGCGCACGCTGAACCGGCTCAAGGCGGAGCGCGGCTTCGCGCTGCTGGTGTCCGAGCAGGTGCTGTCGTTCACGCTCGAGATCGCCGACCGCTTCCTGATCATCGAGCGCGGCCGCTTCGTGCACGACGCCGCGCGCGACAGCATCGACGCCGACAAGATCATGACGTTCCTGACGGTCTGAGCGCACTCAGGCCACGAGACGCCCGCGCGGAACAGGCGGGCGATGTTTGACAACCGAATCCGGACACCACCATGACGCAAACCCAAGACATCACGCCGATCGATCTCGACACGCTGACCGTCGAGCGCGTGCAGGCAGGCTTCGCCGCCGGCACGTTCACCGCCGAATCGCTGGCGCGCGCCTGCTTCGCGCGCATCGATGCGCTTAATGCTCAGTACAACGCAATGATCTTCCTGAACCACGCCGCACTCGACGACGCGCGCGAGATCGACCGCCGCCGCGCGGCCGGCGAGGCGCTCGGGCCGCTGGCCGGCGTGCCGGTGGTGATCAAGGACCCGATGGACATGGTCGGCTTTCCGACCACGGCGGGCTGGTCGCTGCTGTACGGCAAGACGGGCGGCATCGACCTGATGCCGGCCACCGATTCGCCCGTGGTTGCACGGATGCGCGCGGCCGGCGCGATCCTGCTCGGCAAGACCAACGTGCCGGTGCTGAGCCATTCGGGCACGCACGCCGACGACAGCTGGGCCGGCCCGACGCGCAACGTCGTGATGCCGGACCGCGTGCCCGGCGCGAGCAGCGCCGGCACGGCGGCGGCCGTGGCCTCGGCGATGGCCGTGCTTGGCCTGGCGGAGGAAACGGGCGGTTCGATCCAGAACCCGGCGTCGTCGCAGGATCTGGTCGGCATCAAGCCGACCATCGGCCTGGTGCCGAACGCGGGCGTGGTGCCGCTGTCGGGCAATCGCGACGTGGTCGGCCCGATCGCGCGCACCGTGCGCGACGCCGCGCTGTGCCTCGATGTGCTGGCAGGCTACACGGCCGAGGATCCGAAGACGCTCGCCTCGGTGGGCCACGAGCCGGAAGGCGGCTACACGGCGGGCCTCAGCGCCGACGCGCTGAAGGGCAAGCGGATCGGCCTGTACGGCGCGGGCTGGCGCACGCAGCCGCTGTCGGACGAGGCGGCGCGCCTGTACGAGCGCGCCAAGCAAGAACTGCGCGATGTGGGCGCGACGCTGGTGGACGACCCGTTCGCGGGCAGCGGCTTCGCCGGACTGCGCACGCCCACGGCGCCGCTCGCCAATTTCGACGCGCGCGGCATGGAGTCGATCCCTTACGATGTCGAACAATATCTGAAGCGCCTCGGGCCGGACGCCGCGCTGAAGACGTTCGCCGAATTCGCCGAAGCCACCGCGCAGCAGAATGTGTTCGCGCCGGACGGGATCCTCGGCTACCTGAACAGCCTCGCCGATTTCCCGGCCGCGCTCGCGAATCCGTCGCGCCCGCCCGAGATGCCCGAGTTCGTCGCGCTGAAGGCCGCGTATCTGAGGATTTTCGACGCGGTGATGCGCGAGCACCAGCTCGACGCGCTGGCGTTCCCGCAGATGCGCAGCGAGCTGCCGCCGTTCATGGGCAAGGAGACGATTCAGGAAACCACGGTCGGCGAACTGAACATCGCCGGGCTGCCCGGCGTGACGGTGCCGGCCGGTTATTACGCGTCGGGTTCGCCGTTCGGGCTGATCTTCGTGGGGCGGCAGTGGAGCGAGGCGGCGCTGATCGCGATGGCCTATGCGTTCGAACAGGCCACGCGGCATCGCAGGACGCCGAAGCTGGGGTGAGCGGCGGCGGGGCGGCAGGATCGCGTCACGGCACGAACACCGAGCCGTCCGCCTCGGCCAGCGCGACGATCGCCTCGATTGTCACCTGCACCTTCGGCTGCAGATGGCGCGTTTTCTGCCGGATCGCGTGAATCGGCATGGTGCTGGCCCGCTCGGGCAGCACCTCCCGCAGCGCGCCGGCGCGCAGCGCGTCGCGCGCCAGCCAGCCCGGCAACTGCGCCAGCCCGCAGCCGGCCAGGCAAGCCGCCAGCAGCGTATCGCCGTCGGTCAGTTCATGGCGCGAGCGCACGTCCACATACGCGGCGTCGCCCTTGCCGTCGGCCAGCAGCCAACTGCTGCGGCCGGTGCGTTGCCAGCCGGTCAGGCAATCGTGCCCGGCCAGCGCATCGACGCTGTCCGGCACGCCGCGTCGTTCCAGATAGCCGGGCGCACCGCAAATCGCGAGCCGCTGCGTGCCGAGCCGGCGCGCGACCAGATCCGAATGGGCGTCTAGCGCGCCGATTCGCACGGCCAGATCGATGCCTTCGCCGATCAGATCCACGGCGCGATCCTGAAACGCGATCGCGAGATCGAGCCGCGGGTAGCGGCGCGTGAGGCCCAGCAGCGCGGGGGCGATATGGGTGCGGCCGAACGTGGTCGGCAGGTCGATGCGCAGCCGGCCGACCGGCTCCTGATGCCCGGTGGCGAGCAACGCTTCGGTTTGATCGAGATCGTCGAGAATGCGGCGGCAGGTCAGCAGGAAGGTTTCGCCGGCCGTGGTCAGATCGATGCGCCGCGTGGTCCGATGCAGCAGTTGCACGCCGAGCCGCGCCTCCAGCCGCGAGATGCTTTTGCCGATCGCGGAACCGGTCACGCCGAGCGTGTCCGCGGCGGCCGTCAGGCTGCCGCGGTCGACAGCCGCGACGAACTCGCGCACGCCGGCAAAACGATCAATCATGATGAATTCCGGAATGAGAGGATCGAATGTCTGGAATTTTATCGTCTAACTGGATTGATAAGCCGAAATTACACTGATTTCCCCGGATGACAGGCGTCATCCGGCACACAGGAGATCGGAAATGAAAGCATGGCTGCTCAATGGCTTGGGCCTGAACAATCTGCGACGCGGCGAGGTGCCGACGCCGGTGCCGAAGGCCGGCGAACTGCTCGTGAAGGTGGGCGCGGTGTCGCTGAATTACCGCGACAAGGCGATCGTCGATGGCATCTACCAGCCGGAGCGCGTGCCGCCGCGGCTGATTCCCGTGTCGGACGCGGTGGGCACGGTGGTGGCCGTCGGCCCCGGCGTGACGCGCTTCCAACCCGGCGCGCGCGTGAACTCCACGCTCTACACGCACTGGCTCGACGGCGCGCCCGGCCCCGACGAGCCTGATCACTGCCTGGGCATGCCGCTGCCCGGCGCGTTGGCCGAATACCTGATCCTGCACGAGAACGCCGCCGTGGCCGCGCCCGCCTCGATGAGCGACGAGCAGGCCGCCACGCTGCCGATCGCCGCGCTGACGGCATGGTATGCATTGATGGATGTCGGCCGCCTGCAGCCCGGGCAGACGGTGCTGGCACAGGGCACCGGCGGCGTGTCGATCTTCGCCGCGCAGATCGCGGCGGCGCACGGCGCGCGCGTGATCGTCACGTCGAGCCGGGACGAGAACCTCGCGAGGCTCGCGGCGCTGATGCCAGGGGCGGACTTGCACGGCATCAACTATCGGACGCAGCCCGATTGGGATCGCGCGGTGCTGGCGCTGACCGGCGGGCGCGGTGCGGACATCGCGCTCGACGTGGCGGGCGGCGACGGCATCAACCGCTCGGTGGCCGCCACGCGCGTGCAGGGCACGATTGCGCAGGTCGGCTTCCTGACCGGCCAGGTCGCGGCGCTCGAGCTGATGCCGTTGATCTTCCGCCAGACCACCCTGCGCGGCATCGCGGTGGCGCCGCGCAGCGCGTTCGAACGCATGAACCCGTTCCTGGAGACACACCGGATCGCGCCGGTCGTCGATCGCGTCTACGGCTTCGACGAGGCCGTGCAGGCGTTCGAGCATCTGGCGCGCGGGCCGTTCGGCAAGGTGGTGATCAAGGTAGCCGGCACCGCTTGAGGCCGGCGCGGGCCGTCATGGCGGTAAGATGCCGGTTTTCCATTCCCCGGATCTCCCGCCATGCAAGTGCTGGTCGACGCAGACGCCTGCCCGGTCGTCGTCAAGGACATGCTGTTTCGCGCCGCGAAGCGCGTCGAAGTGTGCGTCACGCTGGTCGCGAACCAGTATCTGCGCGTGCCGCCGTCGCGCTTCGTGAAGGCCGTGCAGGTGCCGGCCACGCCCGACGCCGCCGATCAGCGCATCGTCGAGCTGACCGAGGCGGGCGATCTCGTGATCACGTCCGACATTCCGCTGGCCGCCGCGGCGCTCGACAAGGGCGCGTTCGTGCTCGACACGCGCGGCGGCTGGTTCAGCCGCGAGAACATCCGCGAGCGGCTGGCGATGCGCGACGTGCTCGACCAGTTGCGCGGCTCGGGCGTCGATACGGGCGGCCCCGCGCCGTATTCGCCGCAGGACGGCAAGGCGTTCGCCTCGCAACTCGATCGTTTCCTCGCGCGTCACGCGCCGCCGCGCGATCCATCTTCGTCGGCCTGAGGCCCACCGGCCGGCGCGCGGCGCTTGACGCGTCGCGTGCTCAACCCGTGTGCGCCAGCCCCGCCAGCGCCACCATCATCGCGGGCATGGCCACCATCGCCACCAGCGTCTGCACGGCCGTGATGCCGGCCATCAACGGCGCATCGCCGCCCAACTGCCGCGCCATGATGTACGACGAGGACGAGGTCGGCAGCGCCTGGAACAGCAGCGCCACGGTCATCACCGCGTCGCTCAGGCCGAGCGCGCGCCCGGCCGCCACGGTGGCGAGCGGCATCGCCAGGAACTTGAACGACGACGCGACCAGCATCGGATGCAGCCACACGCGCGTGCCGCCGAAGCGCAGCGCCGCGCCGACGCACAGCAGCCCGAGCGGCATCGACGCCGCGCCGAGCGCGCGCACGGCCGGCTCGATCGGCGCGGGCACGGCGAGGCCCCCCGCCTGCATCGCGCCGCCGATCGCGCAGCCCACCACCAGCGGATTCGTCACGATCTGGCGCAGCGCCGCGGCCGGGCCGAGCTTCACCGCGCCGTAGCGCGCGAACACCAGCACGCAGAACAGGTTGACGGTCGGCACGATGGCCGCCACGCACACCGCCGACAGCGCGATCCCCTGATGGCCGAGCAGGCCGGCCGCCACCGAGGTGCCCACATAGTTGTTGAAGCGCACCGCGCCCTGGAACACCGAGGTGAAGCCGGCGCCGTCCACGCGCACCCAGCGCCGCACCAGCAGCACCGCCAGCGCGACGATCAGCGTCGAGCCCACCAGCGCGCCCGCGAGCGGCCCGACCGGCAGCGTGTCGAGCCGCGCCGTGGCCAAGCCGTGCGCGAACAGCGCCGGCAGCAGCACGTAGTAGCAGAGCCGTTCGGCGGGCGGCCAGAACGCGTCGGCGATGAAGCCGGTGCGCTTGAGCAGGTAGCCGAGCGCGACCAGCAGCGCCACGGGCACGAGCGCCAGGACGATCGCGCCGCTCATGGGCGGGCCGCCCGGCGCGCGCATCGGCGCGAATCATTCAGGGAAACGAAGTAAGGCATGACGGCCTGCGCGGGATTGACGATTCCGTCAAAGTAGCATGCAGACCTACGAGGAATGATGGTGATTTATCGGGTGATCAATGAGAAAACCTCATCGATGACGCGATCAGTTCGGCGGCCAGCGCCTCGGCGAAGCGCTGCGCGGGCCGCGAGCGATGCTCGATCAGCACCACCGCGCTGCGCAATTGCGGCTGCCCGAACGGCAAGCGCACCACCGGCGGCAGGCGCGCCAGCACCGAATCGTGCAGCGCCACCACGCCCGCGCCGAGGCCGCGCGAGGCCATGTGCACGATGGTTTCGGTGCTGTCGAGCACCATTTCCTCGCGCACGCGGAGCCCCATGCGCCGCAGCTCGGCGGCGATCACGCGGCCGGCCCAGGCCTGGGCGTCGAAGCGGATGAACGGCAGTTCCTCCAGCAGCGCGCGCACGCTCCAGCCCTCGTAGCGCGGCGGCGCGACCAGCCAGTAGCGATGGTCGTAGAGCGTGCGCCACACCAGCCCGGCCGGATGCGGGCGCACCGGCTCGGTGGTGACGGCCGCGTCGAGTTCGCCGCCGGCCACGCGTTGCGCGAGCGCCGACGACAGCCCCGCCGCCACATGCACGCGCAGGGCCGGGTGCGCGACGCGCAGCGCCAGCAACGCATCCGGCATCGGCCCGGCCAGCGCCGTCTGGATCGCGCCCACGCGCAGCCGGCCGACCAGTTGCTTCTCGTCGCTGAGCGCGTCGGGGATCGCGTCGACCAGCGCGAGAATTTGCTCGGCCTGCGCGAGCACGATGCGGCCGGCCTCGGTGAACGCGGGCTGGCGGCGCGAGCGGTCGAACAACTGCACGTCGAATTCGGCTTCGAGCGATTTGACGTGCAGGCTCACGGCCGATTGCGTGAGGCCGATCGCATCGCCGGCGCGCGCGAACGTGCCGTGACGGGCAATCGCGACGAGGGTGCGGAAGGCGCGTATCGACATGATCGGGCAGGGAGCGCGAGGCGGGTTCGAGGGGCGCGGCCCGCCAAGGCGGGGCCGCGCCGGCTTCGGCCGATGATGCCTGCGCGCGGCGGCGGCGGCAAGCTTGCCGCCGCCGCCGCGAGAGGGCGGGGCGTTACTTCTCGGCTTCGAGCGAGCGCATGGTGCGCAGCGCCGGGAACAGCCGCATCCACAGCAGCGCGATGCCGATCGTGCCGAGCCCGCCGATCAGCACGGCCGGGCGTGCGCCCCACCAGCCGGCCGTGATGCCCGATTCGAATTCGCCGAGCTGGTTCGAGGTGCCGATGAACAGCGCGTTGACGGCGCTGACGCGGCCGAGCATGGCGTCGGGCGTGCGGAGCTGCACGAGCGAGGAGCGCACCACCACGCTGATCACGTCGGCCGCGCCGAGCGTGGCGAGCGACAGCAGCGACAGCGGCAGCCAGGTCGACATGCCGAACACCAGCGTGGCGATGCCGAACACGATCACGCCGGCGAACATCGCGATGCCGGGCCGCTTGCGCATCGGAAAGCGCGCGAACCACAGCGTGCCGGCCAGCGCGCCGATGGCGGGCGCCGAGCGCAGCAGGCCGAGGCCCCACGGGCCGGTTTGCAGGTAGTCGTGGGCGTAGATCGGCAGCAGCGAGACGGCGCCGCCGAACAGCACCGCGAACAGATCGAGCGACAGCGCGCCGAGGATCGCCGGCTCGCGGCGGATGAACGCGATGCCCGAGAACACCGATTCGAGCGTGACGGGTGCGCGCGCAACCGGTTTGCTGGTCAGTTGCAGCGAGCCCATCAGGCACGCCGCGCAGCCGAAGAACGCCACGCCGAGCACGTACACCACGCTCGGCCCCAGGCCGTACAGCACGCCGCCCGCCGCCGGGCCGATGATCATCGCCGTCTGCGTGGCCGAGGTGGACAGCGCCGTGGCGCGCGGCAGCTCCGAGCGCGGCACGACGGCCGGCAGCAGCGAGGCCACGGTGGGGTTCTCGAACGCGCGCGCCGCGCCGAGGCAGGCCGCGAGCGCGTAGATCGCCGGTGCGTTGAGCCAGCCGCCCAGCGTGCCGGCCAGGAACACGGCCGAGGCCACCGCCAGCAGGCTCTGGCAGACGGCGACGATGCGGCGCCGGTCGTAGCGGTCCGCCACGTGCCCCACCACCAGCGTCAGCACGAACATCGGCAGGAACTGCGCGAGGCCGACGAGGCCGAGCGCGTACGCGCTCTTGGTCAGCGCATAGATGTGCCAGCCGATCGCGACCGACAGCATCTGAAACGAGATCGAGGACAGCACGCGCGCGCTCCAGAAGCGCTGGAACGTGGTGAGGCCAAGCAGTTTGGGCGGTGGGCCGGACAAGTCGGAAGGCGCGGGCATGAGCGTTGGACGGTGGGCGTGAGACGCGCGGCGGCCGGATGGGCCGCGCGCCGGAAACTCGGCAAAGCGGCAAGTGTAGATGAGTTCGCGCGTGCTTGCGGAATGTCCCGCGCGGGGCGGCGGGATCGCGTGGCAGGCGATGCGGCGGCAGAAATGACAATGGACGGCGAAGCGGGGCGCGTTCGAGAGAAGCGCGGCGCTTGCCGTCCATGCCGGATGCGTTGGTAGGCTCGATTGGATTCGAACCAACGACCCCCACCATGTCAAGGTGGTGCTCTAACCAACTGAGCTACGAGCCTAGGGTGCCTGGCGCGATGCGCGGGGCGGTACTGCGAATGCGTTGGTAGGCTCGATTGGATTCGAACCAACGACCCCCACCATGTCAAGGTGGTGCTCTAACCAACTGAGCTACGAGCCTAAGGTGCCTTGCGCGATGCGCGGGCGGTGCTGCCTGAAACGTGCTGCCGGTGCTGCAAAAACCAACCGCCGAAAAAGACAATGGACGGGAAGCGTGTTCCGCGTTCGAGAGGAGCGCGGCGCCTGCCGTCCATTCCGAATTCGTTGGTAGGCTCGATTGGATTCGAACCAACGACCCCCACCATGTCAAGGTGGTGCTCTAACCAACTGAGCTACGAGCCTGCGAGGCGCGAATTATAGAGAGGCTCGCCCGATGATGCAAGCGCCGCCGCGCGTTTCGTGACGATTTCGTGTGCGCGCCGATGCGTGTCCTCAGTGCCTGGCTGCCGAGGCCGTTGCCGGCTCCGGCGACGGCGCGGCGTCGAGCGCCGTGACGAGCCGCTCCTCCAGAAACGCGAGCAACGCGCGAATCGCCGTCGATCCCTGCCGGTGCTGCGGATACACGGCGCTCAGGCGCAGCGGCGGCGTGGCGTGCGCGGCGAGGATCGGCACCAGCGCGCCGCGCGCGAGCGCCGGGCCGACGATGAACTGCGGCAGCAGCGCGACGCCGAGCCCGGCGATCGCGGCGTCGCGCACCACGTCGCCGTTGTTCGCGACGAGCGGCCCCTGCACGTCGTACGCGCGCCGGCCATGCTCGGTTTCGAATTCCCAGCCGTCGCGGCTTTCCTGCCCGTAGAGCAGGCAGGCGTGGCCGTGCAGATCGGCGGGCGTGGCCGGCTCGCCGTGCTGCTCGCGATAGCGCGGGCTGCAGCACGCGATCATGCGCAGCGTGCCGAGCGTGCGCGCCACCAGCGTCGAATCGGCCAGCGCGCCGATCCGCAGCGCGAGGTCGAAGCCCTCGCCGATCAGATCCACGCGCCGGTCGCTCAATTCCACGTCGAGCCGCACGGCCGGGTGGGCGGCCAGAAATTCGGCCAGCAGCGGCGACAGGTGGCTCATGCCGAACGACATCGGCGCGCTGATCTTCAGCGAGCCGTGCAGCTCGGTGCGGCGCGTCGACATCGCCTCCTCGGCCTGCGCGACCTCGGCGAGGATCCGCTGCGCGTGGCGATAGAACGCCTGCCCCGATTCGGTCACGGCCAGCTTGCGCGTGTTGCGGTTCAGCAGGCGCACGTGCAGCGCGGCCTCCAGCGCCGCCATGCGCCGGCTGACGAACTGCTTGGACAGCGAGAGCTTGTCGGCGGCGGCCGTGAAGCTGCCGGCCTCCACGGTCGAGATGAAGATGCGCAGGTCGTCGAGTTGCATGGGCCGGTTATTGTCAACTAAATCGGGACGATGATTATCCCACATGCGATTTATCTATCACTCCGGTTGACTTAAGATTTGTCTCATCGATCGACGCCGCACCACAGGGGCGCAGCGCGATCCACCGGAGAATCAACATGATCGAAGTCCGTAACGCCAATGCCCGCGGCCGTGCAGAACATGGCTGGCTCAGCTCCCGCCACACCTTTTCGTTCGCGAACTACTACGATCCGCAACAAGTCGGCTTTTCGGATCTGCTGGTGATCAACGACGATCGCGTCGCCCCGGCCCGCGGTTTCGGCACGCACCCGCACCGCGACATGGAAATCCTGTCGTACGTGCTCGAAGGCGCGCTCGAACACAAGGATTCGATGGGCACCGGCTCGGTGATCGTGCCCGGCGACGTGCAACTGATGAGCGCCGGCACCGGCGTGGCGCACAGCGAGTTCAACCACTCGAAGGACGAGCAGGTGCACTTCCTGCAGATCTGGGTGGGGCCGTCGGAAAAGGGCGCGCAACCGCGCTATCAGCAGGCCAACGTGCCTGCCGTCGACAAGCGCGGCCAGTTGCGCCTGGTGGTGTCGCCGGACGGCGAGAACGGCGCGCTGGCGATCCGTCAGGACACGCGGATCTACGCCGGCCTGTTCGACGGCGACGAAGCCGCGAGCCTCGCGGTGCCGGCCGGCCGCTTCGTGTATGTGCACGTGGCGCGCGGCAGCCTGGCGGTCAACGGCGTCGCGCTCGGCGAAGGCGACGGCGCGCGGATTCGCGGCGAGGACGTGCTGAACTTCAGCAACGGTCAGGATGCCGAAGTGCTGGTGTTCGACCTGCGCCCGGTCGACGTGACGGCCGACTGGGCCTGAGCGGCCTTCGAGGCGGCCGCGCGCTCCACCCTGCGGGGCGCGCGGCGGCTTCCGATATGGCGCTGCACGTCACTATTGCTTTGCAAGACTAATCATTCGATGATGGCACCCAAGCGCCGGAAACACGGGGCCGGCGTGGCCTTCATCGATACCGGAACATCAGGTTTGAACAAGGATTCGACCATGCGTTATCTCTCTCTCGAAGGTCAAAAGGACGGCGTGCTGCTGGTGGCGCGCGTGTTGATGATGGTGTTGTTCGTGATGTTCGGCTGGCAGAAGCTGACCGGCTTCTCGGGCACCGTCGCCTACATGGGATCGACCGGCGTGCCCGCGCCGATGCTGGCGGCCGCGGTGGCGGTGGCGATGGAGTTCGTGGCCGGGCTGCTGATCGTGTTCGGCTTCTGGACCCGCCCGGTGGCGCTGCTGCTGGCGCTCTACACGCTCGGCACCGCGTTCATCGGCCACCACTACTGGACCATGAGCGGCATGGAGCAATACGCCAACATGATCAACTTCTACAAGAACGTCAGCATCTTCGGCGGCCTGCTGGTGCTCGCGGTGGCCGGCCCGGGGCGGTTCTCGATCGATCGCCGCTGAGGCTTGCCCGGATGTCCATGCAAAACGCCCGCTCGAATCGAGCGGGCGTTTTGCATGGGCGAGCGTGCGTGCCGAACCCACGCGACCGATTCGGGCAACGCGCGGTTTCCGCCTAGCCGAACCACTTCCGCACCCGCGCGAACATGCCGTGCTGCGCGATCCATTCCGCATAGGCGCGATAGTCCGGATCGCGCATCAGATGCCGCTCCTCGGTTTTCGCGCGCAGGAAGTAGATGCCGTTCACGGCGAGCAGCCCCGCGCAATGCGCGATCGCCACCGGCCAGCCGAGCGCCGGCACGAACGGCACGGACACGAGCCAGTACGACAGGTTCTTGGTCAGGTAGGCCGGGTGCTTGGTGAAGCGGTACGGGCCGGACGTGATGATGCCGCGGTTCGTCAGGTTCGAGAAACGCAGCCCGAACGAGATCGTCGACAGCGCATAGCAGATCACCAGCGCGATGATCGCCAGCCCCCACACGAACTGGAGCGCGGGCACGTGCGTGAGCCAGTTGTCCCAGAACAGCGTGCCTTCGTAGCGGATGTAGCGATCCGAGATCAGCGACCAGAACGGCTGATAGCAGATCAGCGCGGCGATCCAGCCGAGCGCGGTCGGCTCGACCGTGCGCACGTGGCTGTCGAGCACGCGGAACGTGCACAGGTAGCCGACCGAGCCGAACAGCAGATCCATCGTGAACGCCAGTTCGTAGAAGAAGCGGAACGTGGCGAGCGAATAGGGCGCGGCGGCCATGGTGGCCATCGACGCGGTCAGATGGTCGGCGTTGGTCGACACGTAGACGAACATCAGCGGCAGGAAGAACGCCTTCACGGCCCAGCCGCCGAGCATCTCGCGCAACGGCGCCCATTGCGCCGGCCGCTGGCCGCGCAGCAGCAGGTGCGCGAGGCTCAGGTAGGCGTCGTGCTCGTCGCGTTGGCGCGTGTCCATCCACGCGAAATAAAGCGGCGCGCCCACCGCGAAATACGGCGCGAGCAGCGCGCACAGGTTCCAGAACGGCTTGTAGAAATCGCCGTGATATTCGGGCAGCAGCCAGTAGATCAGCGCGATGCCGGCGTAGATCGCGCCGAGCGCCGCGAGCCGCATCGCGACGCGCGCGAAGCTCAGCGGGCGCACCGCGTCGGCCATCAGCCCGGCGCTCGGGCGCAGGTAGGCGCGCGCGACGAACAGTTCGTAGGAGCCGACCACCACGATGATCGCGAGACAGGCCGCGAAGCCGCGCTCGGCGCCGCTCAGCAGCGTGCCGTCGCGCGAGAACCAGAGCGTGGCGAGCGCGGCGGCGATGCCGGCGAGACCGACCGTGAACGGCGTGGCGGAACGGGGCGGCCGGGCCGGGGCCGTGGAGACGGTGTCGAAGGTCGAATTCATGTCATGCCTCGTATAAGACATCTTCTGGCGGTTCGGCGCCGGGCTGTTGGACGATCGGTGCCCGGCTGCCGCTCATGCCGCACCGGCCGCCGCGCGAACGGCGGCCGGTGCGGCATGTGTGTTGCGTACTGCGTGCGCTTG
>NZ_JAAGPF010000816.1 GCF_017104645.1 Burkholderia sp. Ac-20379
TGCCGAACGCGCGCCACCATTCGCGCTTCACGGGCGTGGCGGCCGCGAGCGTCGTCGCGTCGGCGGATGCGCCGTCCCATTGCGGCGGCAGCGCGAGATCGGGGCGGTGATAGGCCGGCGTCAGCGAGCACGCGCCGCAGGCGGCGGCCAACGCGGCGAGCGCGGACTTGGCGAGACGCGTATCGATCCTGGCGAACACCGGCAGGCGGCCGGCGCGCTTATGCACGGCGCAGCGCGCCGGCGCGGGCATGGCCGCGCCGCGAAGGCAACGGCGAAGGCGAAGGTGAACGCGTCATCGGCGCGCGATCGCCGGGCGACGCGGGCAGGCCGCGGAAACTGAGCGTGCGATTGAGCGTGCAATACGGAAAAGCCACGGGCGCATCCTCGACAGATTCGATGGCGTCCGGCCGACGACGCAGGGCGGCAGGCCCATGCCGTCTCGCGGATCG
>NZ_JAAGPF010000817.1 GCF_017104645.1 Burkholderia sp. Ac-20379
TAACCGCCGGGCCAGCCGTCCTGCCGCGCGTCGGCTTCGAGCTCGGCGGACCATTCGAGCCGCGCCAGCACCAGGCCGTCGCCCGCATGCAGCGCTTGCAGCGTGCGATGCGCCGGGCCGTAGGCCAGGCCCAGCGCCGCGAAGCGTCGGTAGCAGGCGTCGACGTCGAGCGTGTCGGGCGTCAGCGCCCGCAGCTTCGGCAGATCGTGAACCGGCGCGCGCGGCGCGTCGGCCCGCAGCGCCGCGATGCGGCCGGTGCCGAACACCTGCGCGCCGTCGCCCGCGCCATCGGCAATTTCATAGGCGTACGAACCTTCCGCGATGCGTTCCAGCGTCAGCGTCAACGGCAGCGCCGCCGACGACGCCTGCACCGCCGGCCGCAGCCAGGTGTGCTGCGTCAGCTCCGCGCCGGGCCCGCAGCCGGTGGCGCGCGCATGGGCTTCGCGCACGAACTCGAGATGCGCCATGCCCGGCAACACGCCCCGGCCCTGCACCTGATGATCGCGCAGGAAGAACGCCCGGCCATCGAGCCGCATCGTGTAGCGGTGGCGCGGCGCGGCGCCGGCATCCTCGTCCAGCGCAAGCTGCCCCGCCG
>NZ_JAAGPF010000818.1 GCF_017104645.1 Burkholderia sp. Ac-20379
CCCGCCTCGGCCGACGCCACCGCCGCCTGCGCCGCGTCGAGCTTCGCGCGGAAATCGCGATCGTCGAGTTCGGCCAGCACGTCGCCGCGCGCCACGCGCTGATCGTCGTCCACGGCGACGCGCGTGACGTAACCCGACACGCGCGGGCTGACCGTGACGACGTCGGCGCGCACGTAGGCGTCGTCGGTGCTTTCGACGAAGCGCGCGACGCGCCACCAGTGCCAGCCCCAGGCCAGCAGCGCGAGCAAGGCCAGCGCGCCGCCCGCGATCAGCCAGGTGCGGCGGGCGCCCGCGAAGCGCGCACGCGGCGCGACGGGTTCGGTGGTCGGCGCGATGCCGGGGTTCTGCTCGGTGGTCGTGCTCATGTCGTCATGCTCGTCGGCGTGAAAATCTGTGTGGAATCGGATCGATGGAAGAAGGAAGACGGCCTGGCCATCACGGCTGCCAGCCGCCGCCGAGCGCCTTGAACACGGTCACCTGATCGAGCGCGACGCGCTGCGAGGCGGCGGCCAGCGCGGCCTCGTCGGCGATCAGGCCGCGCTCGGCGTCGAGCACGTCGAGCGAATCGGCCGCGCCTTCGCGAAACGCGCGCTCGGCCAGC
>NZ_JAAGPF010000819.1 GCF_017104645.1 Burkholderia sp. Ac-20379
GGGAGAGAAGGGAGAAAAAGAAAAAGAAGAAAAAGAGGAGGGAAAAGAGAAAGAAGCAGAAGAAGGAAAACGAGAAAGAGAATGGTGACAGAAGTTAAGAGGAGTAGAAGAAGGAAATGACAGAGAGAAGAGCGAAGACAAAGAGGAAGGAATGGAGATAAACAAGAGAAAGCAACATGGGCGGGAATCCTGGTGACGCGGCACGGCAAGCGGCGCGAACAAGACAGAGAACACGATGCCGAGCGCGAGCGTGCTGCCGAACGCACGGAGCGCCGGCATGCCGCTCGCGCCCAGCATGCCGAACGACAGCAGCGTGGTGGCGGCCGACAGCAGCACGCCGGTCCACACCGAGCCGGCTTCCGACGCCTCGCGTTGGCAGCCTTCGCGCAGGAACACCGCGTAGTTGGCGCCCACGCCGAGCACGAGCATCAGCGCAAGCCAATTGAACAGCGTCAGCGGCATGCGCAGGTAGCCGAACACCGCGAGCGTGAGCCCGATCGCGAACGCCACCGGCAAGGTCGTCGCGACGCCGCCGCGCGGGCCGTAGCGCCAACTCAGCAGCGCGCCCACCACCAGCAGCGCGCCGGCCAGCCAGATCGCGCTGTCCATGCGATACGCGCCGAACAGGCGCGACACGCTCGCGGCCTTGTCGACGAACGTCACGCCGGGCACGCGCTGCGCGGCGGCGGCGAGCGCGTCGAGCCGGCTCGCATCGATCCGGGCCGGCAGCGCC